>JASLIL010000010.1 GCA_030152145.1 Tissierellales bacterium
ATAGCTAAGTCTAAATTGTCTGGAGTAATTCCTTCTATTAATTCAGCTATAAAATTTAATCCTTGATCAGATAGTAAGAGTTTTTCAAGATAAATACTTAAGCTTTTATAGTCCTCTTCCTTCGCATAATTTTTAATAAGAGACTTAACTCTAGATAAAAGTTTTTTTACAAGGTCTCCTTCGGATAAAAGTTTAAATCCATCCTTCTTTATTTCTTGCCTATCAATAATACCATCAAATCTATCTAAGATATCTCCTAAACTATAGTCTTCATATAATATTGCCCTATATTTTTTTCTTATCTCTTCATCTATTGTTTCATTCAATTTTCTATCTTGGTAGGATTTCTTAATAGCTTGAGGAGATAATAAATAGTCTTCTATTGTTCTACCTACGCTTTTAGCTATCCTATCATGTTCTTTAGGGATCAAGCCTGGTGTAAAAGGTATTTTTCTACCAAATACATGCTTGGCTTCATAAGGTCTAAATAACATTTTAATAGCTAGCCAATTAGTAAAATAACCTATGGCACCACCAACTAGACCTGGAACTAAAAAATTAATCACATTCATTTTATATTCTCTACTTTCTATAATAATTTCTATCTATAGATAGGTTAACAATCAATTATGAAGTTTTTATGTAAGACAAAAGACTTTCTCCAAGGAAAGTCTTTTGTACAAGTATATTAAAGTATATTAGTTGTTTATATTAGTCATATTTATAAAATCCTCTACCACTCTTCTTACCTAACCATCCTGCTTTCACATAGTTTCTTAAAAGTGGTGACGGAGCATATTTCGTATCTCCATAGCCTTCATACATGATTTCTAAAATAGATAAAACTGTATCCAGACCAATAAAGTCAGCTAGCTCTAAAGGTCCCATAGGGTGAGCCATTCCTCTCTTCATAATTTCATCTATACCTTCAACTGTTGCCACACCGTGGTCTACACAGCTTATTGCCTCATTGATCATAACCTGTAAAACTCTGTTAGAGACAAATCCTGGTACGTCTTCTACCATTACAGGATGTTTATCTATTTTTAAGGTCAAATCATGAATCGCTTGGTAAGTTTCATCAGATGTAGCTATTCCTCTTATAATTTCTACTAAAGTCATTACAGGAACTGGATTCATAAAGTGCATACCTATAAATTTCTCTGGCCTATTAGTAAAGGCTGCTAATTCTGTAATTGGTAAAGAAGATGTGTTGGTAGCTAAGATACATGAATCCTTGGTTATTTCATCTAACTTCTTGAAAAGCTCTCCTTTTACCTCTATATTTTCTACAATAGCCTCTACTACTATGTCACAATCTTTTGCTACATCTAAACTAGGAGCTGGTTTTATTAGTTCTAAAACCTTTGTCTTTTCATCTTCTGTCTTTCTTCCCTTTTCTACATCTCTAGTCAAAAGTTTCTCTATAAAATCTATTCTTGCACCAATACTTTCTTCCTTGTAGTCATTTAGATATACCTCTAATCCTGCTTGGGCCATTACTTGGGCTATTCCGCCTCCCATTTGACCTGCACCAACTACCATTACCTTTTTAATTTCCATATGTCTTTCTCCCTTCCTCTATTTATTTTTCCACCTTAATTAACATAGCATCACCTTGAGCTGCTCCACTACAAATAGCAGCTACTCCATAACCACCTTCATGGTCTCTTAATATTTCAATTAAGTTCATAACTATTCTTGCTCCTGTTGCACCAATAGGATGTCCGAAGGCTACTGCCCCACCGTATATATTAGTTTTCTCTAAATCATAGCCAGCTATTCCCTGACTTACTAAAGGAACTGCCGCAAAAGCCTCATTGACTTCAAAGAAGGATATATCATCTACTGATAGTTCATTTCTTTCTAATAATTTTTTGGTGGATAAGCCTGGTACTGTAGCAATATATTTAGCTTCCGCACTTACTTCTGCATGGTCTACAATTGTAGCTAAAATTTCTAATCCCATAGACTCTGCTGTTTCCCTGTCCATTAAAACTAAGGCAGCCGCTCCGTCATTTACACCAGGTGCGTTTCCTGCTGTAACCCATCCATCTTTTGTAAAAACTGGAGGAAGTTTTGCCATATCTTCTAAACTAGCATTTCTTCTTGGCCCTTCGTCACTTTCTATTAGAGTAAGCTGTCCCTTTCTATCCTTTACTTCTACTGGAACTATTTGCCCATCTAATAGACCTTGGTCCATAGCTTTAACAGCTAATTTCTGACTCCTATAAGCAAATTCATCTTGTTCTTCTCTGCTTACATTAAGCTCCTTACTTACTTCACTTCCGTGAACAGCCATATGACGATCATAGAAAGGACACCATAAGCCGTCATGAATCATCAAGTCAACTAATTTAGTATCCCCCATTCTGGCACCTGACCTGTGTTCTTTTGTGAAATAAGGTGCATTGGTCATACTCTCCATACCACCTGCTACAACTATATTGCTATAACCCATTTTAATTCTCATAAAACCTTCAAAAATAGCAATTATTCCTGAAGAACAAACCTTGTTTACTAAAATAGAAGGCGTTTCCCAAGGTATACCCGCATTTCTTGTAGCTTGTCTAGATGGTATTTGTCCATTTCCACCTTGAAGAACCTGGCCCATATAAGCATAATCTACCTTTGCCGGATCTAAATTTATTTTTTCAAGGGCTCCCTTGATAGCAAATCCTCCTAATTCTGGAGCTGTAAATTTTTTCAATCCTCCATTTAACCTACCAAAAGGAGTTCTTGCATAACTCACTATTACTACTTCTCTATTATTCATTTAACCTTCCCCCTATTTATAAAATTCCTTTACTTAAAATCAGCCCTTCTCTTCTCTAAAAAAGCTGTCATACCTTCTTTTTGATCTGGATAACCAAAAGTCTTTCCAAATAACAAGCCTTCCATTTCTAATCCATCATCTTGTTTTACTTCTCTTGCTAAATTCATAGCTTGTAGACCTGATGCAATAGCATAGGCACTATTCTTAACTATCTTATCTGTTATTTCATAACAGCTATCTATTAAATCAGCCTGATCTACTACTTTATTAACTAATCCCCACTTCTCAGCTTCTTCACTATCTATCATAGCCCCAGTAACTAACATTTCCTTAGCCTTACCTAACCCAACGGTTTTTGTTAACCTTTGAGTTCCTCCAAAACCAGGTATTACACCTAAGGTTACCTCTGGAATGGCAAACTTAGCATTTGTAGAGGCTATTCTTATATCACATGATAGGGCTAATTCACATCCTCCACCTAGTGCAAATCCATTAACTGCTGCTATATAAGGTTTCTTACTATGCTCTATTAAGTCAAAAACTCTTTGACCAACTTTTCCAAATTCATATCCTTCTACCGAGTCTAAGGAGACCATTTCTGAAATATCCGCTCCAGCAACAAAAGCTTTTTCCCCACTACCTGTAAGAATAACAGCCCTTACTGTATCGTCCTCTTCAATTTTAAGGACTAAGTCTCTTAATTCATTTAATGTTTCTGAGTTTAAGGCATTCAATGATTTAGGTCTGTTAATAGTTATAGTAGCTACTCCATCTTTTTGTTCTAATAAAATATTCTTCATTTTTTCCTCCTATTTTCTTACTCTTTCAATCTATCAATAATTATTGGTACTATTTCATTTAAATCTCCTACTATTCCATAGTCTGCCTGGGCAAAAAATGGAGCATTAGGATCATTGTTGATAACTATTATAGTCTCTGCATCTTTTATTCCTATTAAGTGTTGAACTTGGCCTGATATTCCTGCCCCTAAATAGATACTTCCTTTAAACTTTTGTCCTGATAAGCCTAAGTATCTTGTTAGGTCCAGCCATTTTCTTTCTTCTGCTATAGGCCTAGTAGCACTTAAGACAGCCCCCATACTATTGGCTAAATCTTCAAATATCTTCATATCCTCTGCCTTGTCAACACCTTGTCCAAAGGCTACTACCTTGTCTGCATCAAGTAGGGATCCATTTATATCTATTTCTTTTCCTCTTAAGCTATTTTTATCTATATGTTTAAATAATTGGTCCACCCTTTCCTCAGGGCTACCGCTATTAATTATTATTTGTTTTCTTTCTCCTGTATATTTCCTAACAGTTTTTTCTTTCTTTCCTTCCTCTTTATTGCCTCTTTCTAATCTTCCAATTAAACTATTGGCAATAACTATCTTTTGTACCTCAGAAGTTCCTTCATAAATTCTTGTAACTCTGGCATCTCTATACATTCTCTCTATTGGTAGCCCCTTAATATATCCTGAACCTCCAAATATCTGTAAGGCCTCGTCTACTACATAGGCTAATGCTTCAGATGCATATAGTTTTGCCATGGCTGCTTGATAGGTAAAATCTACCCCTTGATCCTTCATCATGGCTGCTGTGTAAGTCATAAGTCTCGCAGCTCTAATCTCTGTAGCCATGTCTGCAAGTTTAAAAGCGATAACTTGTTGAGCTGCTATAGGTTTTCCAAATTGGTATCTATTTTTAGCCTGTTCTAAGGCTTCCTCGTATGCTCCTTGAGCAATTCCTAAAGATTGAGAGGCTATTCCAATCCTTCCTCCATTTAAGGTATTCATAGCTATATTAAAGCCTTTACCTAAAGGTCCTAATTGATTCTCCTTAGGAACTCTTACATTTTTAAACTCTAACTCAGCTGTTGATGATGACCTTAGCCCCATCTTGTTGTAAATGGTC
>JASLIL010000086.1 GCA_030152145.1 Tissierellales bacterium
AACCATGATGGGCCAGGGAGATTTTTGGTCTAGTATAGCTAATTCCATACTTAAAATAGCCTTGGGATTCTTACTAGCCATAGTTTCAGGCCTGGTTTTGGCCTACTTAAGTTTTAAGTCTACTATTCTAAGGGAACTAATTTTAGTTCCCTTAGATCTATTGAAGGCTAGTCCTGTAGCCTCCTTAACTATAATTCTTTTAGTATGGATAAGGTCAAAATACCTATCGCTCTTTCTGGTAGCCCTGACCCTGGTAAGCAATATATACTATTCAGCCTATGAGGCTTTTATAAATAGTGATTTAGAACTTTTGGAGATGGCAGAGGTTTTTGCTGTAGAACCATCCAAGGTTTTTAAGGAAATCTACCTGGAAAGCCTTAAGCTCTATTTAAAACCAGCTATATTAGTATCTACAGGCCTGGCAATGAAGTCTGGAGTATCAGCAGAGGTTCTAGCCATGGCAGAAAAATCCATAGGTGAAAATATTTACTACTCCAAGCTCTATCTAAATACTGATGAATTAATGGCTTGGACCTTGGTTATTGTAGGGCTTTCAAAAGTATTTTTCTTAATAATAGAATGCTGCTTAAGGAGAAGAGATTAAAATGACTATTAAAATTAGGGGACTTAATAAATCTTATGGGGAAAAGGTCATCTTTAAGGACCTGGACCTGGATCTTAAAAAAGGAGAGTTTAATATAATTATGGGTAGGTCAGGGATTGGTAAGACCAGCCTATTAAGAATAGTTCTTGGCCTAGAAGACTATGATGGTCAGGTAGACCAGGTAAGTAGTAGGTCGGCAGTCTTTCAAGAAAACAGACTACTTGAAAATAGAAGTATATATGAAAATATCAGCTTTGTATCCAATAGGCCCAAGGAAGAGATAGATCAGGACTTGAAATTTTTAGACCTGGAAGGCCTGGCTAATAAAAAGGTAGCTGACCTAAGTGGCGGTATGAAAAGAAGGGTGGCTATTCTTAGGGCAATAAGCTTAGATAGGGACCTATATGTTTTAGATGAGCCCTTTAAGGATATGGACAGGGAGACCAATCTTAAGGCCATGACTTTGGTTAGGGAAAAACTAAGGGGGAAAACAGTCCTTATGTCCAGTCACAATATAGAAGAGCTAGAGTTTTTTAAAGCTCACTTAATTAGATTATAGAAGCCTAGGCTTCTATTTTTTAGGCCTTGTTAACTAGAATATAATACAAGGTTGACAATAGGGTTTAATCTGCCTATAATACTATTGTAAACTATAAAAAAATAAAGAGTTAACGAGGAGGAATAGTGTGAAGTTATCAGCCAAGGAAATATCATTAGTTGGATTATTTACAGCATTAACATCAGTTGGAGCTATGATTACAATACCAATAGGCCAGGTACCAATAACTGTTCAAAGCTTATTTGTAGTCTTATCTGGACTAATACTAGGTCCCAAGTTAGGACCTCTATCTCAGTTAGTTTATGTAATTCTAGGTCTAATAGGCCTGCCTATTTTTGCAGGTTTTCAAGGTGGTTTGCATATAGCAGCAGGACCAACCTTTGGATTTTTAATAGGTTTTATAGTGGCATCTTACATAATAGGAAAAATCACCTACAATAAGGGTTTTTCTAGAAAAAAGGTATGGCTTGGAAGTATACTAGGGTCTTTGGTAATTTATGTATTTGGACTTCCCTATATGTACTACAGTTTAAATCATATAATGGGAGTTCCTATGGGAATTTCAGATGTAGTAAAAAGTGGTTGTCTTATCTTTCTTCCAGGAGACAGTCTAAAGATGATCTTGGCTGGATTATTGGCCATAAAAATAGTTCCTATATTGGAAAGTCAAAATTTGATCTGTCTTGATAGTCATGGAAAAACTATATAGATCTATAGTGGAGGGGCACAGGCTAGACAAGGAAGAAGCTTTGAGATTAGTGGAGGAAGACCTAGACCAGCTCCTTTACTATAGTGATCTTTTAAGGCAGGAGTTTTTTAAGGATAGTTTTAGCCTTTGCGGTATAGTAAGTGGAAAAATGGGAGCCTGCTCTGAGAACTGTAAATTCTGTGCCCAGTCAAGGCTTAATAAAAGCCCAATTGACTCCTATCCCTTGAGAAATCTAGATGACCTATACAGTGAGATTATGAGGAACTATGAAGAGGGCATAGAAAGAACCTCAGTAGTAACATCAGGTAAAAAGCTAGGCTCTAAGGACTTAAGGGAGCTCTCTAAGCTTTATAAAAGAATGAGCAGGGAGGGAAAAGCCTTAGTTTGTGGATCCCATGGTCTTTTAAGCTATCAGGAGTTTTTAAAGCTAAAGGAGGCTGGACTTACTAGATACCACAATAATCTAGAAAGCTCCAGGTCCTATTTTCCTAATATATGTAGTAGTCATACTTATGATCAAAAGTTAAGGGCCATAAGAGATGCTAAAAAAGCAGGACTTGAGATCTGTAGTGGAGGCCTTATAGGTATGGGTGAAACTATGGAGGATAGAATAGATTTGGCCCTGGAACTTAGGGCTTTGGAAGTTAAGTCTATACCTATAAATATTTTATCAGCCATAAAAGGCACTGAATTTGAAGATCTGGAGGCCCTGGAAGAAGAGGAGATCTTAAGAAGCTTTGCTATTTTTAGGTTTATAAATCCAGAATCCTACATAAGGTTTGCAGCAGGAAGAGGTAAATGGCCAGATAAGGGAGAGAAGGCCTTTCAGTCTGGAGTAAATGCTGCCATATCAGGTCATATGCTAACTATATCTGGAATAAGTACAGATGAAGACATGAGATTACTTAAAAAATTAAATTATAGCTTAAAAAAATAGGGGATATCCTCTATTTTTTTATTTTGGCAAGAATAATTTTAAAAAACTGGGTATAAATCTTTGGGGGAGACCTAGGGACTCTTTAAGACTTGTTAAAAAATCTTCTAAAAGAGAAGATTAAATAGCTTTAAGCTTAGTAGAGTAGATTTTAAATAAAAAATATAAAAATATTTTAAGTGAGCTTATCAGAGATTTTATGAGATATAGGGAGGATACCCGAGCTTGGGACTAGGGTATTTTTATAAGAAAAAAATTAGTTAGTTAATTAATTTACAAGAGGGTATATATTTGATATAATTGAATCAAAGATAAGTCATACTAAAAAAGTAGAAGTTAAATATAAAATATAAAGTTAGATAAAAAAGGGAGGATGCTCAATATGAGTAAAATTGTTATAGTAGGTGCAAACCACGCAGGAACAGCTGCCATAAATACTATTTTAGATAATTATGAAGGAAATGAAGTTGTAGTTTTTGATAGGAACTCAAATATAAGTTTCTTAGGTTGTGGAATGGCTCTATGGATTGGAGGACAAATTTCAGGTGCTGATGGATTATTCTACTCTGATAAAAAAACTTTAGAGGGAAAAGGTGCTAAGGTAAATATGGAATCAGACATAGAAAGAATCGACTTTGATAATAAGGTAGTTTACGCTAGCTTAAAGGATGGCACTAAGGTAGAAGAATCCTATGATAAGTTAATTTTAGCAACAGGATCCCTACCAATAATTCCAAACATTCCAGGAAAAGACCTAGAAAATGTTCAGCAGGTAAAACTATACCAAGATGCTCAAGAGGTAATAAAGAAACTAGCAGATGATACTATAAAGAATGTATCAGTTGTAGGTGCAGGTTACATTGGAGTTGAGTTAGCAGAAGCCTTTGAAAGACATGGAAAAAATGTAACTATGATAGACATGGCTCCAACTTGCTTGGCTAACTACTATGATCCAGAATTCTCAAAATTCATGGAAGACAACCTAAAGGACAATGGAATTAAACTTCAATTCAATGAAGGTGTAGAGAGAATTGAAGGTAAGGATAGAATAGAGAAAATAGTAACAAACAAGGGTGAGTATGACGCAGATATGGCCATCCTATGTATTGGATTTAGACCAAATACAGGATTGGGAGAAGGAAAACTTGAAAAGTTCAAAAATGGTGCCTACCTTGTAGACAAACGTCAAGAAACAAGCCTAAAAGATGTTTACGCTATAGGTGACTGTGCAACAGTATATGACAATGCCCTACAAGACACTAACTATATAGCCCTAGCTTCAAATGCAGTTAGAAGTGGTATAGTAGCAGCTCACAATGCTTGTGGAACAGATATAGAGTCAGAAGGTGTACAAGGCTCAAATGGTATAAACATATATGATCTTAAAATGGTTTCAACAGGCCTAAGCTATGAAAGAGCTAAGAAAATGGGTCTAGATGTTGAATTTACAGAGTATACAGATACTCAAAAAGCAGGATTTATGGAAATAAACAATCCAGAAGTAAAGGTTAAAATAGTTTACGAGAAAGATAGTCGTAGAATAGTAGGAGCACAGATGGCATCAACACATGATATGTCAATGGGAATTCATATGTTCTCCCTAGCTGTTCAGGAAGGTCTAACAATAGACAAGCTAGCTCTTCTAGATCTTTTCTTCCTACCACACTTTAACCAACCATATAACTATATAACAATGGCAGCTTTAAAAGCTGATAAATAGGAAAGAGGTGCTTAGCACCTCTTTTTTTTTATAGTCTTATAGAAGTCTACTTGCTATAATTATAGGGGGACTTAAGACCAGTTAGCCTTAAGATAAAAGATTAATAATAAAAGTTTTTAGGGGTATCTAATAGTTAGATTAGTAGGCATAAAAAACTATAAGAGGAGGAAGACAATGAAAAGAAGAAGGATCGGTTTTGTTTTATTATTATTAGTTTTATTTTTACCTGTAACTGTTTCAGCAGAGAAAGTTGAAACTATGGTAAACATAAAGGGTTATCCAATATCCTATGAGTATGAGGTTAGGAATATAAAGGGGAATACTTTTGTACCCTTAAGACTAGTAGGGGAAAGCTTTGGATTTAACTTTGAATATATACCTAAGGGCAAGGCTATAGTAATAAGAAAGGGAGATAAGAGGCTGGATTTAAATATTGATAGTAAAAAGGCCAAGGTAGATGGAAAGGCTATAGATCTTCCCATAGCTCCCTATGTAAAGAAGGGGGTAACCTATGTACCAACAAGATTTATAGCAGAGAATCTTTCAATACCCCTAACTTGGGATGGAAAAAATAAATTTGTAAACATAGGTGAAAAAGAAGTTAAGTTAATAGAAAATTCAAAGACAGTTAAATTTAGTAATGGAAAGTATGCTATAGATATACCAAAAGAAATTGAAGATAAGGTGATAGTTAGGGAGGAAGGAAAATACATTAATATTCTAGAAAAAAGCAATAGTGAGCTATGGCCTGATAGTTGGTTTGGGATAGTGTTTACTATATTTATAGATAATGACCATGTAAGATCTGGAATGGCAGAAAATGAAAGGTTTTTTTATTACAACAATAAAAATCATACCTACCTGTCAGTAGCAGGAACTACAGATGTCCAGTTTGACGATAAAAGTAAAATTAGAATGAAAAACTATAAGGAAGTAAAGAGTTACGAGGATGCAATGGTTAATAGCATAAGAAGAATAGATAAGTAGGAAATAGAGCTTGGCCTAGGCCAGGCTCTATTTTTATAGGGATTTTTTTAGGTAGATCATATCTTTTAAGAGAACTCCCTCCTCTATAATGGCTGGATAGTTCTTGGTAAAGAAATCTTCCAGTCTCTTGTATTCCTCAAAGCCTAGGGACTTATAAAATCTCAAGGTGGAAGGGGTTTCCCCAGTACCTACAATCATTTCCTTATATCCTAGCTGGCCATAGATAGAAAAGAGACCCTTTACTAGATAGGATCCATAGCCCCTAGACTGATATTCCTTAAGGGTGGCTAGGTTCTTAAGCTCTAGTTGGTCCTCCTTACTTTCTAAAACCAGGGCAGTAGACTTTATTCCCCCATGATCAAGACCCCAAAACCTACCTAAACTTTTATATTTATTTAACATAGATAGATCCTCATCTCCTAAAAGTAGAAAATCTAAAAAAATATCTCTGTCATCTAATATTTCTACAATCTTCATATAATCACCTCTTGACAATTAGTATACTATAAATTATAGCATAAAATGCCTTGTTAACTTTATAACTATTATAGACAGGGAATAAAAAATATTATATCATATGGTCAGGTGGTCAGACCAACAAACCAACAAACCACCGAACCAACATACCGAATTATGTTTATACTGAAAGGATGATATAAAGTGGATAATAAAAAGTGTACTAAGATTTCAGTCATAGGCGCTGGTGCCGTTGGGGCAACAACAGCATATGCACTAACTATGGCAGGACTTGCAAGAGAATTAGTTGTAGTAGATATTGATAAGAAAAGAACAGAAGGTGAAGTTTTAGACCTTAGACATTGTGCAGATTTTATAAAGCCTATGAATATAGTAGCAGGAGATTATCCAGACACTAAAGATTCAGATATTGTAGTAGTAACAGCAGGTGCAGCACAGAAACCAGGAGAAACTAGAATTGATCTTGTAAACAAAAATGTTAAGATATTTGAATCAATAATACCAGATGTGGCTAAATATAGTCCAAATGCCATATTATTAATTGTTTCAAATCCTGTAGATATACTTTCATATGTAGCCTATGAATTATCAGGTTTCCCTAAGGAAAGAGTTATAGGTTCAGGTACAGTACTAGATACTTCAAGATTAAAGCATGAAATAAGTTTAAAACTAGGTACAAGTCCAAGAGACTTACAAACTTATATCTTGGGAGAACATGGAGACACAGAATTCCCAGCTTGGAGCTTATCAACAGTACAAGGTATCAATCTAGACCAGTATGCTAAGGGAATAGGTTGTGAATTAACAGAAGAAATAAAAGATGAAATTCACAGTAATGTTAAGAATGCTGCCTATGAAGTTATAAACAGAAAAGGTTCAACATCCTATGCAATAGCAATGGCTATAAAGAAGATTGTAGAAGCTATCCTAGATGATGAGAAAGCAGTATTGCCAGTATCAACACTAGTAGATGGATATTATGGAGTTGAAGATGTATACCTAGGAGTTCCTGCAGTAGTAGGAAGAAATGGTGTAGAAAGATTCAATAAGCCTGAGCTAGCAGAAGATGAAGTAGTAAAATTACAAAACTCTGCTAATGCTTTGAAGGAAGTATTAGATAATTCCTTTTTAAAAAATAGATAAACTAAAAAAGTCTTGATCCCAAGGATCAAGGCTTTTTTAATGGCTGAAATTATATTGAGTAGGGCTAACTTAAAATTCCTAAAGACACAAATAAAGAAACTCTTGAGAGTTTCTTTATTTAATTTCCCTTGTTTTCCATAGACTTTTTCATCTGACAATTTACATAGTCCAGATGGAAGGTCATGGCCTCCTCGGCCTTTTTAGGATCATTTAAGCTTAGCATTTCATATATAATCCAATGCTGTTTTTTTATGTTATCCTTGTGCTCTTTCTCTGTAAGTATATTGGTCCTTATATCTTTTATAAACTCCTCTATAAGACCGGAAACAGCGTTTAAAATACTTTGTAGCAGGAAATTTTTACTAGCTTGGGCTATCTTGTAGTGGAATCTTACGTCCAGCTGAGAAAGTTCCTCCTCATCTTCACTAAGATCCGATTCTCTTAAAATTTCCTCAATTTCCAAGAGATCCTCCTCATTGATTCTCATGCCTGCAAGAGCAGCACAGCCTTGCTCTATAACCTTCCTAAGCTCTATAATTTCTTCAGGATTACTTTCCTTTAGTAAAAATATAGTTGAGAAGGGCTCATAAAGTATATCCTCAAAGTTTTCTTTTACAAAGTTACCCTCGCCAGGTCTTGATTCAATTAGCCCCATTATCTCAAGCTCTTTTAAAGCCTCTCTAACAGAGGAACGGCTAATAGCTAGTCCTTCAGCCATTTGCCTTTCAGAAGGAAGTTTATCCCCTTTTTTTAAGGTTCCTTCATAAAGCATACCCTTTATTTGCTCAATTACCTTTTTAGAAATACTTGTGTTTTTAATAGGTTTAAACATTTCAAACTTCCTTTCACTGACTATCTAATACTCTAATTTTACATAAAAATCAGCCTAAATTCAAGAAATTAAAGGCTTTAGCCTTAAAAAAAGCCAATCTAAAAAGATTGGCTTTTAAACTTCATCAAACTTGATAACCTTTGTTAAAGGCTCAAATATTATATTTAATAAAACTGCATATATTGGGATAGATACAGCTTGCTTTGTACCAGCCTTTACCACCCAAGTATAGAATAGTTCCTTTTTTCCAGCAATCAAGGCTATAAATAAAGGAACCAATAAAACAGATGTAATAACCTGTCCAACTAGAATACCTACAAAAACCTTCCAAAGTTTGTATTTAGGGTACCTATCTCCTAAGGCCCTAGTAACTATAACAGGGATGGCTCCTGTTAAGGCAGAAGTTAAACTAAATAGTGGGTTAAATCCACCAGTAGCAGAAGGTCTAACTAAAAATCCAACTAGATCTGCAACCCCGCCCACTATAAATCCTAGTACAGGTCCTAGTGCATATCCGGAGAATATAATTGGAAATCCTCCAAAGCTCACACTACCTATTCTCATTGTATTTACAGCAACAGAAAGAGCTATAAATATAGCAGCATAGGCAATGGTCCTAGTAGAAAACTTATTACTATTTTTCATATAAAAAAACTCCTCTCATATGACAAGTGTCACCAAGAAAGAAGTAAATCTTTGTTGGCAGTGAACGCAATAATATACCGCAAGCTTGGCTTTTCGTTTTGAGACTACGTTCCATTCTCAAACACTTAACGTACATTATTTACCCTGTCATATATAATATTTCTTACTTTCTATCATATACCCTTAGTACATACACTTAAACACTTATAATTGGAAAGTATTCCAATAAAAATTTAGCCTAGTAAATAGAACTTGAATGATTGTTAAAAGCTTTATAGAAAATCCTAGAATTCCTCCCCTAACTCTTAAGAAATAATTAAGAATTTAGAGGGATAAATCCTAAGTATTATATTGTATTATAGGAAAGAAGGAGTTAGATTTATGATATACTTATATCAAAATAATAGAACGGAGTGATCTTTTGAATATATTAGTATGTGATGATGATAGGGAGATTCTAGATGCCATAACAATCTATCTAGAGAATGAAGGCTATAAAGTGTATAAGGCAATGGATGGACTGGAGGCATTGGAACAGTTAGAGGAAAATGAAATGCACTTAATTATAATGGATATAATGATGCCTAGGATGGACGGAATAAAGGCCACTATGAAAATCAGAGAAGAAGCCAATATACCTGTTATAATGCTTTCAGCTAAATCAGAAGATACGGATAAGATTTTAGGCCTTACTATTGGAGCAGATGACTATATAACCAAGCCCTTTAACCCCTTGGAGCTTTTGGCCAGGGTTAAGTCCCAGCTTAGGAGATATACATCTTTAGGTAGTATGGAAATAGAGAAGAATTATTACAAGACTGGTGGCCTAGAGCTAGATGATGAGAAAAAGCAGATCAAGGTAGATGGAGATGAAGTCTACTTAACTCCAGTTCAGTATAAGATCCTAAGGCTATTTATGAAGAATTTAGGAAGAGTATTTTCAATTGATGAAATTTATGAAAGAGTTTGGGAAGAAGAAGCTTATAATGCAGAAAATACAGTTGCAGTTCATATAAGAAAGATTAGGGAAAAAATCGAAATAAACCCTAAGGAACCCAAATATTTAAAGGTGGTGTGGGGAATTGGATACAAGGTGGACAAGATTTAAGTATAGCAACTTTTTAAAACTATTTTTATTTATAGTGGTAGTTATAAGTTTTACACTGACATTAAATAGTTTTGTGATGTTTATAACTGAATCTGATAGGACATCAGAGTTTTTCTATACAGGCAGCTATGAGGAAAGCCAAGAGTATAGATCAAAGTTTCATGAGATCATTAGGGACCTGTCAGTACTATACAACTACAAGAGTGAGGAATTTATTAAAAATGGAGACTATGTGCAGGCCCTAGATGTAATAAATATATCTAGTAGCCACTACGAGGACTATAGATATTCGGAGAAAAACATAGACAAGAACAGCGAGGACACCCTAGAGCTTTATAAAAAGGACTATCCTGATAAATACAAGGCCATGGAAAAAGAGGTTATAAGGCTGCAGGTAACTGATATGAAGACTAGGTTAAGATCCCTAGATAATGTGGGAATAAAGTATTATATGGAAAACGATGGCATAGTTATAAGCAATACTAAAATGTCTAAGGCTGACATGCTTAAATCCTATGGCTACTTACTAGCAGAGGGTAATGGCAATATGGAAGCTGATAAGATCTACTCCCTGGGAGAGGCCAACAGCTATATATCTAGTGATTTTGAGAACTTTTTTTCAAATAATGAAAACAAGCTTTATATATCCTATGATAGGGACAGGTATATATCAGATAGTCAGGAATGGTCTAAAAATAAGGAAATTGGAAGTGCCTATCTTAAGAATACTATTATCCTATTTCTAATAACACTTTTTTCCTTTACCCTTCTGTCATCTTCAATAGGCAGAAAGGCAGGAAGTCAAGATGTTCATATGGTATTTACAGACTATATTTTTACTGACATCAATATACTAATATGTGGAATAATAATATTCTTATATGCAGCCTTCCTATCTGAAGTTAATGTAACTGCCATGGACAAGATGGCCTTTAAGCTTGTAACAGCAGGTTTTGCCTCTGTGGGCTTGGTATTTGTTTTAGGTTTGGTAAAGCATATAAAAAACAAGTCCCTTATAAGCTATTCCTTAATATACAAGATTTTTTCAGGTATAGGAAACTTTTTTAAGGAAATATATAGGTCTGGTAGTCTTGGAAAGAAATCTATTTTTTGGCTTATAGCATATCCCCTACTGACCATGGTGACTTTTTTTACCTTCCCTATAGTAGCCATATATCTAAGTTTAAAGAAGGTTAAGGACTTTGAGAAGATTGTAGAGGGAGTAGAGAGGGTAAAGAACGGAGAGTTGGATCACACTATAGAAATAGCTAAGAAGGGCAATCTAAAGAAGCTGGCAGATAATATAAACAGTATATCTGAAGGCTTGAACAATGCTGTCGACAATGAGTTGAAAAGCGAGAGAATGAAAACCGAGCTAATAACCAATGTATCCCATGACATAAGAACCCCCTTAACATCTATTATCACCTATATAGATCTTTTAAAGGAAGAGGAAGATCCAGAAAAGAGAAAAGAGTATATAGATATACTGGAAAAGAAATCCCACAGGTTAAAGTCCTTAACAGACGATCTTTTTGAGGCCAGCAAGGTTTCCAGTGGAGATATACCAGTTAGCTTTAGCAAGATAAACTTAAACTTTCTCTTGACCCAGGGCTTGGGAGAGCTTAATGACAAGGTAGAAGAAAATGGTCTGGATTTTAAGATTAACTCCAGGAAGCAAGATATATTTGTAAAGGCTGATGGTGATCTTCTTTGGAGGGCCATAGAGAATCTTTTGTCCAATATATTTAAGTATGCAGAGAAAAACTCTAGAGTCTATGTAGACATCTATGAAACTGGAGACAGTGTTTTTCTTGTTATGAAGAACATATCTCGCTATGAGTTAAACATAAGCTCTGAAGAGTTAATGGAGAGATTTAAAAGAGGGGATGAGTCAAGAACCAGTGAAGGCAGTGGCCTTGGCCTATCCATAGCTGAAAGCTTGATTAGCATACAAGATGGTAGATTTAATATAGATATAGACGGAGACCTATTTAAGACAATTATAGTTTTAAATAAATGGAAGTAGAAGCTAGGGACCAGACTTTGATCTGGTCTCTTTTTATTTTAAAAATCTTCTTAAATATAATGCTATTTTAGAAAAGACAGGGTATAATAGTTAGGACAGAAAAGAAACTCTTTAAGTAGGATATAGTAAAGGCTAGAGGTCTTCTGTTGTACATAGGTATGGAATTTATATGAAATATTTATTTAAGGAGAGAGAAGATGAGAAATGACAAAAAAAATTGGATTCATGTAGCAGCAGGTACAGTTATACTTTTACTATTGGGGGTTATTTACGCCTGGTCCATATTTAAGGCCCCATTAAATGAAATATTCCCAGACTGGACCTTAAGTCAATTATCTTTGAATTTTACTATTTCCATGGCAGCCTTTTGCTTTGGTGGCCTTTTTAGTGGGCAGATTTCAAAGAAGTACTCAGCAAAGGCCATAATAAGGATGGCAGCAGTTTTACTGGCTATAGGTTTTATTAGGATATCAGGCCTGGATACAGCTAATAGCAGTGGAAGTTTAATAATGCTTTATTTATTTTATGGAGTTTTTTGTGGCTTTGCAGTAGGAATGGGCTACAATGAGGTAATATCAACAGTAACTAGATTGTTTCCAGAAAAACCAGGTCTTATATCAGGTATTATGTTAATGGGTTTTGGTTTTGGTGGAATGATTCTAGGAAGCCTTGTAGATATTTCCATGGCCAAGTCAGGAGTGCTTTACACCTTTAAACTAATGGGAATAATAATACCTCTAATCTTATTTTTGGCATCAATGTTTATGAATATAGACAAGTCCAAGCTTACTGGTGACAGGTCAGATAGTGGGGATGGAAGGGACAACTATAGCCCTAGGGAAATGCTGGCACACAAGGCCTTCTGGGTTTATATGGCCTGGAATATCACCCTGTCTTCAGCAGGACTTTTGGTTATAAATAGTGCGGCCAATATAGCTACAGCCTTTGGAGCATCAGCGGCCCTGGGATTGATTGTATCTATATTTAATGGTGGTGGAAGAGTTTTATTTGGCTATATATATGATAAGTTGGGTAGGAAAAAAGCCATGACCATAAATAGTATTATGCTAATAGTTATGGGAATTGTCCTGCTATCAGCAGCTAAGCTAAATAGTTTACCCCTTGTATTTCTAGGCTTGATCCTGGCAGGAACAGCCTATGGTGGGGATCCATCTATAACATCTACAGTTATAAACAAGTTTTTTGGTCCCAAGTACTATCCAGTAAACTTTAGTATAGGTAACTTTGCAGTTATACCAGGTGCTATTATAGGGCCTTATATTTCAGGAGTTTTACAGGACAAGTCAGGAAACTACAATAGTACTTTTGCCTTGATTATAGTTTTAGGTATTCTTGCCTTTATAATAAATATGATTTTAAAGGAACCAGAGAAAAGATAGGAAAAGCTGTAGAAATTTATTTTCTACAGCTTTTATTATAGGACTTTTAACATCTCTATTGAGTTTATGGGGCTTTTTTCAAAATCCAGACCTGTTAGGAAGGCCAGTAGACTATAGTTATTAGATATGGTCATAGACAGGCTGTCAGTCCTTAAAAGTTTCATAAGCTCTGTTAAGCCAGCAGCTGCAAAGCCTCTATTTCTATAGCTTGGATCTACATATATAAGCTTGATATTTCCACCCTTGGTGGTGGATATAAAGACAACTGGTCTGTCCCTGTAGTAGCCAATGAAATGATGGAAGCCTTTTTTTATTATGTCAAACTGGCTGTGCCAGGGAATGTGAAGATCAGTAAAGCGATCTTCCATGGCTAAGATTTCCCCTACATAGGCTCTTTTTAAATCAAAGCCGTCTATGGGACGGTTTAGTATGTGATCTAATTTATAGCTATCAATATTATAGGCAGCCTTAAAACCTAGCCTGGAATAAAGTCTACGGGCATCTTGGTTTATATCTAAAACATCGATGGATATAGTAGAAGAGTCAAGTTTTTTAGCTAGTTCAAAAAATTGATTTAAAAGTTGGCTGCCAACCCCCTTATTCCTATATTCCTTAAGAACAACCAAACTTTCTCCCCTTAAAACCCTTCGGCCACCATAGTTTCTAAGGCCAGCTATTAAAAGTCCTACAGGCTTATCCCCGGAAAAGGCCATAAGGGAGCAGTCTCTAGAATTCTTATAGATATTAAAGAAGAGTTTAGTGAAGATATCCTCCTGAAAATCCAGATCTATATAGTAGTCCCTGTGTCCCTCAGTAAATACTTTATGTATCAAACTATAATCAATATTTTGACATGAAATTATATCCATAAGCAACCTCCTTAGACTATAAGTTTACCATAAATGGACTATATTACTATGGTATAATTATTTTAAAAGGAGGTAAGTAATGAAGAAAAAAATATTTATACTAATCCTAGTATTAAGCTTGATTCCAGTTGGGTTTGTAGAAGCTAGGAAAGAAGATAGCTTGAGAATTATTTTTACCCATGATCTTCATGATCACATAGAAGCCTTTGAAAAGGCTAGGGAAGATGGAGAAATTGTAAATCTTGGGGGCTATGAAAGACTTAAGACCCTAGTAGAAGACCAAAGATCCAAGGGAGATTTCCTGCTGGTAGATGGAGGAGATTTTTCCATGGGAACTCTTTTCCAAACCATATACGAGGAAGAGGCACCAAGCCTTAGGATCCTAGGGGAAATAGGCTACGATGCAGTAACCCTAGGTAACCATGAGTTTGATTTTAGGGCCAGAGGCCTAGGAAATATGTTGAATAGGGCAGTTGAGTCAGAGGAAGACCTGCCAGAAATAGTATTCTCAAATGGGGATTTTGAAAACCAGGAAGGCCTGGTAGCTGAGGATCTGGAGTTTTTGAAAAAGGCCTTTACTTCCTATGGGGTAAGGGATTATACAGTAGTTGAGAAAAATGGCCTGAAAATAGGTATATTTGGAATACTGGGCTATGAGGCCATATCCAATGCACCTATGGCTGGTCTTAACTTTAGGGATCCTATAGAAGCAGCTAGGGAGACAGTGGCTGTCTTGAGGGAGAAGGAGAAGGTGGATATGGTAGTAGCCCTGTCCCACTCAGGAACCAAATCTAAGAAATCCAAGTCAGAAGATGAGATTTTGGCAAAAAAAGTAAAGGGCATAGATTTTATAGTATCAGGCCACACCCACAGGCGACTAGATCAGCCAATAGTAGTTAATGGCACTATTATAGGCTCTAGTGGAAGGTATTCAGAGGCAGTTGGCCTTGTAGACCTAAAGAGAACTTCTGCTGGTTGGGAATTGGAAAACTATGAGCTTATAGATCTGGATGAAAAAGTTGAAGCTAGTAAGATAGATAAGATAGATGACTTTAAGAGGACTATAGATAAGAATTATTTAAGTAAATTCTCCTATGACTATGATGAGGTCCTGGCCCAGTCAAGCTTTAACTTCACTCCCTCATCCCTTATTGGAAGAGAGCTGGAAGAGGATATTTTAGCCAATCTAATCTCAGATGCCTTTAAAAATATAGTTGAAAGGGAGACTGGCAAAGCCGTAGATTTGGCTATAGTACCAGCAGGGACCATAAGAGACAGCTTTACCAAGGGCTCCATAACAGTATCGGAAATTTTCAATGTTAATTCATTGGGAATAGGGGAGGATGGCATATCAGGCTATCCCTTAGTATCTGTCTATCTAACAGGCAGGGAATTAAAGGCTGTGGCAGAAGTTGATGGCTCTATTAGTCCAATTATGAAGGAAGCCCAGCTCTATGTATCTGGCCTAAACTATAAGATTAATAGGAGCCGCCTGCCCCTTAATAAACTGGAGGAGATCTACCTGGAAAAAGATGGAGTTCTTGAGGAAATTGATGACAAGAAGCTCTACCATCTTGTAGCAGGACTATATACAGGTCAAATGCTATCAGTAGTAGAAGAAAAATCCCTAGGACTTCTTTCCATAATTCCCAAGGATGAAAATGGAAGGAAAATAGAAAGTTTAGAATCTAGAATAATCTATAAGGATTCCAGTGAGTTAAAGGAATGGTATGCTGTAGCAGAATATATAAAAAGTTTTGGAGGTCAGATTCCCTTGGAATATAGGGAGAAAAGGGGAGGCAAGTTGGTAGTTGAAGATAGGACTATTAGGGGCTTGTTTGGAAGTCCTAGTCAAACAATGAAGAAGATTTATGGCTTCTTTTTAGGTCTTTTTTCTCTAGCAGCTATCCTTACATTTTATAGAAAGAAGAAGACAGCCTAGTCTCCTTCTTTCTATAGGAGGTGGAGTATTGGTAAGGATTTTATTTACCCATGATATACATGAAAGAATAGATGAATTTAAGGTTTATAGGGATGGGAAGATCTCTAGCCTAGGGGGCTTTAAAAGGCTGGATAAACTTATAACTGACTACAGGACTGATAATAGCCTACTCTTAGATGCAGGTGATTTTTCTATGGGGACTCTTTATCACACTATTTTTACCCAAGAGATGCCAGCCCTCTCCCTTATGTCTAAGCTGGGCTATGATGGAGTAACCCTAGGTAATCATGACTTTGAATTTGGATCCAAGGCTCTGGCCCAGGGCCTTAATAGTAGCAGGGGGAAAAATGACTACCAGCCCAAGATTTTACTGGCCAATATAGATCTTGAAGATTCTAGAAATGTAGATGACTTTGAATTTGTAAGGGAGAGTTTTCTGGGAGCTGGACTTAAGGACTATGAGATATTTGAAAGAGATGGCCTAAGGATAGGTGTTTTTGGGATCATAGGCTATGAGGCCATTGAATTTGCTCCCATGGCAAATATAAACTTTCAAGACCCTCTAGTAAGGGCCAGGGAAGTAGTTGCCAGGCTAAGGGAAGAAAAAGTGGATATGATAATAGCCCTAAGTCACTCAGGGACAAAGACCAAAGGCAGGTCTGAGGATGAAATCCTGGCTAAAAAGGTAGAGGGCATAGACCTAATAATTTCAGGACATACCCATAGAAGGCTTTCAAAACCCATTCTGGTAGATAAGACTATAATAGTATCCTGTGGAAGATATGGTGAAAGACTGGGACTTATAGACCTGGATTGGCATGAGGGTGATTGGAGGGTTCTAGACTATGACCTGCTGCCAGTAGATTCTAGGCTGGAAGAGTCAGATAGGCTGGACCAGGAAATTTCTAGACTTAGGACCAGGGTTAATAGGACCTATTTAGAGGAATTTGGCCTGTCCTTTGACCAAAGACTGGCAAGCCTGGACTTTAACTTTACACCCAGCTGGAAGTTTGGTTTGGAATACGGGGAGGACTGCCTGGCCAACCTTGTTACTGACTCATATATAGAAGCAGTAAAGGATCTTGAGGGAGACCTGTATGAAAAAATAGACCTAGCCATAATTCCAGCTGGGGAGATAAGGGATAGTTTTGTTAGGGGAGATATTTCAGTCAGCCAAGTTTTTAATGTAGCCAGTCTGGGAAGAGGTTATGATGGATTTCCAGGCTACCCCCTAGTAACTGCCTATATAAGCGGTAGGGATATAAAAAAAGTAGTAGAGCTAGATGCCTCCATAGGAAATAGGCTTAAGGTGGCCCAGCTCTTTATGTCAGGCATAAGCTACAAGGTTAACCCTAGGGCTAATTTTTTTAACAGGGCCTATGACATAAGGTTTATAGACCACAGCCCCATAGATAATAAGAAGAACTACAGGGTAGTAGCCAGTCTCTACACAGCTCAAATGCTGGACTTTATAAGAAAGTTAAGTCGTGGTAGTTTTAAGCTAAGCCTAAGGGACAAGAAGGGGGAACCTATAGAGGATCTAAGAACTGCCCTTATATATGATGATGATAGGGAATTAAAACAGTGGTATGCACTGGCCTATAATATTAAGAAATTAGGGTATATACCAAATAGCTATAGAAATAGGGAGGGGAGAAAACTTATTG
>JASLIL010000101.1 GCA_030152145.1 Tissierellales bacterium
ATCTTAATTCAGTATATACCCATATGGAAATATTTGCAAGCAATATTTTGAATATTTAAAATTTATTCTCTATTTAGGATAAAATCCCAATAGAAAAAACTCCTGGCATAACCAGGAGCTTCCTATTTTTCCTCTATATTATTTGGATTAGGTCTGTAGCCTTCCATCAAATCATCATTTTCCATAATAAATGGTTTGGCTGTTTCCTGACCATAGCTTAGATCATATTTTCCCATCAAATAGTCATTTAACTGACTTCTATTTTTAAACTTTAAGACCTGGTAGGGAGTATCAAAAGACACTTTTTCTATAAAAAGCAGCTCTCCTTCTTCCCTTTCTATTAGAACTCCTGAATGACCTATAAAAAGTATGTCCTGCTCATCTAGGTCAGAGTGAAAAACTACATTTATCATAGAAAGATCCTTCATGTTCTTAAATTCTATCTCTCTTTTTTTCCATTCCTTCTTTAGATTTTCTAGATGAGTATTTATATTATCAGTGTGTTCTGTTTCTACCTGTCCATAAAACACCTTAAAGCCATCTATAAAGTCATCATCATATTCTACAGTCTTAGAGTCCACTGAACTTTCTATGGCATCCAGATCCATAAATAAATTTTCATCATCTACCTTAGCCCTTTTATTTAAGCCTATCTTGTCCCTAAGTAGGTCATAGCTGGTCATTCTACAGTTATTTCCTATATAGTAGGGATTTTTCTCCTGCCATCTCTCTAGTATTTTTACAAAATCATAGGGAATTTCCATATTTTCCTCTGGCCTTATAGTCTTAAAGCCCTCCTGATTTAAATTATCCTTTCCCACGCTATCTATAAAATAATAGACATTTGTAAAAAAACGTTCCTCATTTTCTGGCTTTATAGCAACTCTATCAAATTCCTTGTATAGTAAATCTGCTGTTTCTTGGTCTACTATATTTGAGTAGCTTACTCTCTCTAGATATTCTTCCTCTAGGGATACTTCCTCCTTCTTAGTTCCTTTATCAGCACTACAGGATGTTAAAACCATAGCTGATGCCAAAACCAAGAAGCCTAACTTTCTATGCTTTTTCATAAAACTTCCCCCATTTCTATATACTATATTACATCGTAAGTTTAGACTTTACTTTAAGGAAGCTTTACATATTATTTACAAAAAAAAGACAACTTTCGTTGTCTATTTTATGCCAGTACTTCCCAGGCCGCCTCTATTTACATTTTCTAAATTATCTACTTCCACTAGGTCTAGTTTGTCCATTTTCTTCATAATTCTAAATTGACAGATCCTGTCTCCCTTTTCTATAACTGTGTCTCTCATAGCTAGGGCCGGCATTTTCCAAAGGTCATCATTACCACAGTAGGATTCATCTATTACTCCCACACTGTTGGTTTGTATTATGCCAAAATTTTTAAAGGTTGAGCTTCTAGGTGCCATGTGGGCTTCGTAGCCCCTAGGTAACTCCATAGAAACACCTAGGGATATATACTTAAAGTCTCCTGCCCTTAGTTCTACTTTTTCAGCTGCCCTTAGATCTATCCAATCAGACTTGTCCTCAATGAATTCTAGTCTTTCCATATCCTTACAATGATACTTAATCTTTATCTCCATAAAATCCCTCCAACTTATAGTCTACTAAATATCATATAGTATAAGCTGGTCTTTTTGAAGGGATTTTTTAACATCTATTATTCTCTGGTTGGAGCTGCCCCTAAATTTAAGGGTTAGATCCTTTAACCTTTGAACAAACCTTCCGTCTACCAAGACATCTATTTCCTCTAGTAGGCTTTTCATGTCCCTATCTTCTAGTATTTCCTCATAGCTATAGCCTGACCATACCCAAATATCCTTAGGGCTGGTTTTCTTTATCTCCCTTAAAATATCCCTTAGGTCAAGGGAGTTCTGAAAGGGCTCTCCTCCTAAAATAGATAGGCCCTTTACCTGATCCTTGGAAAGATAGGCTATAATTTCTCTAGTGGTGTCCTCTGTCCAAATCTCCCCAAAGGAAAAGTCTTGGTACTCCTTGTTAAAACAGTTAAAGCAGTTATGAGTACAGCCTGTCACAAAAAAAGACACTCTTATTCCTGGACCATTTGCCACATCATATTGTCTTATCTGTGCATATCTCATAAATACCCCTCCTATAGGTGTAAGACCCTTGATTTAATGTCTCTTGTTCTTCCCTCTCCCCAGAAGTTTTCTCCTAGATATCCACAGGTTCTTCTTACTACGTTCATCTTATCCTTATTTTTATTATGGCACTGTGGACACTCCCATTGAAGATCGTCATTTATTATAATCTCTCCGTCAAAACCACACTCATGGCAGTAGTCTGACTTAGTGTTAAACTCTGCATATAGTATGTTGTCATACATATACTTCATAACCTCTAGTATTGCCTCTGTGTTGTGGTTCATATTAGGTATTTCTATATAGCTTATGCTTCCACCAGTTGAAATCTCCTGGAATTGAGATTCAAACTTCAGCTTAGTAAAGGCATCTATTTCCTCCCTGGTATCTACATGGTAGGAGTTAACATAAAAGCCCTTGTCTGTTATATCCTCTATATCTCCAAACTTTCTTCTGTCTATTTCACATAGCCTACCTGCTGTATTTTCTGATGGAGTTCCATAAAGAGCAAAGGCCAAACCTGTTTCAAGTTTCCATTCTTCCACCTTGCTTCTTAAATGATTTATAATCTCAAGGGCAAACTTTTCACCCTCTGGACTAGTGTGACTTAGGCCCAGCATATATTTTACAGTTTCATATATGCCTATATAACCTAGGGTAACTGTTGAGTAGCCTCCCTTTAAGAATTTTCCTATCTTTTCTCCTTTTTCCAGTCTAGCTATAGCCCCATGCTGCCAGTGTATAGGTGATACATCGCTGGTAACATCCTTTAGAAGATTATATCTTACTAGACTCATTTCCTTTACTAGCTCTAATCTTTCGTTTAGAATATTCCAGAATAAATCCATATCCTTCTCACTTGAAAGAGCTACCTGAGGAAGGTTTATACTTGTAACTCCTATATTGAATCTACCATCAAACTTATAGTTTCCTTCCTCATCCCTCCAAGGTGATAGAAAGGCCCTACAGCCCATAGGAGCAAATACATTTCCCTCATAAATCTCTCTCATCTTCTTAGCTGATATATAGTCTGGATACATTCTCTTGGCTGTGCACTTACTAGCCAACTCTGTTATATAGTAGTACTCACTATCTTCATGTATGTTGTGTTCATCTAAAACATATATGATCTTAGGGAAAGCTGGTGTTATGTAGACACCCATTTCATTTTTTATTCCCTCTAATCTTTGCCTTAATATTTCCTCCTGAATCAAGGCAGCTTCCTTGGCGTATTCATAGCCTTCTTCAAAGTGCAGCATCAAGGTTAAAAATGGTGACTGACCATTGGTAGTCATAAGAGTATTTATCTGATACTGTATGGTTTGAACTCCTGACTTAACCTCTCTTTTAGTTCTTCTCCAAGCTATATCCTTGGCCTTTTCCAGATCATGAATTCCATATATTTCTTCCTGTTCCTCCATTATCTGCTTTAAGTACTTATTGAAAGATACTCTCACATAGGGAGCCAAAACTCTATCTACACCAGATAAACTCTGTCCTCCATACTGATTTGAAGCAACTTGGGCCACTATTTGTGTAGTTACTGTACAGGCTACCTGAAAGGACTTTGGTGTTTCTACCATTTTTCCATTTATAACAGTGCCATTTTCTAGCATGTCCTCAAGATCTATAATACAACAGTTAAAAATAGGCTGCATTATATAGTCTAGGTCATGAATATGAATAGCTCCCTCATCGTGGGCCTGGATTAAGTGAGATGGTATTATTTTTCTCCTAGCTATATCCTTACTCACTTCCCCTGCAATCAGGTCCCTTTGTGTACTAGCTATTCTAGCATTCTTATTGGAGTTTTCGTTCATTACCTCTTCATTAACATAGTTTAAAAGTCCAAATATACTGTCATCTGTAGTGTTTTGGTTTCTCTTATACTGTTGAATAGCCCTGTAACCTTCATAGGCCTTAGCTGTGTCACTATGATTGTTTTCAATTAACTTGTGGTAAACCATATCCTCAATCTGATAAATTGATAAACTCTTAGTTACATCCCCTATAGTTTCTATTTCATCTGCTATTCTCTCTGCCACATCCATCTCATATATACCACTACCATATTTCATAGCCTTCTCTATGGCTATAACTATCTTAGACTTATCAAAGTCAACCTGTCTCCCGTTTCTCTTTATGACTTTAGTCACTACTACCCCTCCATTTTCACAAAATTAAAAAAGTGCTTTAAGCACTTTTCACTTATATACATTCTACATCTTCTACTACATATAGTGCAAATATATTATTTGTTCTATAGCATACTCTATATAGAGTATACCCACTTTTACTTCCTCAAGCTATCTTTCTCTACATTTTAAGGCTTTTAGCTTTATGAAAAGAGGAAAGCTTTGTATTATCAAGGATAGAAGATCTATAAGTTTTTTCTATGTAAAATTATTTCATATATAGATAATTCATATTCCTTAGAAAACAAAAAATAAGAGCATTCCTGCCCTTATTTTAATCTACTTAAAATATCCCTACTTAGGTGAGGAAGCTCTAGCTTCCTTAGGCTCCCTTAAAATAGGGATCTATTTAAATCTTCTTTTCAAAACCTAGATAAAAATAAGTCTAGGACTAAAGTGCGTCTCCTTTTCTACTAGTCAAGCCTTCCTTATTAAAGGATCAGCTTAAAAGCCTCCTTTAATAGCCTGGAGTAATCTTAAGCTTCTCCTAAAATCTTTTAAGAACAAGCTGAATTATATCACTTTTTAGCCCACTAGTAAAATTAAATTTATCCAGCTTAGTTTCCATCTAGTGCTTATGTTTTGTTATTTTCTCCTCTGTTGTAAGAACATCCTCTCCTAGGTTAATTTTTACATAGGACATAAGAGATGGTGCCCCTGCCCTTATGGCTATAAGTTGACATTCCTTAACTATATCCATCAGCTTATCATAGTCTCCTTCCATAGTAGTTTCAAAAGGACCTACTAGGTAGTCAACTCCACTAGCCTCTATGTAAGCTATAACTTCATCTACTATTCTAACCACTTCTTCATTACCTGATACTGAGGGTAGTACCTGGATTGCTACTCCTGCCTTCATCTATAAAACCTCCTAAAATATATAAGTAATCTAGAAACTTACTTCTTTTTTTACAATATCAAATTTTTTTCTTCAATTCAACTTAAGAAGATTAAAAGGGCCTCTCTGGGCCCTTGTTTTTATAGTAATGCCTTTGCTGCCTCATAGGCTTTGTCGTAGTCTGGATGGTTTGTAGCCTCTTTAACATACTCTACATAGGATACTTTACCCTCCTTATCTATTACAACTATACCTCTGGCTAAAAGTCTTAATTCTTCCATTAAGAAACCATATTTCCTACCAAAATCTCCATCTTTATGGTCTGATAGGGTTATAACCTTGTCTATTCCCTTGGCACCACAGAATCTTTTTTGAGCGAAAGGTAGGTCCATGGAAATTGTCAAAATCTCAAGATCTCCTAGCTCAGCTGCCATTTCGTTAAAATTAATTGTTTGCAGTTCACAAACTCCTGTATCTAGTGAGGGTACTACTGATATTATTCTAACCTTTCCCTGGCTGTCTGAAAGTTTAAATGGGCTAAGATCATTTTTTACAACTGTAAAATCTTCTGCCCTATCTCCAACCTTTACTTCAGGACCCACCAAAGTTACTGGGTTACCTCCCATAGTTACTACGCCTTGTCTCTTTTCCATTTCTAGTCCTCCTCATAAACTTTAATTAAAACTAATCTATTTATACCCACATAAGGTCAAACTACCATTATTTTTAACTTTTACAGGCTTAGGAGTCCTAGTATTTTTTTAACTTATAAGTAAAAAAGGCTAGTCACAGGAAACTGTAACCAGCCTTCAAATTTATCTAAACATTTCCTTAGCTATTTCTGCTCCAACTCTAGCATTGTTTAAAACCAAGGCTATATTAGCTTCCAAGCTCTTTCCATCTGTTACTTCCAGTACCTTGCCAAGTAAGAATGGTGTAGTTTCCTTACCCTTTATTCCCTTTTCAGCTGCCTCAACTATAGCTTCCTCTATAGCCTTATTTATCATAGCTGAATCCATGGCATCTTCTTCTGGTATAGGGTTTACTACTAGAACTCCCCCATCTAATTCAAGATCCCATTTTGTATTTATAGTATCTGCAGTTTCTCTAGGACTATTCATCTTGTAGTCCACCTTAAAGCCACTTTCCCTAGTGTAGAAAGCTGGCATTTCTTCTGTTCCAACACCTAGAACTGGAACACCAAAAGTTTCTAGATACTCTAATGTTAAGCCAATGTCTAAGATAGACTTAGCACCAGCACAAACTACTGCTATATCTGTATTAGCTATTTCTTGTAGGTCACGGGAAATATCAAAAGTTTCCTCAGCATTTCTGTGGACCCCACCAATACCACCTGTTACAAGAATTTTTATATCAACCAAGCTAGCTGTTAAAATTGTTGTAGCTACAGTTGTTGCACCATTTAATCCATTTGCTACAATATAAGGATAATCTCTTCTAGAGGCCTTTATTATATCCTTTGAAGTAGACATAAAGTGTACTTCTTCCTTAGAAAGTCCAACCCTGATCTTACCATCTATTATAGCTGTAGTAGCAGGTACTGCTCCTGCATCCCTAATTATTTTTTCACACTCTAGGGCTGTATCATAGTTTTGAGGGTAAGGCATACCGTGGGATATAATAGTTGACTCTAGGGCAACTATAGGCAAGCCCTTATCCATAGCCTCTCTAACCTCATCACTTATAACTACATATTTCTTTAAAGCTTCTTTATTTAACATATCCTTATCTCCTCTTTCTCTTTTAAAATATTTTCTAAAGTCATTCTATCTGATATGGTATTTATATCCTTAACTGTAATCCTGCTGGCACCTACAGCTGTATAAAGGGTATCCTCTATAGAATAATCCATATACTGGCTGAAGGCCAAACCTGCTATAAAGGCATCTCCTGCACCTGTAGCATTCTCTACCTTTAAGGGACTTGATTCCACCCTTATAACCCTGTCCTTGTCAAAATAAACCAGGCCCTTGTCACCACGAGTTAAAAATACCCTCTTAACTCCCTTGGCAATCAAGGCTTTTCCAGCCTCTATGGCCTTCTCATCACTGTCAATCTCTATCCCTGATAGTAGGGAGGCCTCATATTCATTGGGCTTTAGACTGTGGATGTAGGGTAGTAGCTCCCTTATTTTTTTGGCCTTGACTGTAGACACTGTGTCTACAAAATAATCCTGTCTTATATTAGTTAGAATATATTCCAAACTGTCTTCCCTAAGATTGGTGTCTAAAACTGTTAGCTTTGAATTTTCTATTATATTTCTCTTTTCTCCTATAAACTCTGGAGATATATAGTCAACTATATCCATGTCTGAAATAGCTAGGTTCATATCATGATCCCTATTTAAAATAGCTAGATAGGTTGCTGTCCTACCATTTTCCACTATAATTGAATTTACTATATCAATATCTGTTAGACTAGCATTTCTCTTTATAAGCTCTCCATTGTAGTCATTACCTATAGCTGTAATCAATCTTGTATCTATTCCTAGCCTGGAAAGATTCTCAGCTATATTCCTTCCTACACCACCACAGGAAGTATTTATTTTTCCTGGATTGGAGTCATATTCATTTAAACTATCCCTTGGATATCCTATAATATCCACATTGGCTCCACCAATAACCGTCACATATTCATCTAGTGTAAGTATATATCCTCGTCCCTTTATATGACCCTTATTGATTAAATTGGTTATATGAACCCCTACAGATGAACGAGTTATATCTAACTTCTCCCCTATATCATTCTGAGATATCATAGGGTTTTCTTTGATAATTTCAAGAATCTGCCTTTCTCTCTTGGTCATATATATCCTCCTTATTAAACTTATGTTTATATATTAAACCTTAGCTTAAGTTTTGTCAATTACTTATTCTTATTTCCATAAAAAAAGAAGTTGAAAATCAACTTCTTAGAAATTTTATAATGGTGATTACTAGGATGATTCCTAGCAGGCTGTAAATATACTTAAATAGCTTGTGGGAGTTCTTAAACCTACTTATTAGGGATCTATCTTCCACAATAAGTTTTCTCCCC
>JASLIL010000016.1 GCA_030152145.1 Tissierellales bacterium
GAAGGTGGAAGACATACTCCATTCTTTGATGGATATAGACCACAATTCTACTTCAGAACAACAGACGTAACAGGTGATATCAAGTTAGATGAAGGCGTAGAAATGGTAATGCCAGGAGACAACGCTAAATTCACAATAGAATTAATCACTCCAATCGCAATTGAAGAGGGATTAAGATTCTCAATACGTGAAGGTGGAAGAACAGTAGGTTCAGGAGTTGTAACTAAGATCTTAGCTTAGTATATAGAGACTAGGTCTTTTGGCCTAGTCTTTTAAATTGTAAAAAAGCATAAGGGACAGATAAATTTTTATTGACATAATTTTTAATTTATGATAGTTTGTATTAGTAATGTAGTTATCTTTCTAGATAACTCATATCGTTTTAATATAAAAAATATGATTTTATATAGAAGGTCTGTAGTTGGAGGTGTGTTAAATGAGAGATAGAGTAACTTTGGCTTGTACTGAATGTAAACAAAGAAATTACACTTCAAATAAGAATAAGAAGAATAATACTGAAAGAATTGAATTAAATAAGTATTGTAAGTTTTGTAAAAAACATACACTTCATAGAGAAACTAAGTAATTAATAAATTAAGGTAAGGATGTGAGTCTTTATGTCAGCTCAAACCGGTGCCAAAGATGAAGGAAAAGCTAAAAAATATTTAAAGGGTGTTAAGGCCGAGATTAAAAAAGTAGTTTGGCCTACGAAAAAGGAGTTAATGAACTATACAGCTGTAGTAGTAGCTATAAGTGTTATTACTGCATTGATTGTTGCTCTTTTAGATAAGGTAGTTCATTACCTATTATCATTTATTATCAAGTAAGTAAGAGGAGGGAAGGACCACTTGGTCCCCACATATGACAAATACTGAAGAAAGTAGATTAGAGAGAGCTAATAAGGCCAAATGGTATGTAGTTCATACTTATTCTGGTCATGAAAACAAGGTTAAGGCAACTATAGAGAAGATGGTTGAGAATCGTGGTATGATCGATGACATTTTTGAGGTTGTTGTACCTAAGGAAGCCTATATGGATTCTAAAAATGGTAAGCAGGAAGTTAAAGAGAGAAAGCTCTTTCCGGGATATGTTCTTATAAAGATGATAATAAATGATGTGTCTTGGTACTTAGTGAGGAACACCAGAGGAGTTACAGGCTTTGTAGGTCCCTCTTCAAAACCAGTACCATTGACAGATGATGAAGTTAAGGAATTAGGAGTTCAAGAAAAGTTAATTCTAGACATCGATGTAGAAGTTGGACAGACTATAAAAGTCAAGACAGGACCTTTCGAGAACTTTATGGGAACAGTGCAAGAAATTAACATGGAAAAACAAAAGTTGAAAGTATTTGTTTCTATGTTTGGTCGTGAGACTCTAGTAGAGCTTGATTTCGATCAAATTGAAACAATATAACAAATTTGTTTGCAAAAGCTTAAAAGCTTTTTTATAATATATTTTGGAGGATTTTTAATCCTGCCTACCACGGATATGAGGAGGTGGAATAAATGGCAAAGAAAGTTATTGCTGTAGTAAAATTACAAATACCAGCTGGAAAAGCGACTCCAGCACCACCTGTAGGAACAGCTTTAGGACCTCATGGAGTAAATATTATGCAATTTACTAAAGAGTTCAACGCTAAAACTGCAGATCAAGCTGGCATGATAATACCAGTTGTATTAACAGTTTACCAAGATAGATCTTTCACATTCATTACTAAGACACCACCTGTTGCAGTATTGATAAAGAAAGCAATTGGTATAGAAAAAGGTTCAGGAGAACCAAACAAGAATAAAGTAGCAACTATATCAGCAGATAAGGTTAAAGAAATCGCTGAAATTAAATTACCAGACTTAAACGCTACTGACCTTGACTCAGCTATGAGCATGGTTGCAGGTACTGCAAGAAGTATGGGTGTAGTTGTAGAATAATTTTATACATGTGGGAGGATATTCCGCTTGTACCACAAGGAGGTTAGAAAAACATGGCTAAAAAAAGAGGTAAGAAATACCAAGAGAATATCAAGTTAGTTGATAGAGAGCATCACTATACAGCTGTAGAAGCTATTGAATTAGTAGGAAAAACTGCTAAGGCAAACTTCGACGAAACTGTTGAGTTATCAGTTAAGCTTGGAGTAGATCCAAGACATGCTGACCAATTAGTTAGAGGAGCAGTTGTATTACCTCATGGAACAGGTAAAACTAGAAGAGTTTTAGTATTCGCTAAGGGAGACAAGATAGACGAAGCTGAAAAAGCTGGTGCTGATTATGTTGGTGGAGAAGAACTAGCTCAAAAGATCCAAACAGAAGGTTGGTTAGATTTTGACGTAGTTGTAGCTACTCCAGACATGATGGGTGTTGTAGGTAGAATCGGTAGAATCTTAGGACCTAAAGGTTTAATGCCTAACCCTAAATCAGGAACTGTTACATTTGAAGTAGATAAGGCTGTTGAAGAAATTAAGGCTGGTAAGGTTGAGTATAGAGTTGACAAAGCTAGTATAATCAACGTACCAATTGGTAAAGTATCATTTGGACCAGAGAAAATCAGAGACAACTTTGCAGTAATCATGGAAGCTATAATAAATGCTAAACCAGCTGCTGCTAAAGGTAAATACCTTAAAAATGTAACTATAGCAAGCACTATGGGACCAGGAGTAAAAGTAAGCCCTGATCACCTAGTTGAAAAGCTAGCACCAGAAAAATTAAAATAATTTTCGAATAAAAAGTGTTTGACATTTTTGATATATATGATATGATTTATACAAATAAATAGGAAACCGCAGACAGTAGGAACCGTAAGGTTTAAAACTTGATCCTACCGAGGTGAGAATTATAATTCGAATTCAGTTTTGAATATCGGGTCTCTCCATGTCTGCGAGAGACCTTTACTTTTTGTATAGACCCCTATTGGAGGTGAAATTGTGAAAGAAGCTGTATTAAACCAGAAAAAAGAGTTAGTACAAGAGATAAAAGAGAAAATCGATCAATCTCAAGGATTAGTTTTAGTTGACTATAGAGGCTTAAATGTTTCAGAAGTAACTGAACTAAGAGAGAACTACAGAAAAGCTGGTGTTGAGTATAAGGTATACAAAAACACTATGATGAGATTAGCTTTTGAAGAATTAGGACTTGAAGATTTCAACCAATTCTTAACAGGACCTAATGCTGTGGCATTTGGTTTAGAAGATCCAGTTCAAGCAGCTAAAGTTACTCATGAATTCGCTAAGAGTCATGAGAAATTAGAGATAAAAGCTGGTATCGTTGATGGAAAGATAATAGGTATAGATGAAGTTAAGGACCTTGCACAATTACCATCAAGAGAAGTACTTATTGCAAAGACACTTGGTGGCTTAAACGCTCCAATCGCAGGATTTGTGAATGTACTTCAAGGTAATATAAGAAACTTAGTTTACGCACTAAATGCTGTTCAAGAAAAGAAGGCAGCAGAAGAAGCGTAGGTTTAAAAATTAGAAAATAAGATATTGATATAAAAATTTGGAGGGATAAAACAATGGCAAGTGAAAAAGTTTTAAATTTAATCGAAGAAGTTAAAGGTTTAACAGTATTAGAATTATCAGAATTAGTTAAAGAATTAGAAGAGGAGTTCGGAGTTAGCGCAGCAGCACCAGTTGCAGCAGTAGCAGCAGCACCAGCAGCAGGCGGAGAAGCAGCAGGAGCAGCAGAGAAATCAGAATTCGACGTTGTATTAACTGACGCAGGAGCTCAAAAAATCAAAGTTATCAAAGTAGTTAGAGAATTAACTGGCTTAGGCTTAAAAGATGCTAAGGAATTAGTAGACGGAGCACCTAAAGCAGTTAAAGAAGGCGTAGCTAAAGAAGAAGCTGAAGAAATGAAAGCTAAACTTGAAGAAGTTGGAGCAGGAATCGAATTAAAATAATTTATTTATACAGTAAAAAGGGCTTTCACATGAGAGCCTTTTTTATTGTCTAATTATATAGTTACTATATAATAAACACTTGACTAGAGGCTTGACATATGGTAGAATGTGTAGATGCTATAATAAGCGACAATAGTCGTTTTTTGTAAGAACGTAAAGCAATAATAAAAGTATATTATTGTGGCAATGGCGCCAAAAGTAACAATGCTTTTGGCTATTTTAGTTTAATGAGGGGTGAATTACGAATGGTACATCCTGTTACATACGGGAAACGCGTAAGAATGAGCTATTCACGTATAGATGAAGTTTTAGAATTACCAGATTTAATAGAAACACAAAAAAGTTCTTATAATTGGTTTGTAGAAGAAGGACTTAGAGAGGTCTTGGATGACATATCACCGATTCAAGACTATACTGGAAACCTAATATTAGAGTTTATTGACTATTATATTGAGGAAGAACCAAAGTATGATGAAGATGAATCAAAGGCTAGAGATGCTAGCTACTCATCAAGATTAAAGGTGAAAGTAAGACTTATCAACAAAGAGACTGGAGAAGTCAAGGAGCAAGAGGTCTTTATGGGGGACTTCCCTCTAATGACAGAAAAAGGTACTTTTATAATCAATGGTGCTGAGAGAGTTGTTGTCAGCCAGCTAGTCAGATCTCCAGGAGTTTATTACTCATCAGAAATAGACAAGGCAGGAAGAAAGTTATTTTCTTCTACAGTTATTCCAAATAGAGGTGCTTGGTTAGAATATGAAACAGATTCGAATGGTATTGTCTATGTGAGAATAGATAGAACTAGAAAACTACCTATAACGACTCTTCTTAGAGCTTTAGGTATTAGTTCTGATATTGAGATAATTGATACTTTGGGCGAGACAGAACAGCTTCTAAACACACTGGAAAAGGACAGCACAGACAATGAAGAAGAAGCGCTAATAGAGATTTACAAAAGGCTTAGACCAGGAGAACCACCAACAGTTGAAAGTGCTAACTCACTACTAAACAATATGTTCTTTGAACCAAGAAGATATGATTTAGCTAAGGTTGGTAGGTACAAGTTCAATAAGAAATTGGCTCTTTACAACAGAATCAATGGTAAGGTTGCCGCTATGGATATTGTAAATACAGACACAGGAGAAATCCTTGTTAAAGAGGGAGATAAGATCACTCGTGAAATGGCTATAGAAATTGAAAATAGCGGTATTAACGAAGTGGAAATTTTAGTTCAAGATAAGTTAGTTAAAGTTATGGGTAACCATTTTGTCTATCCAGAAGCTTTTGACCTGCCATTTTCTCTAGAAGAGTTTGGTCTAAAGGAAAAAATCTACTATCCTGTAATGAAGGAAATTGTAGAGGAAGCTGAGGGAGAGGACCACTTAAAAGAGCTTATTCAAGAAAGACTAAAGGACCTGTCTCCAAAACATATAATTAAAGATGATATTTTAGCTAGTATAAACTACGAATTCAACTTGTTCTTTGATATAGGACTTACAGATGACATAGACCATCTAGGTAATAGAAGGATTAGATCTGTAGGAGAGCTTTTACAAAACCAATTTAGAATTGGTCTTTCAAGAATGGAAAGAGTTGTAAGAGAGAGAATGACTATACAGGATGTTGAAGGCGCAGTACCTCAAAACCTTATAAATATAAGACCAGTAGTTGCATCTATTAAAGAATTCTTTGGTAGTTCTCAGCTATCACAGTTCATGGACCAGACAAACCCACTAGCAGAGCTTACACATAAGAGAAGAATGTCAGCTTTAGGACCTGGTGGTTTAAGTAGAGATCGTGCTGGATTCGAAGTTAGAGACGTTCATCATTCACATTATGGTAGAATGTGTCCAATAGAGACTCCAGAGGGACCAAACATAGGTCTTATTACATCTCTTACAACTTATGCTAGGATAAATGAGTATGGCTTTATAGAAGCCCCTTATAGAAAGGTTGAGAAAGGTGAAGGTGTTGTATTAGATAGGATAGAATACCTTACAGCGGATGTAGAAGATGAGTTTATAATAGCTCAGGCTAATGAACCATTAGATAAAAACAAGAAATTTATAAACAATAGAGTAATTGCTAGAGGCAAGCATGGAGATATAGATATATTCCCAGCTGACCAAGTGTCCTACATGGACGTTTCACCTAAGCAGTTAGTTTCAGTTGGTACAGCCATGATACCATTCTTGGAGAATGACGACGCCAACAGGGCACTAATGGGTGCTAACATGCAGCGTCAGGCGGTACCTCTATTGAAGGCAGAAGCTCCTGTAATAGGAACTGGTATAGAGTATAAGGCTGCTAAGGATTCAGGTGTTGTTATAAAATCTAAATCTGCAGGAGTTATAGACAAGGTAAGTGCCGATGAAATAGTTCTTTTAAGAGATGAGGATGGCAAGAAGGAAAGATATAAGCTTGCTAAGTTTAAAAGATCCAACCACGGTACTACTATAAACCAGAGACCTATAGTTAAAAAGGGAGAAAGGGTAGATGCCAATGAGATTATAGCTGATGGACCTAGTACAGAACTAGGTGAAATTGCCTTAGGTAAAAACCTACTTATAGCCTTTATGACTTGGGAAGGTTACAACTATGAGGATGCTATATTAATCAATGAAAGCTTAGTTATTGAAGATAAGTTAACTTCAATCCACATAGAAGAATATGAATCAGAATCTAGAGATACTAAACTTGGACCAGAAGAGATAACAAGAGATATACCAAATGTTGGGGACGATATGTTAAAAGACCTTGATGAGAATGGTATAGTTAGAATTGGGGCTGAGGTTAAGGCTGGGGATATTCTAGTAGGTAAGGTTACTCCTAAGGGAGAAACAGAGCTTACAGCAGAGGAGAGGCTTCTAAGGGCAATATTTGGTGAGAAGGCTAGAGAGGTAAGAGACACATCTCTAAGAGTTCCTCATGGAGAAGTTGGTATTGTTCTTGACGTAAGAATATTCTCTAGAGAAAATGGTGATGAATTACAGCCTGGTGTAAATCAAATGGTTAGAGTTTATGTTGCTACTAAGAGAAAGATAAATGTTGGAGATAAGATGTGTGGTCGTCATGGAAACAAGGGTGTTATATCACGTATACTTCCAGCGGAAGATATGCCATACCTACCAGATGGTACGCCGGTTGAGATAGTTCTTAACCCACTAGGAGTTCCTTCACGTATGAACTTAGGACAGGTACTAGAGGTACATTTAGGTCTGGCTGCTAAGAAACTTGGATGGCATGTAGCTACTCCAGTATTTGATGGTGCTAGTGATGAGGACATAGAGAATGCTTTAAATGAAGCAGGCTACCCAACAGATGGTAAGATCCACTTAAGAGATGGTAGAACTGGTGAGTACTTTAACAACCCTGTTACTGTAGGATACATGTATATGTTAAAACTTCACCATTTAGTTGATGATAAGATTCATGCTAGATCTACAGGACCTTATTCCTTAGTTACACAACAGCCTCTAGGTGGTAAGGCGCAGTTTGGTGGACAAAGATTCGGAGAAATGGAGGTTTGGGCACTGGAGGCATATGGTGCAGCAAACACTCTACAGGAAATCTTAACTGTTAAATCTGACGATGTTGTTGGAAGGGTTAAGACATATGAGGCTATTGTAAAGGGAGAAAATATTCCTGAACCAGGAATTCCAGAATCCTTTAAGGTATTGATTAAGGAACTTCAAAGTTTGGCTTTAGATGTTAAACTTTTATCTGAAAATAGAGAAGAGATTGAGCTACAAGAAGCAGTTGATTATAGTGGCGAGCTTGGACTTTCAGAAAAGGAACTTCATGATAATAGGGAAGATAAGGAAGAACTGGAGAAGAAATTTATTATAGAGGAAAAAGAAGATTAATTCTATTCTTAAAGACTATTAATATAAGAAAGGAGAGAGCGCTCCTTGTTTGATGTAAACTTATTTGATTCAATAAAAATTGGTCTTGCGTCTCCAGAGAAGATTAGGCAGTGGTCTAAGGGAGAGGTAAAGAAACCGGAAACAATAAACTACAGAACATTGAAACCAGAGAAAGAAGGTCTTTTCTGTGAAAAGATCTTCGGACCCACTAAAGACTGGGAATGTCATTGTGGAAAATATAAAAGAGTAAGATATAAGGGAGTAGTTTGTGATAGATGTGGTGTAGAGGTAACTAAGGCTAATGTCCGTCGTGAAAGAATGGGACATATAGAATTGGCTGCACCGGTATCACATATTTGGTACTTCAAGGGTATACCTAGTAGAATGGGGCTAATCCTTGATATGTCTCCAAGATCCCTGGAGAAGATTCTTTATTTCGCTTCTTATGTTGTTATAGACGGTGGAGACACTCCACTTTATGAAAAACAACTGTTGTCAGAAGGGGAGTATAGAGAAGCTAGAGAACAGTATGGTAATGAATTTACAGCTATGATGGGTGCAGAGGCTGTTAAAGAGCTTCTAAGAAACATAGACCTAGAAGCTGAAAATAAGGAACTACGTGCTGAACTAAAGGACTCTAGAGGACAGAAGAAGGTAAGAATTACAAGAAGACTTGAGGTTGTTGAAGCTTTTAGACAGTCAGGAAACTTACCAGAGTGGATGATTCTGGATGCTGTGCCTGTTATACCACCTGAATTAAGACCTATGGTACAACTTGATGGGGGTAGATTTGCGACTTCAGATATGAACGACCTTTACAGAAGGGTTATAAATAGAAATAATAGATTGAAAAGATTACTAGATCTAGGTGCTCCGGACATTATCGTTAGAAATGAAAAGAGAATGCTTCAGGAGGCAGTAGATGCTTTAATAGACAATGGTCGTCGTGGTAGACCAGTTACTGGCCCAGGAAATAGACCATTAAAGTCACTTTCAGATATGCTTAAAGGTAAGCAGGGTAGATTTAGACAGAACTTACTTGGTAAAAGGGTTGACTATTCAGGACGTTCAGTAATAGTTGTTGGTCCTGAGCTTAAGTTCTACCAATGTGGTTTACCTAAGAATATGGCCTTAGAGTTATTTAAGCCTTTTGTTATGAAAAAGCTAGTTCAGGAAGACTATGCTCATAATATAAAATCTGCTAAAAGAATGGTAGAAAGAATGAAGCCAGCAGTTTGGGATGTTTTAGATGAGGTTATTAAAGATCATCCAGTTCTTCTAAACAGAGCTCCGACTCTGCACAGACTTGGTATTCAGGCCTTTGAACCTATACTGGTTGAAGGTAAGGCTATAAAGCTTCACCCTCTAGTATGTTCTGCTTATAACGCAGACTTTGATGGTGACCAAATGGCTGTCCATCTACCTTTATCAACAGAGGCTCAGGCAGAGGCTAGACTTTTAATGCTTTCTGTTAACAATATTTTGGCTCCTAAAGATGGTAAACCTATAACAACTCCTTCTCAGGATATGGTTTTAGGTAGTTACTACTTGACCCTAGTTCACCCAGGTGAAGAGGGAGAGGGTAAGGTCTTTAAGGACTATGATGAAATGATCCAGGCTTATGATGCTGGAGATGTAGGTATTCATGCCAAGGTAAAGGTTAGGGTAAAATTAGATGAAGAAGACAAGGGACAATTAGTGGAGAGTACAGTTGGTAGATTTATATTTAATGCCAAGTTGCCTCAAGACCTAGGCTTTGTTGATAGGACAAAGGATAAGTATTCACTGGAAGTAGATAGATTAGTTGATAAGAAAATGTTAGGATCAATAGTTGATCGTTGCTATAGAAGACATGGAAATATAATTACTTCCCATGTACTTGATAATATAAAAGCTACAGGATTCCACTACTCAACTTTAGGAGCTATGACTGTAAGTATGGCTGACGTTATCGTACCTGAAGCTAAGGTTGGACTTATAGAAAAGGCTGAGAAGAGAGTAGATGAGTTTGAAAAATCCTATAGACGTGGACTTATCTCAGATGATGAAAGGTATGAAAGGGTTATAGAAGTTTGGAATGAAACTACTGAGGAAGTAGCCGAGGCCCTAATGGAAAACCTGGACAATATAAACAATATCTACATCATGGCTCATTCAGGAGCGAGGGGTAGCCGTAACCAGATCAAACAGCTTGCTGGTATGAGGGGACTTATGGCCAGTGCTTCTGGTAGAACTATAGAGATACCTATAAAATCAAACTTCCGTGAGGGACTTGACGTACTTGAGTTCTTTATATCAACTCACGGTTCCAGAAAGGGTCTTGCTGATACGGCCTTAAAGACTGCTGACTCAGGTTATCTAACTAGAAGACTTGTAGATGTTAGTCAGGACGTTATTATCAGGGAAGAAGATTGTGGTACTAGTCAATACCTTACTGCTAGAGCTTTTAAAGATGGTAAGGAAGTTATAGAGAAACTTAGAGATAGAATTATAGGTAGGTATTCGGTAGAGGATGTAGTTGATCCTAATACTGGTGAAGTATTTATAGAGGCTGATGTATTGATTACTGAAGATATGGCTGATAAGGTTGATGCCCTAGGACTGGAAACGGTTAAGGTTAGATCAGCTTTAGGCTGTAGAACTCGCCATGGTGTATGTGCTAAATGTTATGGTAGAAACCTTGCTACTGCTACACCTGTAAATGTAGGTGAGGCAGTTGGTACTATAGCTGCTCAGTCAATAGGTGAGCCAGGAACTCAGCTTACAATGCGTACATTCCATACTGGTGGAGTTGTTGGTGCAGATATCACTCAGGGTCTTCCAAGGGTTGAGGAGCTTTTTGAGGCTAGGAAACCAAAGGGACTTGCTATTATTACTGAGATATCAGGTACAGTGGCTATAAAAGAAGATGGAAAAAAACGCGAAGTAGTTGTTACAGGAAATGATGGAGAGACTAAGTCCTATAGCATTAGCTATGGTTCTAGACTTAAGGTTAGACAGGGTGATTTTCTTGAAGCAGGAGATGAAATCACTGAGGGTTCTGTAAACCCACATGATATATTGAGAATTAAAGGTGTTGCAGGAGTTCAAAGCTACCTTGTAAAAGAAGTACAGAGAGTTTATAGATTACAGGGTGTAGATATAGATGATAAGCACATTGAAGTTATTGTAAGACAGATGCTTGCTAAGGTTAAGGTTGAGGAACCAGGAGATAGTGATTTCTTACCAGGAAGTCTTGTAAATATCCATGACTTTGAAGATAAGAATATAGAACTTGAGGCTGAAGGGCTAGAGCCAGCTGTCTGCAGTAGAGTTCTTCTAGGTATAACTAAGGCATCTCTTGCAACAGAGTCATTCTTATCTGCTGCCAGCTTCCAGGAAACTACTAGAGTTTTAACTGAGGCTGCTATAAAGGGTAAGGAAGATAACTTGATTGGACTTAAAGAAAATGTTATTATAGGTAAGTTGATTCCAGCTGGTACAGGTATGAAAAAGTACAAGGATATAGATATTATTCAAGGCAATGGAGAAGAAATTCCACTGGCTGAAGAAAAAAATCCTGTTGACAGTGAAATTAACTGATGATAGAATGTATTAGTGTGTAAATCAAGTGGACTCTTTAAATGAAATATTAGATTATGTGAGGGTTCTCCTCACATAATCTTTAATCTGTTTTAAAAAAAGGAGGAAGCTTTATGCTAACCAAGTTGTCTACAGATGCTAAAGTAGTAGGTATGAAAGAAGTAAAAAGACAATTGTTTGAGGATAATATAGAGCTAGTTTTTCTTGCGAAAGACGCTGATGAAAAGGTAGTTTTAGATATCATAGAAGATTGTGAAGAAAAGAATATAGATATTGTCTATGTAGATTCAATGAAAGACTTAGGATTAGCTTGTGGTATTGATGTTAATGCAGCAACTGCTGCATTGCTAAAATAGATAAGATTCAAGGAGGTGCAAGTATGCCAACAATTAACCAATTAGTTAGAAAGGGAAGAAAGAAGGTTTCATACAAATCTAAATCCCCAGCACTAGGAGTAAACTTTAACTCAATTAAGAAAGAAACTACAACTGTTAACTCACCACAAAAAAGAGGTGTTTGTACAGCTGTTAGAACAGTAACTCCTAAGAAACCTAACTCAGCTTTAAGAAAGGTTGCAAGAGTAAGACTTACAAATGGATTAGAAGTAGCTGCTTATATTCCAGGTATAGGCCATAACTTACAAGAACATAGTGTTGTTCTTATAAGAGGTGGTAGAGTAAAGGACTTACCAGGAGTTAGATACCATGTTGTTAGAGGTAGTCTAGATACATCAGGAGTAGAAGGAAGAATGCAATCTAGATCAAAATATGGTGCTAAGAAACCTAGAGATTAATTAAATTAGTGTGAGATCCTGGAAGATTCCAGTTTATATATAGATATAATCAGTAGAATTAACGAAAGATCTCCACAGCGGCATTGATTTGTCGAGTACCAATGAATAACTTTATGTTAAGGAGGGAAGCGTAGTGGCAAGAAAAGGACATATCCAAAAAAGAGAAGTAACTCCAGATCCAATTTATAACGATCAAACGGTTACTAAATTAATAAATGCAATAATGCTTGATGGTAAAAAAGGTACAGCTCAAGGTATTGTATACGGAGCTTTTGACATAATTAGAGAGACAACTGGTGAAGAACCATTAGAGGTATTTACAAATGCTATGAACAATATCATGCCTTTACTAGAAGTAAAAGGTAGACGTATTGGGGGAGCAACTTATCAAGTACCGATAGAAGTTAGACCAGAAAGAAGAGAAACACTTGGATTACGTTGGTTAGTAAGATTCGCAAGAGCTAGAGGCGAGAAAACTATGACTGATAGATTATCTAGAGAGATCATGGATGCAGCTAACAATACAGGCGCAAGTGTTAAGAAGAGAGAAGAGACTCATAAAATGGCTGAAGCTAACAAAGCTTTCGCACACTATAGATGGTAATTTTAAGATAAAATTAGTTGCTATTTAACGAGTCGAAAGGAGGAATTGTTGTGGCCAGAGAATTCTCATTAGAAAATACTCGTAATATTGGTATCATGGCTCACATAGATGCTGGTAAGACGACAACTACAGAGAGAATATTGTATTACACAGGTAAAATCCATAAAGTTGGAGAAACTCACGATGGTGGGGCTCAAATGGACTGGATGGAGCAAGAGCAAGAAAGAGGTATAACTATTACTTCTGCAGCGACAACTTGTCAATGGAGAGGTCATAGGATTAACGTTATAGATACACCGGGACACGTGGACTTTACAGTAGAGGTTGAAAGATCACTTAGAATCTTAGACGGAGCTGTATCAGTATTCTGTGCAAAAGGTGGAGTTGAGCCTCAATCAGAAACAGTTTGGAGACAGGCTGACAAATATGGTGTACCAAGAATGGCTTTCATAAACAAGATGGACATTTTAGGAGCTAACTTCTACAATGCTTTCGGTATGATTGATGAAAGACTTAATGGTAACCCAATAGCACTTCAATTACCTATAGGTAAAGAAGAAACTTTCAAAGGTATAGTAGACCTTGTTGAAATGAATGCTATTATTTACAATGATGACCTTGGAAATGATATTGAAATCACTGAAATTCCAGAAGACATGAGAGAACTAGCTGAAGAACACAGAGAAAAAATGTTAGAAGCTATTGCTGAGCATGACGAAGAATTAATGATGAAATATCTTGAAGGTGAAGAGATTTCAGTAGATGAAATCAAAAGAGCTATAAGAACAGCTACTATCAAAGTAGAAATTACTCCAGTATTCTGTGGTACAGCTTACAAGAATAAAGGGGTACAACCACTACTTGATGCTATTATAGATTATCTTCCATCACCAGTTGACATACCTCCAGTAGAAGGTACTAAACCAAAAACAGGTGAAGAAGAAGTTAGACACTCAAGTGATGACGAACCTTTCTCAGCACTTGCATTTAAAATCGTTACTGACCCTTATGTTGGTAAGCTAGCTTACTTCAGAGTATACTCAGGTACACTTGAAGCAGGTTCATATGTATACAACCCAATCAAGGGTAAGAGAGAAAGAATTGGTAGAATTCTCTTAATGCATGCTAACAAACAGGAAGACGTTGATAAGGTTTATGCAGGAGACATTGCTGCAGCTATAGGACTGAAAGATACAGGTACAGGTGAAACTCTATGTGACGAAGCTAATCCAATTATCTTAGAGTCAATGGAATTCCCAGAACCAGTTATTGAAGTTGCTATTGAACCAAAAACTAAAGCCAGCCAAGAGAAGATGAGTGTTGCTTTAGCAAAACTTGCTGAAGAGGACCCAACTTTCAGAACATTTACTAACGAAGAAACAGGACAAGTAATTATAGCTGGTATGGGTGAGCTTCACCTAGAAATTATCGTAGATAGACTTTTAAGAGAATTTAAAGTTGAAGCTAATGTAGGTAGCCCACAAGTTGCTTACAAAGAATCAATTTCTAAAGAAGCAGAAGCAGATACTAAGTATGTAAGACAGTCAGGTGGACGTGGACAATACGGACATGTTAAGATTAGAATTTCTCCACAAGATGATCCTGAAAAAGGATACGAGTTTGTTAACGCAATTGTTGGAGGAGCTATTCCAAAAGAATATATTAAGTCAATTGACGAAGGTATTCAAGAGGCTATGCTTACAGGTATCTTGGGAGGATTCCCAGTATTAGATCTTAAGGTTGAGTTATTTGACGGTTCATACCATGATGTTGACTCATCAGAGATGGCCTTCAAGATTGCTGGTTCTATGGCTTTCAAAGAAGCTATGGCTAAAGCAGGTCCAGTATTACTAGAACCTATGATGAAGGTAGAAGTTACAATGCCTGAAGAATACATGGGAGATGTAATCGGAGATATTAACTCTAGAAGAGGTAGAATTGAAGGAATGGAACCTAGAAATGGTGTACAAGTAGTAGATGCTTATGTACCATTAGGAGAAATGTTTGGATATGCTACTGACTTACGTTCAAATACTCAAGGTAGAGCAACTTATTCAATGCAATTCGACCACTATGATCCAGTACCAAACAACATAAAAGAAAAAGTTTTAGGCGAGAAATAAGACTATAATATAAATTAGATATCTTAAGGAGGATTAGACATGGGTAAGGAAAAATTTGAAAGAAGTAAACCGCACGTTAACATAGGAACAATAGGCCACGTTGACCACGGTAAAACAACAACAACAGCAGCTATCTCTATTGTACTAAACAATAGATTAGGTGGA
>JASLIL010000017.1 GCA_030152145.1 Tissierellales bacterium
GAAGGTGGAAGACATACTCCATTCTTTGATGGATATAGACCACAATTCTACTTCAGAACAACAGACGTAACAGGTGATATCAAGTTAGATGAAGGCGTAGAAATGGTAATGCCAGGAGACAACGCTAAATTCACAATAGAACTAATCACTCCAATCGCAATTGAAGAGGGATTAAGATTCTCAATACGTGAAGGTGGAAGAACAGTAGGTTCAGGAGTTGTAACTAAGATCTTAGCTTAGTCTTTACAAATTTTGACATAAAAGAAGGGGCCAGGGTCCCTTCTTTTACTTTATAAACCCAAATAGACAATAAATATATAGCTATATAGATAAAAGTATAAAAAAACATAAAAAAGACTTGAGTTTTTTCTACTTATCATATAGAATGTAGTAGTGTCCAATTTTAGACATTGCGATGATGCAAAAGGTTGCTAGACCTAGGGTTTAGGAAATTTTTGTTGAGAATGTCCGATTATAAATCGGGCGACAGGAGTTGCGAACACAGTTTTATAATACTTTTAATGGTACAACACACCCGGATGGGTGTATCGGCAATTCCCTGTCGCATGTATGAATGGAAAGACATGCGATTAAAGGAGGGTGAAAAATGGCAAAAGCAAACCAAAAGATTAGAATCAGATTAAAAGCTTATGATCATGAATTACTAGATATTTCAGCTCAAAAGATAGTGGATACTGCAAAGAGAACTGGAGCAGACGTTTCAGGTCCTATACCATTACCTACTGAAATAGAAAGAGTAACTATCTTAAGATCAGTTCACAAGCACAAAGATGCAAGAGAGCAATTTGAACAAAGAACACATAAGAGATTAATTGATATCTTAAATCCAAGCCAAAAAACTGTAGATTCATTAATGAAATTGAATTTACCAGCTGGTGTAGATATAGAGATTAAATTATAATCTTAGTACGATTGCATAAGGCAATCCGCTGTAAGAATTATAGGAGGTGTAGTAATGAAAAACATTATGGGAACAAAATTAGGTATGACTCAAATCTTCACAGAAGATGGAGCAGTTATCCCAGTTACTGTTGTTAAGGCAGGTCCTATGTCAGTATTACAAGTTAAAACTGTTGAAACTGATGGTTACAACTCAGTTCAAGTAGGATTTGAAGACAGAAAAGAACACAGAGTAAATAAACCTATTAAAGGTCATTTTGATAAAGCAGGAGTTAGCTACAAGAGATACGTAAGAGAATTCTTAGTAGATAATGCTGAAGAATTCAAAGTTGGAGATGAAATTACATTAGAGGCATTTGCTGATGGAGATATTGTAGATGTAATGGGAACTTCAAAAGGTAAGGGAACTCAAGGTACTATAAAGAGACATAACTTCTCAAGAGGACCAGAAACACACGGTTCTAAATACCATAGAGCAGGTGGAGCAAGATCAGCAGCTGCATATCCAGGAAGAGTTTTCAAAGGAAACAAGGGTACTGGAAGAATGGGAGCAGAGAGAGTTACTGTTCAAAACCTAGAGATTGTTAAAGTAGATGCTGAGAGAGGCGTTTTACTAATCAAGGGTGCAATACCTGGACCGAAGAACGGACTAGTAGTAGTAAGTGAAGCGGTTAAAGCAAGATAGATTAAAGGAAAGGAGGAAATAAGATGCCTAAAGTAAAAGTTTACGATATGTTGGGTAAAGAAGTTGAAGAATTAGAATTAGATGCAAACATATTTGGAATAGAAGTTAATGAGCATGTTCTTTACGAAGTAGTTAAGAACCAATTAGCTAATAAACGTCAAGGAACTCAGTCAACTAAGACTAGAGCTGAGGTAAGAGGTGGAGGAAGAAAACCTTGGAGACAAAAGGGAACTGGTAGAGCTCGTCAAGGTAGTATAAGAGCACCTCACTGGGTAGGCGGTGGAGTTACTTTTGGACCTAAGCCTAGAGATTATAGCTACAAATTACCTAAGAAAGTTAGAAGATTAGGTATGAAATCAGCTTTAAGTAGTAAAGTGGAAAATGATGAAATCATAGTTTTAGATGCTCTAAAGCTAGAAGAAATCAAAACAAAAGAAATCAAGAATGTATTAGGTAACCTTAAGGCTATGAAAAAAGTTCTTATTGTAACTGAAGAAAAAGATGAAATGATCTTAAAATCAGCTAGAAATATAGAAGGTGTTTCAGTTGCTACCGTTAATACATTAAACGTATATGACATCTTAAATTACGATTCATTCGTAATAACTAAAGATGCAGTTAAAAAAGTGGAGGAGGTGTATGCATAATGCGTAATCCACACGATATTATCATAAAACCAATAATTACTGAGCAAAGTATGGATGATATGGCGTTCAATAAATACACTTTTAAAGTTGCAAAAGACGCTAATAAGTCAGAAATCAAAAAAGCTATAGAGAAAATATTCAACGTTGAAGTTGAATCAGTGAACACTATGAACGTTCTTGGAAAAATGAAGAGAATGGGTACGACTCAAGGAAGAAAATCAAGCTGGAAAAAAGCTGTAGTTTCATTAACTCCAGAGTCAGATAGCATAGAGTTCTTCGAGGGAATGTAAGAAATATTTAAAGAAGGAGGGACTTATAAATGAGTATTAAAAAATACAAAGCTACTTCTCCTGCGTTAAGAGGAATGACAGTTTCAAGCTTTGAAGAAATAACTAAAAAGACACCTGAAAAGTCACTTTTAGTTACTTTAAATAAAAGCGCTGGTAGAAACTCACGTGGTGTCATCACTTCAAGGCACAGAGGTGGAGGAGCTACTAGAAAATATAGAATAATAGATTTCAAGAGAAATAAAGATAATATACCAGCTAAGGTTGCAGGTATAGAGTATGATCCAAATAGAACAGCTAATATAGCACTTTTAAACTATGCTGATGGTGAGAAAAGATATATATTAGCACCTAAAGGAATAACAGCAGGTGACGTTATTATATCAGGACCAGAGTCAGATATTAAACCAGGTAACTGCTTACCGCTTGAAAATATACCAGTAGGTACTGTAGTACACAATATCGAAATGCACCCAGGAAAAGGTGGACAATTAGCTAGATCAGCTGGTTCACATGCGCAATTAATTGCTAAGGAAGGAAACTATGCACAATTAAGATTACCTTCAGGTGAATTTAGATTAGTTAGAAAAGAGTGTAGAGCTACAATAGGACAAGTTGGAAACGTAGAACACGAACTTATCAATATTGGTAAAGCAGGTAAATCAAGACACTTAGGTATCAGACCACATGTTAGAGGTTCTGCAATGAACCCGGTAGACCATCCACACGGTGGTGGAGAAGGAAGAACTTCAATAGGTATGCCTTCACCATTAACTCCATGGGGTAAACCAGCATTAGGATACAAAACAAGAGCTAAAAATAAGAAGTCTAACAAATACATCGTTAGAGGTAGAAAGAAAAAATAGTTTTTTTGAAGGGAGGATGGCAAAATGGGTAGATCACTTAAAAAAGGACCTTTTTGTGATGATCATTTACTAAACAAAATAGATGCGTTAAATGAAAAAAACGAGAAAAAGGTTATTAAGACTTGGTCACGTCGTTCAACAATATTTCCTCAAATGGTAGAACACACTATTGCAGTTCATGACGGTAGAAAACATGTACCTGTTTATATTACAGAAGATATGGTAGGACATAAACTAGGAGAATTTGTTCCTACTAGAACCTTTAGAGGACACGGAGATACAGAAAAAGCAACTGGTATTAGATAAATAATACTCAAGTTAAGGTAAGGAGGTAAATAGGATGAAAGCTAAAGCTATAGCAAAGTATGTGCGTATATCACCTCTAAAAGTAAACTTTATTTGTAAAGAAATTAGAGGAAAACAAGTAGATGAAGCTTTAACTATCTTAAACTTTACACCTAAAAAAGGTGCTAGAGAATTAGCTAAAGTTTTAACATCTGCAATTGCAAATGCTGAAAATAATTTAAATTTAGATAGAGAAAACTTATATGTTTCAGAAGCCTATGCAAATGATGGTCCACAAATGAAGAGATGGAGACCTAAGGCAAGAGGTATGGCATATCCTATAATAAAAAGAACTAGCCATATAGGAGTAGAAGTTGAAGAGAGAGAATAAGTAAGAAGGAGGGATATTAATGGGTCAAAAGATAAATCCACACGGTTTTAGAGTAGGAGTTATTAAAGACTGGGATTCAAGATGGTATGCAGACAAAAAAGAATTCAGTGATTTACTAATTGAAGATCACAAAATTCGTGAGTATGTAAAGAAAAAGTTATTTATTGCGGGAGTTTCAAGATTAGAAATAGAAAGAGCTGCGAATAGAATAAAGTTAACAGTTCACACAGATAAGCCAGGAATGGTAATCGGAAAAGGTGGTTCAGGAGTTGAGTCACTTAGAAAAGAACTAGAAGCAATGACTGGTAAAGACGTTGTTGTTAACGTTGAAGAGATCAAAGTAGCAGAATTAGATTCTCAACTAGTTGCTGAAAACATTGCAGCACAATTAGAGAGAAGGGTATCATTCAGAAGAGCTATGAAACAATCAATCCAAAGAACTATGAGAGCTGGCGCTAAGGGTATTAAAGTTATGGTGTCAGGAAGAGTTGGCGGAGCTGACATGGCTAGAAACGAAGGATACAGTGAGGGAACTATACCACTACAAACTTTAAGAGCAGACATTGATTATGGATTTGCTGAAGCAGACACTACTTATGGTAAGTTAGGTGTTAAGGTTTGGATATATAAAGGTGAAGTTCTTCCTACTAAAAAAGAAGATAAATCAGAGGGAAAAAATAGAAAGTAGCTATTATTTAGCGTAGGAAGGAGGATGCAAAATGTTAATGCCAAAGAGAGTAAAATACCGTAGAGTTCATAGAGGTAGAATGAAGGGTAAAGCAACTAGAGGTAATACTATCACTTATGGTGACTTTGCATTACAAGCTCTAGAACCAGCTTGGATTACTGCTAACCAAATAGAGGCAGCAAGAAGAGCTATGACAAGATATATAAAAAGAGGCGGTAATATTTGGGTGAAAATATTCCCAGATAAACCAGTAACTGAAAAACCAGCAGAAGTACGTATGGGTTCCGGTAAAGGTTCACCTGAGTATTGGGTAGCTGTTGTTAAACCAGGTAGAATTATGTTTGAAATGGGTGGAGTATCTGAAGAATTAGCTAGAGAGGCTATGAGATTAGCTGCACATAAATTACCTATTAAAACTAAGTTCGTAAAACGTGAGGATCAAGAAAAGGGTGGTGAAGCTAATGAAGGCTAAAGAAATTCGCCAATTAACAGATCAAGAATTAGATGCTAAGTTATTAGATTTAAAAAATGAATTATTTAACTTAAGATTCCAATTGGCTACAGGTCAATTAGACAATCCTATGAGAATAAAAGTAGTTAGAAAAGATATTGCCCGTGTAAAAACTACTATTAGAGAACGTGAGCTAGGAATGGGAAGGGAGGGTTAATCTTAAATGGAAAGAGGTAATCGTAAGGTAAGAGTTGGACGTGTTGTTAGTGATAAAATGGATAAAACTATTGTTGTTGCTGTTGAAACTTTCGTAACACATCCACTTTATAAAAAACAAGTAAGAAAAACTTCAAGATTTAAAGCGCATGATGAAAACAATGAATGTAAAATTGGAGATATAGTTAAAATTATGGAAACAAGACCTATTAGTAAGGATAAAAGATGGAGACTTGTTAATATCGTAGAAAAGGCTAAATAGGTTCTTGATCTAGAAAGGAGGTATTCTGATGATACAAACCGAGAGTCGTATAAGGGTTGCTGATAACTCAGGAGCTAGAGAGTTATTAGTTATTAGAGTATTAGGTGGAACTAACAAGAAGTATGCTAGAATCGGAGATACTGTAGTTTGTTCTGTAAAAGCTGCAACACCTGGTGGAGTTGTTAAAAAAGGTGACATAGTTAAAGCTGTTGTTGTTAGAACAAAACATGGTGTAAGAAGAAATGACGGTTCATATATAAAATTTGATGATAATGCAGGTGTTATAATTAAAGATGATAATAACCCAGCTGGAACTCGTATTTTCGGACCAGTTACTAGAGAGTTAAGAAGTGGAAACTTTATGAAGATAATATCTTTAGCACCGGAAGTACTATAAGAGGAGGTGTAAAGTATGCATATTAAAAATGGTGATAATGTAGTTATTGTTGCAGGAAAAGATAAGGGAAAGACAGGAAAAGTTCTTAGAACATTCCCTAAAGAAAATAAAGTTATCGTTGAAAACGTGAATATGATAACAAGACACCTTAAACCACAAGGGCCAACTCAACAGGGTGGGATTGTGAAGCAAGAGGGTGCAATACATGCTTCAAATGTTATGTACTACTGCGAGAAAGATAAAAAGGGCGTTAAAGTAGGACATAAATTCTTAGAAGATGGATCAAAAGCTAGAGTTTGTAGGAAATGTGGAGAAGTATTAAAATAGGAACTAGTGAGAGGAGGTAATACAGATGACTTCCAGATTAAAGGAAAAATATCAAAGTGAAGTTGTACCAGCGTTAATGGAAAAATTCCAATACTCAAACGTTATGGAAGTACCTAAAGTTGAGAAAATCATAATTAACATGGGAATTGGTGAAGCTAAAGAGAATAAGAAATTATTGGATAGTGGGGTTAGAGAGTTAGAGTTAATCACAGGTCAAAAGCCTATTCTAACACATGCTAAGAAGTCAATCGCTAACTTTAAGCTACGTGAAGGAATGAACGTAGGAACAAAAGTTACTCTAAGAGGAGAGAAAATGTATGATTTCTTAGATAAACTTATGAATATCTCATTACCAAGAGTTAGAGACTTTAGAGGGGTTAAACCTACGTCTTTTGATGGTAGAGGTAATTATGCTTTAGGAATAAAAGAACAATTAATATTCCCAGAAATAGAATATGATGATGTAGAAAACGTGAGAGGTATGGATATCATCATAGTTACTACTGCTAACACAGATGAAGAAGCAAAGGCGTTTTTACAATTAATGGGTATGCCTTTCAAAAAGTAGATAGTAGATAAAGGAGGGAACTTAAATTGGCTAAAAAATCAATGAAAGTTAAACAACAAAGACAACAAAAGTTTAGCTCAAGAGAATACAACAGATGTAAAATTTGTGGAAGACCTCATGGATATTTAAGAAAATATGGAGTATGCCGTATTTGCTTTAGAGAATTAGCTTATAAAGGTGAAATACCTGGAGTTAGAAAAGCAAGTTGGTAGTAAAAAGGTTGAGAGAGGAGGTAGTTTAATATGATGACTGACCCAATAGCGGATATGTTAACTAGGGTAAGAAATGGAATTAATGCAAAACACAACTCTGTTGATATCCCAGCTTCAAATATTAAGAAAGAATTAAGCCAAATATTACTTGATGAAGGGTATATCAAGGGTTTTGATGTTATAGATGATGGAAAGCAAGGCGTTATTAGAGTTGAACTTAAATATGGATCAAATGATGAGAAGGTAATTAGCGGAATTAAGAGAATCTCAAAGCCAGGTTTAAGAGTATATGCTAAGAGCACTGAGGTACCTAGAGTACTAGGA
>JASLIL010000048.1 GCA_030152145.1 Tissierellales bacterium
GTTGAATTACCAGATAAGAAATATTCAAAAAGAGAGATTGTGGAGCACCCAGGAGCGGTTGCAATAGTTGCTTTGGATCAAGAGGGTAATATAATACTGGTGGAACAGTATAGGAAGGCTATAGAAAAAGTTTTGCTTGAAATTCCAGCTGGAAAAATAGACTTGGGCGAGGAGCCTAGAGAGGCAGCCATAAGAGAACTTAGGGAAGAAACTGGCTATGATGTAGACAAGTTAGAGTATTTATTTGAATTCTATAGTTCCTCAGGCTTTTCAAATGAGAAAATCCATGTTTTTTATACTAATAGTATAAGAAAGATTAGTGATCAAGTGGGCTGTGAGGGTGAGTACTTAAGGATAAGGAAGATGAAGTTTGAGGAAGCTGTTCATTTAGTAAAGTTAGGAGATCTAAGAGATAGTAAGACAAATCTTGGACTTATGTATGTAAATTCATTTATAGAGAGGTAAGGACATTGTTAGATGAATACAGAACTTATTTATTAAAGGGCAGGGGACTAGAGGAAGCTACAGTGGAGGGTTACATATCAGACATTAGTGATTTTAAGGACTTTTTAAGAGGAAAGGATTTAAGAAAGGCTAGCAAGTCTGATATATATCTTTATATTATTGATTTAAAAAAAGGCAATTATAGGGATTCAACAATTTCCAGGAGAGTGTCCTCATTAAAATCTTTTTATAATTATTTCTTGAATATGGGTAAAATAAACTTGAACCCAACTTTTGATCTGGATTTTAAGGCTGATAAAACTAGAAAACCTAAATTGGAAACAATTAATCTAGAGGAACTATTTATGGCACCCTATAAGTATTCCCAAGGAATGATTAGATACATGGATAGTATTCTATTAAAGTTAATTTATTACTCTAATATAGAACTTAAATCAATACCCTTAATGAAGAAGGAAATTCTGGACCTAGACCTAGGTACCATTACCTTAAATGGGAGCCTACATTATTTAAATATTAAGCTAGTGGAAGAATTTAAGCTTTATTTGGACTTGATTGAGAAATTTGATACTGACTACTTGTTTTTAAACTATAAGGGGCAAGCCCTAAGTCGTCAGTCTGTATGGAGCTTGGTAAAAAAATATGGAAGTTGTATAGGGGTTGACATTACCCCTCAAACTCTTATAAATATTTCAAAGGAGATGTAGATATGATTAATTATGAGAAAATAGAAGAAACGTCAAAATTTATACTAGGTAAGATAGACAGAAAACCAGATCTAGCCATAATACTAGGATCAGGACTTGGCAGTTTAGCTGAAGAAATAGAAAATGCAACTATTATAAAGTATGAAGATATACCTAATTTCCCAGTGTCTACAGTTAAGGGACATGCAGGACAATTAATTTGTGGAGAATTAGAGGGAAAATATGTCCTAGCCATGCAGGGAAGATTTCACTACTATGAAGGCTACCCAATAGAAGATGTTGTATTACCTATTAGAGTTATGGTGGATATGGGAATAGAAAGTCTTTTGGTTACCAATGCAGCTGGTGGAGTTGATACAGACTTTAAACCTGGAGACTTGATGTTAATAACAGATCATATAAATTTTGCTGGAGTAAACCCTCTAATTGGTGGCAACAATGAGAAGGTAGGACCTAGATTTGTAGACTTATCAGAAGTTTATAATAAGGACTATAGAAATATAGCAAGGGAAGCTGCTAGAAAATTGGATATAGACTTAAAAGAAGGAGCTTATATGTGGTTTACTGGCCCAACCTATGAGACACCTCAAGAAGTTAAAATGGCTAGAATTGTAGGAGCATCTGCTGTTGGAATGTCAACAGTTCCAGAGACTATTGTTGCTACCCATGGTGGAATGAAAATATTAGGAATTTCCTGTATTACCAACATGGCTGCAGGTGTATTAGACCAACCTTTAAATCATGAAGAAGTTGTAGAGGTATCCTTATTAGTTAAAGATAAATTTCAGGCTTTAGTAAGAGAAATCCTAAAGTCACTTTAGGAGGATTAGATTATGAGAACCTATGATATTTTGAGAAAAAAAAGAGATGCTTATAAGTTAAGTAGGGAAGAGATAGACTTTATGATCAAGGGCTATACAGATGGAAGTATAAAGGACTATCAAATGTCTGCCTTTCTTATGGCTATATTTATAAATAAGATGGATAGTGAAGAAACCAGGTATCTAACTGAAGCAATGAGAGATTCAGGAGATACTATTAAATTAGATGAAATAAAAGGGACTATAGTAGACAAGCATTCTACTGGTGGAGTTGCTGATACAACTACCTTGATATTAGGACCTTTAACAGCAGCTTGTGGAGTTCCCTTTGCCAAAATGTCAGGTAGGGGACTGGGTCATACAGGTGGAACCTTAGATAAATTAGATTCTATTGATGGCTTGAATACAGCTATAGAAATAAGTGATTTTATAGACCAAGTAAATGATATAGGCATATCAATATGTGGTCAAACTGGAAATATAACTCCAGCTGATAAGAAAATATATGCCCTAAGAGATGTGACAGCTACTGTAGATAATATATCTCTTATAACCAGCAGTATAATGTCTAAAAAGTTAGCTGTAGATTCTGATGCTATTTTGCTAGATGTGAAGATGGGCTCAGGGGCTTTTATGAAAGACCTGGAATCTGCTGAGGCCCTATCAAGAATGATGGTATCAGTAGGAGAAGGTGTTGGCCGTAGAACCCTAGCCATGGTTACAGATATGAACCAGCCTCTGGGAAATGCCATTGGAAATTCTCTAGAGGTTTTAGAGGCCATAGAGATTTTAAGGGGCCAACATGAAGCTAGTGATCTTTACAAATTATCTATGGAGCTTGGAAAGGAACTATTGGTTCTTGGAAAGGTTACAGATGATAAGGATAAGGCAGAGGCTATGCTTAAGGAGGCCATAAGTTCTGGTAGAGCTATTGAAAAATTTGCAGAGATGGTGGAACATCAGGGCGGAAACAAGGAGCAGATTTTAAATCCAGACCTATTACCAAAAAGCAAGTATGTAGTGGAGCTTAAATCTAAATATGAGGGATATATAAAATCTATAGATACAGAAGGTCTTGGAGCCCTGGCCCTACACTTAGGGGCAGGAAGAGAGACTATAGATACAGTTATAGACCTAGCTGTTGGTATGGTTTTAAATAAGAGAATAGGAGACCATGTTTCTGAAGGTGAGATCTTAATAACTATTCATGGAAATGATATGGATAAGGTTAAGTATGTTGAGAGAAATATTTATGATGCCTTTGAAATCGTGGAGGAAAAGGTTCATAAAAATCCATTGGTTTATGAGAAAATAGATAAAAATAACTTATAGTAGGAGATAATTATGAAGTATAGGGTTAAGATAAATGAATATGAGGGTCCATTGGATCTTTTACTTCATCTAATAGAGGATGCTAAGATAGATATTTACGATATTCCTATAAATCATATTACCAATCAATATATTGGATATTTAAATGAAATGAAGTCACTAGATTTAACTATTACTAGTGACTTCATTCTAATGATATCAACTCTTTTGGAAATAAAATCAAAAATGCTCTTACCTAAAAAGGAAGAGTTTGAGGAAGATCCACGTGAAGAGTTAGTTCATCAGCTTATAGAGTATAGAAAATATAAAAAGGCTAGCCTGATATTTAAGGATGAAATGGAAGATTACAATAAGAGGATACCAAAGAAGCAGGAAGATCTGTCGACCTATGAAGAGGAAGAACTTAGGTTGGATAATATAAGTCTTGATAAGTTAAAAGAGGCCTTTGAACTAGTTATAAGAAAGAAGGTCATGGAAGATATTGACTTGGATAAAATAGAAAGAGATGAGTATCCTGTAGATGAGTCTATAGAAGATATAAAAAAAATACTTACAAGTTATGAGCAAGTTAACTTTATGGAAATCTTTGAGAAGGTCTATATAAGGGAAAAAATTATAAGTATGTTTCTGGCCATACTAGAGCTATCTAAGAATCAATTTATAAAAATAATCCAGGAAGAAAATTACAGTGAAATAATTCTAGTTAAAGTAGGTTAGGTGATTGTCATGAAAGATATTTTTAAAATCATAGAGAATATATTGTTTGTCTGGGGAGACCCAATGGAAATAAAGGAATTGGCAAAGGTTTTAGACTTGAAAGTTTCTGAAGTCAAATCAATAATCAAGGAAATGGAAGAGGATTTTAGTTTAAACAGAGGCTTAAGTTTGGTTGTATCTGGAGATCAAGTTCAGCTGACTAGTAAGGAAGAATATATTGATTGGATAAAAAAACTGACTGTCAAAATAGAGAAGGTTAAGCTTTCCAATGCGGCCTTAGAAGTTCTTTCTATAATAGCCTATAAGCAGCCTGTTACAAAATCAGAAATAGATTCTATAAGAGGGGTTAAGTCAGACAAGGTAATTGAGACCTTAATGTCAAGAAATTTAATTTATGAGGCTGGTAGACTAGATAGTCCAGGAAGACCTATTATATATAGGACTACTGATGACTTCCTATCTTTACTATCAATATCTAGTATAGATGAGCTGCCTGAAGTAAGGTTAGAGGGTGATTAATATGAGACTACAAAAGTATATGGCCAAGTGTGGCGTGGCTTCAAGGAGAAAATCTGAAGAGATTATAGAGGCTGGCAGGGTTTCTGTAAATGGTCAGCTAGTTAAAGAAATGGG
>JASLIL010000063.1 GCA_030152145.1 Tissierellales bacterium
TGAGCCTACGGGAAATCTAGATACCAAGACTACTCTTGAGGTTATGGACCTTATTACAGGTATGGCTGAGGACTTGGATCAGACCCTGATTATAGTTACCCATGATACAGAAATAGCTCCCTATACTGATAGGGTTGTTCATCTGAGGGATGGACAGATTGAAAAAATCGAAAACATGAGGAGAGGAAGATATGAAGAAGATCAATAGATTTTATAGTTTTTTACTTATGGCAGTTATAGTCCTTAATTTTGCTGGACTAAGCTTTGCAGAAGGGGATAGTGTTACTCCAGAAACTAGAACCAGCAAGGATAAGCCTTCCCTGTCCATAGAAAATAAGAGGATACCTGTAGCCAATGCTGGTGATAGCCTAAATATATCTTTTGATATAAAGAATAGTGGCCGTAATAGTGCCAATAATATAAAAATAATTGCTAGCCCTAGTGGAGATGCTCCTTTTAGCATTAATTCTCTTACTGGTAGCTCTACTATTAGAAGACTTAGGCCCAATGATAGGGAGAGTTCTGGCCTGGCTATTAGTGTTAGAAATGACGCTAAGGAGGGAATCTACCCTATAGATTTAAAGCTTGAGTATGACTTTGAAAATGAAGTTTTTGATAAGAACAGTGGAAAGACTCTAGATACTATTCCAGAGACCTCTAGCCTTACAGAGACTATCTACCTTAGGGTAAACAACTATAATAAGTTGCCTAGTCTTATAATAAAGGATGCTTCTACTTCCCTTGGTAACCTTTATCCTGGTAGCACTACAGACCTTCTTATAGAGGTTGAAAACAAGGGTAATACTGAGGTTACTGACCTGGAGATTTCCCTGGATAACCTAAATGCCAGTGAAGGTTTTTTTGTTAGCAAGGGTTCAAACAAGAAGTTTTTAAATAAGATCAAGAGTTTTTCTAGTGATTCTGTTAAGTACCAAATAAAAGCTAGTTCTAGTGCTGCCCTAGGTGGCCATGAGCTTATAGTTAATCTAAGATACAAGTTTAATAATGAAATTATAGAGGATAAGCAGTCCATCTTTTTAAATATTGGTAAGAAAAGTGGTAAAAATGCCAAGCTTTCCATTGAAGGCCTAAAGTATTCTACCAGTCCTATAAAACCTGGCCAAGACTTTAATATTAGCTTTGATCTTTTCAATTCCGGCTATCTTGATGCTAAGAATGTCATAGTTAAGGTTGAGTCTACTAGCCCAGAGGCTGTTGTAGCCAAGAGCCAAAGCATTAGAAAGATTAACCTTCTAAAAAGAGAGGAAAGAGTTAAGCTTAACTTTACCATGATGCCTACTAAAGAGAGTCAAACCATGAACTATCCTATAAATATAATAGTAGAGTATGAAGATGAGTTAAATGAGGGTAAGGACAACAAATATGTAGTAAATCAATTTGCTGGTATCCTGGTTAGCAATCCTCCCAAGCCTGAACCAAAACCTGATAAGCCTAAGCCTGAGCAGCCTCAACATAAGCCAAAACTTATAATAGATAAGTATACTATTGATCCTGTTATGGTTATGGCTGGAGAAGATTTTACCATGAATCTTTCCTTCTTCAATACCAATGAAAAAAAGGCTGTTAAGAATATAAAGATCTTCCTGACTTCTGATGAAAAGACTGCTGAAGATGCTTCTGGAGGTGGTAACAGTGCTTTTACGCCAGTTGACACTAGTAATACCTTCTATATAGATAGTATTCCTCCTAAGGGCCGTGTGGAAAAATCCATCAAGATGTTTGCCATGCCTGATGCCAAGGCCAAAACCTATACTATCACAGCCAATTTTGAGTATGAGGATGCCAAGGCCCAGGAATTTACTGCTACAGAACTAATAGGAGTACCTGTGATACAAAAATCTAGATTGGATCTAGGCCAATTTGATATTCCTAGTGAAATCTATCAAAATGAAGCCAGCCCTATAAATGTGGAGTTTTTCAATACTGGTAAGGTTACCCTTTACAATCTTATGGTTAGACTTGAGGGTGATTTCCAAAAGGAAAATGGAAACTACTATGTAGGTAACTTTGAAGTAGGTAATAGTGATAGCTTTGATGCTAGTATTATTGCTGATAAGGAGGGGGAACTTAAGGGTGAAATAGTCTTTACCTATGAAGATGCCAGTGGTGAACTTATAGAGAGAAGGGAAGCTTTTACCAGCAATGTCCTTCCTGGATTTATAGATGAGGGAGGAGATGACTTCCCTATGGAGCCTGAAGAAGGCAAGTTTAAGAGGCTTATAAAGAACAAGTGGCTTTGGATTGGACTTATAGCTCTTATTGGAGGGTTTACTGGCTTTAAGTACTATAAGAGGAAAAAAGCTGATGATTTTATAGAAGATGATCAAGGGATAGATGGCGATGAATAAAAGAGATCTTTTTCAAATGGGACTTAGGAATCTATGGAGGAGAAAGCTTAGGACCTTCCTTACTATCTTAGGAGTTATAATTGGTACTAGTTCTATAGTTGTTATGCTTAGTTTAGGTATTGGTATGAGTGAGAGCCTAAAGGCTCAGATTGAATCTATGGGTAGCTTGACTACTATAACTGTGTCTTCTAATAATATGTTTGGCCCTGAGGATATGGCGGCCAAGGACAAGAAGAAGGCTGTTCTAGATGACAATGCCCTGGCTAATTTTAAGAATATGCCCCATGTAGTGGCTGTTACTCCTCTTTTAGACCTACAGGCTTCTATAGTCAATGGCAAGTATATATCCAATGTTTCTATTAAGGGTATCCTACCTGAAACCATGGAACACTTTGACTACAAGCTAGATGAGGGTAGGCTGCTTCAACCTGGTGATGATATGAACCTGGTTATGGGTGGTGGGATTAAGGATAGTTTCTATAATCCTAAAAACTACAATGCTAGACAGCCTGAATTTGATCTTATGCAGGATAAGATGTTTCTTACTCTTGATGATAACTATGGTTCTAAACCTGAGCCTGGTGAGAACAAACCTAACTATAAAAAATATAAATTTAAGACTGCTGGTGTTCTGGCTGAGGGAAATTCTGATAACTACTGGTCTGTCTTTATGCCCTTTAAGACTGTTGAAAAGCTAATTAAGGAAAAGGAGAGCCTTAATAAGGACAATAGGAATAGGGAAAAAAAGCCTAAGGGCTACCAGTCTGTTTTGGTTAAGGTAGATGATCTGGATCATGTGGTGGCTATACAGACTGCCATAAAGGATATGGGCCACGAGGCCTTTAGCTTAACAGATATGCTGGATGAGATGAAAAAAATGTCCGGAACCATCCAGGCTGTCCTAGGTGGTATTGGGGCTGTATCCCTTATAGTTGCTGCTATAGGTATAACCAATACTATGATTATGTCTATCTATGAAAGAACCAAGGAAATTGGTGTTATGAAGGTTATAGGTGCCTCTCTTAGGGATATAAAAAACCTCTTTCTCTTTGAGTCAGCCATAATTGGCTTTCTTGGAGGAATACTAGGCCTCTTCTTTAGCTTGAGCATATCAAAGATTATAAATCTTGTAGGAGGAAGCTTCCTGGCTGATATGAGTGGTGGAGCGGGGGGAAAGATAAGTATTATTCCTGTATGGCTGGCCTTTGCCTCTGTAGGTTTTTCCAGCCTTATAGGTATTCTATCTGGCTACTATCCAGCCAAAAGAGCCATGAACCTATCTGCCCTAGAGGCCATTAAAACAGAATAAATAGCCATAAAAATACCCACTAGTTTTCCTAGTGGGTATTTTATAGCCTATGCTGCTGGCTTAATTTCTTCGTTTACCTTTAGATTCATATTTACAGTGTTTGTAGCCTTATCATATTCAACTTCATATCCTAAAGCTTCTGCTATAAATCTTACTGGTACATAGGTTCTAGAATCTTTAATTTCAGCCTTAGCATCCATCTTAACCTTTTCTCCGTTAACAAGTAATTCTTCCTGGCCTATTTTAATAGTAACATATTCTGAGATCTTAACCTCTTTAGTCTTTTGATCCCACTTAACTTCATGGCCCAGGCCTTCAAAAAGTCCCCTAACTGGAACTAAAATTCTTCCATCCTTGTTTACAAACTCTCCCATACCTTCTGGAAGCTTAACTTCCTTGCCATTAGCTACTATCTTAAGTTCTTTTACTTCTGGCTTCTCAACTGGCTTGTCTACTATAGTAACTCTTCCTTCAAGCTTTGGCTCTATAAGCTTATTCTTTTCAAGATAGGCTATAAACATATCTGAAAGCAAAGCTCCCTCTTCTAGGAAAGGCTTACCTTCAAACATAGTGTAACCATCTCCACCAGCTGCTATAAAATCATTTGTTATCAATCTATATTTTTTATTAAGGTCTAATTTTTCTCCCTTAACTTCCACACCTAAAACCCTACTTCCTACTGGTTTATTTGGATTAAAGCTATACTTTATACCTGAAACCTGTGGGAAGTGTCCTGCTTCTTCTGGGTAGGAGTCTACTCCTCTTTCTAGACCTTCCAATAGTTCTTGGCCTGTAACCTCTATAACTGCTAGGGTATTAGTAAAAGGAACTATTTCTATTATATCTCCCTTAGTAAGCTTACCTGCTGGCTTGCTAGTTCTGATTCCTCCACCATTGGTAAAGGCTATATCCCCATTAGCTGAAGCCATCATAATATCTGCAACTAGGTTTCCTAGGTTGGTTTCCTTGGTTCTAACGTCTCCTCTTTCCCCGTCTAGGTCTACCTTAGTCTCTCCAACAACTACTCCTAATATTTCCTTGTTAGCTTCCTTTAAATCCTCTAGAGCCTTAGCTACTTCCTTATCTCCTTCAAGCTCCTTAACTTCTTCATATTTTATTAATTTTTCCTTTGATTCTACAAGCTTATTATCCTTAAACTTAAGATCTAAAACTCCAACATTTTTAGTATAGCTACCAGCCTGAACTAAAAGTGTATTGTTTATCTTCTCATTTGTTTCTTCGTGACTGTGTCCATCTATAACAAGATCTATACCATCAACTTTTTTAATTAATTCTTCTGTAGTAGTCTTAGTTGTACCTTCAACTCCCATATGAGTAACTCCAACTATAAGGTCAACCTTCTCATTCTTAAGGGCTTCCACAGCTTTTTTAGCTTCTTCTACTGGATCCTTAAAGTCTACATTCTTAACATTATCTGGATGAGTTTTAAAAGCTGTTTCCTCAGTAGTTAAGCCAAATATACCTAGCTTTATACCATCAACTTCCTTTATAGTATAGGCATCAAACTTAGTTTCTCCTGATTTTTCATATACATTGGCTGTAATAATAGGAAAATTACACATATCCTTTAATTCTAACAATCTCTCATAGCCGAAGTTAAAGTCATGGTTGCCAGGTACCATAAGATCAAAACCTGCCATGTTCATAAACTTAGTCATAGCTTCACCTTGACTTACATTTACCTCTGTTGTTCCATGGAAAGTATCTCCAGCACTAATAACTAGAGTATTAGGATTTTCCTTCTTAAGTCCATCTAAAACTGTCTTCAGCTTGGCAAATCCCATAGCACCTTCTCTTTCATTTTCAGCTACACGAGCATGAATATCATTTAAATGCACCAATCTTATGGTCTTGTCCCCAGCTTCTGCGAAAGCGCTTTCCCCAAAGCTACCAAAAACAAAGCTTAAAACTAAAATAAGACTTAAAAATATACTTACTTTTCTTCTTTGATTCATGTTTTTCCCTCCATTTAATATTATATAGTTAATTAAAAAATCATTT
>JASLIL010000102.1 GCA_030152145.1 Tissierellales bacterium
GGAGGCAGTAGATGACCTTAATTATAGACCTAATCTTATAGTAGTGGATCCACCAAGGGAGGGTATAAACCCTAAGGCTATTGGGAAGATAATTGACTTTGATCCAGAGGTTTTTGTATATATTTCCTGTAATCCAGTAACTTTAGTCAGGGACTTGGAAATTTTTAAGGACAGGGGTTATAAGGTAGTTAAGATGACAGGAATGGATATGTTCCCAAGAACTCCACACTGTGAGACCTTGGTTAGGTTAGAAAAATAGACTTTAGCTAGGCTTATTTAAGACATTGGAAGATTTTATTTCCAATGTCTTTTTTCATTTGAAGTAGCTTTGAATTATTAGTTTTTCAGTTTAGACCATAAGAAATAAAAGGGAATAGGCATATATAGCTTGCTTAGGCCAAGGATTAAGGCTAAGATAACTATTAAGGTAGATTTCTAGATCTACTAGAATCTTAAGGGGGTTTTTATTATGATAAAAATACAGGCTATAAATAAGTCTCTAGGGAGGGCAGAGACACTATAGGTCCTCCAAATAATTTATGGGAGAAGATTATGAGGATAGAAAAGGATAATATATTTATTAGAAGTGCTGCTATTGAGGATGCTAGAATTTTAATGGATTGGTGGAATGATGGTAGGATTATGGAACACGCAGGCTTTCCAAATGGTCTAGCTAAGACCTTAGATGATATAGAAGATGAGATAAGAACCTGGGAAGGAAAATTAAGCCAGCTTTGTATAATTGAAATTGATAATAGGCCAGTTGGGGAATTAAGCTATAGGATTAAGGCTGGTGGAAGTGCCAGTGCTGGTTGGAAGATATGTGACACTAGCTATCAGAATCAGGGCTATGGTACAGAAATTATAAAAATTCTATTTGAGTTTTTGTTTACAGATAAGGAGATTAATTCTAAGGAGCCTTTAGATATAATTAGCTGGGATACCTTAGTTGAAAATAAAAGAGCCCAGCATGTTTATGAATTTAAGCTTGGAGCTAGAAGGCTAGGCCTAAGAGAAAGGGCCTTTAAGGATCAGCTTGGAAATTGGAGAAGTGCAGTGGACTATGAAATAACTAGGGAGGGATTTTTAAATGCTAGATAGTAAAGGTTTTGATCTATGGGCAGATGGATATGACAAAAGTGTAGAGTTAAGTGAAGAAAATGATGAATATCCATTTGCAGGCTATAAGTATGTTTTAAATACTATTTATAATATAGTCCACAAAAGAGAAAAGGCAAAAATACTAGATATTGGATTTGGTACAGGAATATTAACTAAAAAACTCTATGATGATGGCTATGAAATATATGGCATAGATTTTTCACAAAACATGATAGAAATAGCAAAAGAAAAAATGCCCCTTGCAAGTTTAATTAAATATGATTTTTCAAAAGGCTTACCAGAAGAAATAAAAGATCATTCCTTTGATTATATTATTAGCACATATGCAATGCACCATTTAGAGGATGAAGAGAAAAATGAGTTTATTGAAAAACTTGAAAACTATCTTAATGAAGATGGAAAAATCATCATTGGAGATATAGCTTTTAAAAGAAGAGAATTATTAGAAAAATGTAAAGCAAATTATAATGAGTATTGGGACGACGAAGAAATTTATTTTGTTTTTGAAGAGTTAAAAGAATCTTTATATAATAAAAATATTAGTTTCACAGAGATATCCCATTGTGCAGGACTTATTCAAATTTCAAAGGGACAGTAAATATTCTAGTTTAATTAGAAGTAATAAAAGGATTGGACAAGATGGTTAGACTAAGAAGTCTTCTTCAAATTACATAATTAAATTTGGGGAGGAAAACAATGAATATGATAAAAATTAAAGAAGATTTTATAGCTGAAATTGAAGACATAGTAAGTTTATATGAAGATGTTGGTGGTATGGATATACAAAAGATAAAACCAGATTTAAAAATGCTATTGATAATCCCTTGGAGTTACTAACAGCCTGGGATAACCATAAATTAGTTGGCCTTATCCGTCTTGTAGGAGATCAGCATACAATGATTTATATTCAAGACATATTAGTTTTGAAGGAATACCAGGGTCAAGGTATAGGGAGTGAATTATTAAATTTAATTTTAGAAAAATATAAATCGGTTGGCCAGATAGTTTTAATGCCTGATAATACTAAGGAAACCATAGCATTCTATAAGAAAAATGGAATGGTGGGTGCTGCAGACTATAAGGGGCTAGCTTTTATAAAATACAATTTAGATTAGCTTTAATAGAGAGTTTTTTTAAGGAAAATAGATTGAGAGGCTTATTTTCAATAATCCACTAGTCCACATATCTTGACTTAAGTGTTAATAAGTTAAGATATTTTAGGTGCTAAATTTGATTTATTGTGGATAAGTTTTATATTTTATTATATAAGTAGGAGGTCTCTATGAAGATAGTAACGGAAAGGCTTATTTTAAGGCCACTTAAGAGGGATGATTTGGATGATTTTTATGACTATGGCAGGTCAGCTAAGGTAGGGCCTAGGGCAGGTTGGCCTCCTCACAGAAGTATTCAAGAAAGCTATTCCATATTGGAACAAATGATGACCCACAGCTATCTTTGGGCCATAGAATTGGTAGAAGAGCATAGGTTAATAGGATGTATAGAGCTAAGTAAAGATGAACTAAGACAGATAGGTGAAAACAAGGCCCTGTCCCTTGGTTATGCCCTAAATGAAAAGTATTGGAATAGGGGCTATATGACAGAAGCGGCAAAAGCTATTATAGCCTATGGTTTTGAAGTAGCCAATCTTGAATTAATATCAGTAAGGCACTTTGATTTTAATATGGAGTCACAAAATGTAATAGGAAAACTGGGCTTTAAAAAAGAAGGAATAATAAGAAAGGCAGCCTTAAATTACGATGGCAAGGTTCATGACTTTCACATATATTCCATGACCAGGGAAGAGTACGAATTAAGATATAGGGAGAGGATCTATTATGTATAGAGATTATGGACCCTTAAGTACAGCCTACTATGAGGCAAGTAAGCCTGTAGGCAGATCTATAGGTGGAGATATAGACTACTATATAGATAGGCTTAGGGGAATTGAAGGACAGGTATTGGAGGCAGGTGTGGGAACAGGTAGATTCTTAATTCCTCTTTTAGAGGAGGGATTTAAGGCTGATGGAATAGACAGTTCTAATCATATGCTAGAAATTTGCAGGGAAAACCTAGATTCTAGAGCTTTGGAAGCCAAGGTTTACAGGGGGGATCTTTTGAATTTAGACTTGAAGGAGGACTATGAGGCTATAATCATGCCTACTGGTTCCTTCTGTCTTATAGAAGACAGTGAGAAGCTTCTGGCTAATTTTTACAAGGCATTAAAAGCTGGGGGAAGACTTATATTTGATTTAATATATCCAGAGGATTTTCATGTAAATCAGGAGGATACATATATTCTAGAACTAGGGGAGGGGGATGGACTTGTCCTTAACTCAAAAAACCTAGAGATAGACTATATAAAACAGTTTACTACTAGCCTTTTAAGGTATGAACATTGGAGGGAGGGTAATCTAGTAGACACAGAACTACAAAAGTTTACAATCTACTGGAAGAGTCTCGGAGAAATCAAGATGCTTATGGAAAAGTTAGGTTTTAGGAATATAAGTATGGTTTATGGTTATGACCCTGAGGCAGGCTCTGAAAAAGCTGCTGGTCTAGTAACTATAGAAGCAATAAAATAGAAAAATGCAAAAGTTTTTAACTTTTGCATTTTTTTATGGTTTTTTTAAGCTTCTTAGGAAGATGGCCTAAAATAGTTGACTGTGATAATCATTATCAAATAAACTGGTTTAATAGAAGAGGAGGGTCTGTTATGATCAGTAAAAATTTACTTTCTTTACTAGGTAGTTCAAGAAAGTACATAAGGCGAAATGTTTATTATCAGTGGTTGGCTATGGTAGCTAATATTTTAATAATTTTAATCTTAAGTAATATTTTAAACCGTTTAATTCTTGATAGGACTGTAGATTGGAGTCTAGCCCTTAGATCTCTTACGGCTGTTTTGGGGCTTATGGCCTTAAGGGCTGGCTTTAGCTATAAGGCTGGGCTTATGGCCTATAGAACAACTAAGGGACTAAAGGAGGACTTGAGAGCCAGAATCTACCAAAAGCTCTTAAACTTGGGACCTGGCTATAAGGATAGCTTTACTACAGCGGAAATCAGTCAGCTTACAACAGAGGGAGTTGAGCAGCTGGAGGTATACTACAGTAAGTATCTGCCCCAGTTTTTTTATAGTATGCTGGGACCTATTACCCTCTTTGTCTTTCTGGCCCAATACAGCCTTAAGGTTAGTTTAATCTTGCTTTTGGCAGTGCCTCTAATCCCCCTATCCATTATGGCGGTTATGAGATTTGCTAAAAAGTTATTGGATAAGTATTGGTCTATTTACCTGTCCCTTGGGGATAGTTTTCTAGAGAATATTCAGGGGCTTACTAGCCTCAAGGTTTTTGATTCTGATGACTATATTAATGATCAGATGAATAAGGAGGCTGAGGAGTTTAGGATTATTACTATGAAGGTTCTGTCCATGCAGTTAAATTCAATAACAGTTATGGATTTGGTTGCCTATGGTGGTACAGCTCTGGGAATCATATTAACTATAGGTGAGTTTAGTAGGGGAAGGCTAAGTTTTGGTCACAGTCTGGCTATAATTATGCTGTCCAGTGAATTTTTTCTACCTATGAGACTTCTAGGGTCCTTTTTCCACATATCAATGAATGGTATATCTGCTTCTAAAAAGATCTTCAAGCTTCTAAATCTAGAAGAAAGACCTGGAAGCTTAGAACTAGAAAATCCTGATAGGATCTGTCTAAAGAAGCTAGGCTTTAGCTATGGAGACAGGAAGGTTCTAAGGGACATAGATTTAAGTGTAGATAGAGGAGAATTTATATCTATAGTAGGTGAGTCTGGCAGTGGGAAATCCACTATAGCCAAACTTTTAATGGGATATGAAAGCTCCTATGAGGGAAGTATAGATTTGGACGGCAGGGAGCTAAGGGATATAGGCTCCCAGTCAATAATGGAAAATATTACCTATATCAGTCATGGGGAACATATCTTTAAGGCTAGCCTTAGGGAGAATCTTCTTTTGAATAGGAAGGGGATAGATGATCTTAAGCTTTGGGAGATTTTAGACCAGGTAAACCTAAAGGAGTATTTCCTAGGACAAGATGGACTGGATACAGAGATAAAGGAGAGGGGCAGCAACCTATCAGGAGGTCAGAGGCAGAGACTTTCCATAGCTAGGGGACTTTTAAGTTCCAGCCAAGTTTATATATTTGATGAGGCTACTTCTAATATTGACAGGGAGAGTGAGGAGGACATAATGAGGGTTATTTATAGCTTGAAGGGTCAGGCTACAGTTATTTTAATATCCCATAGACTTTTAAATGTAGTGGATTCAGACTCTATATATGTTTTAAGGAAGGGAAACCTGGTGGAAAGAGGCTGTCACAGAAGCCTAATGGAAAGGAAGGGCTACTATGAGGAGCTTTTTAGTCAACAAATGGAATTAGAATCCTATGGAGGTGTTGGTCTTGTCTAGATCTGGATTTAAGATTATGAAGGAGCTTATAGCCCTGGTATCCAACCTTGGACATATTATGCTAGGTGCTATATTTACAGGAGTTTTGGGCTTTCTAGCAGCCATATTCCTAATGATTTTTGGCCTATATGGCCTAATGGGAGAACTGGGCTTTGAACTTGCCATGACTAGGTCAGAAATCTTTAAAGTCCTAATATTTTTAGGCTTGATTAGGGGAGTTTTAAGGTATCTAGAGCAGTATCAAAACCACTACCTGGCCTTTAAGGTTCTGGCCCTTATTAGGGACAAGGTATTTAAGGCCTTAAGAAGGCTTGCACCTGCAAAATTGGAGGCTAGGGACAGGGGAAACTTAATTAGTATTATTACATCTGATGTAGAGCTACTGGAGGTCTTTTATGCCCATACAGTGTCACCAATTTCCATAGCTTTTATAGTATCTCTTGTAATGGTAGTCTTCCTAGCCAGTTTTCATCCAGCCTATGGTCTAGTAGGTCTTATGGCCTATCTGACAGTAGGGGTTCTAGTTCCCATCCTAAACTCTAGACTAGGTAAGGACCTGGGCCTTCAATACAGAAATAGTATAGGAGATTTAAACACCTATATACTAGACAGTCTAAGGGGCCTAAGAGAGGTAAATCAATATGGCTATGGCAGCAGGAGATTGGAAGAAATTAAGGCTAGGACAGAAGATCTCTACAGGCTTCAGGGAGGACTAAATAAGAGGGAATCCTTTAGTAGAATCCTATCGGACATGGCCCTATATGGCTTTGGTTTAATTAGTCTTGTCCTTGGGCTCTTTCTCTACCAAAAGGGAAGGGTAGATGAGATAGGGGTTGTACTACCTTTTGTAGGAATAATGAGTTCTTTTGGACCAGTACTTGCCCTATCCAACCTATCCAATAATCTTTTTCATACTCTAGCCAGTGGGGAAAGGGTCCTTAATCTTCTGGAGGAGGAGCCTCTTGTTAGGGAAATTCAGGATGGATTAGACCTGGAATTTGAGGATCTTTCTATAGAGGGGCTGGACTTTTCCTATGACCAGGAAGAAATCTTATCAGACCTTGATCTATACCTTAAAAGAGGTGAGGTTATAGGAATAAAGGGAAGATCTGGCAGTGGCAAGTCAACCCTTCTAAAGCTTATAATGAGATTTTGGTCCAGGGACAGTGGAAATCTTAGTATATCAGGCCAGGATATAGAGAAAATAAATACATCTAGCCTAAGGATTATGGAGGGTTATTTAAGTCAGGAAACAGAACTTTTCAACAAATCAATAGAAGATAATATTAGGATAGGAAGACTGGATGCCAGTCTAGATGAGGTAATAGAGGCAAGTAAGAAGGCACAAATTCATGACTTTATCATGTCTCTAGAAAAGGGCTATGATACAAGAATAGGAGAGCTGGGAGACAAGCTATCTGGTGGGGAAAGACAGAGGCTGGGCCTTGCTAGGGTCTTTCTACATGGAGGAGACTTGATTCTTCTAGATGAACCTACTTCCAATCTAGACAGCCTAAATGAAGGCTTAATACTAAAGGTTCTTAAGGAGGCCTTGGAGGATCAGGCCTTGATTTTAGTATCCCACAGGGATTCAACCCTATCAATAGCCCATAGGAAATACACTATAGACTCAGGGAGGGTTAGCTAATGGATCTTAAGAAGAAAAGAGACAGGGAGAAAGAGGTTCTAGGGGAGATGCTTGAAATTTACTGTAGGGGCAATCATGGAGAAGAAGGGCTTTGTCAGGACTGTAAAAGCTTGGAAGACTATAGCTTTAAAAGAATTGATTCCTGTAGGTATATAGAAGATAAAAGTTTTTGCAGTGCCTGTAAAAGTCCTTGCTACGGGCCAGAAGAAAGAAAAAAAATCAAGAAAGTTATGAGCTATGCTGGGCCTAGGATGATTTTTAAAAGACCTATCTTATGTTTAAAGCATGTGTTTTCAAGGGATTTTAAGCTTAAAAAATTTATATATGTGGCTTTAGGATTTATATTTATGGGTATAGGTGCTGTAGGTGCAGTTTTACCAATCCTACCTACAGTTCCCTTTCTCATGTTGGCTTCATTTTTCTTCATGAAAGGATCTGTCAGGTTTGATACTTGGTTTAAATCAACTAAACTATATAAAAAACACCTGGAGTCCTTTGATAAATCTAGAGCTATGACTAGGAAGACCAAGTTTATTATCTTAGTTTTTGCTAGTCTTATGCTTCTTATTCCCTTTTTCAAAGTAGATGTTCTAGCTATGAGGGTATTTATAATATTTTTAATAGCCTTTAAATACTACTATTTCATATTTAAAATTAAGACAATAGAACAGGGTTAAGCCCTGTTTTTTTATTCAAAAGGCTTATAAAGATGATGGCCTAGATGAAAATAAAAATACTTCACCTGTCTTTCTTTATACATAGGAAAGCTAGAGACCTTTAAAGCTAGGGCCTAGGGAAATTGCAAGAAAAATAGCTATTTTCAGACTATATAAAACTCCGGGAAAACTTTTGCATTGGGCTAAAAAATATGCAAAACTTGTGCTAAAATATAGTTATGACAGAATTATTACAATATTTTTTAAAAAAATTTGGAGGGAGTTTACAATGGCTAAAGAAAAGAAGAAAAGACAGTTTCCTACTGCCTTTACAGTCCTGTTTATCGTTTTAGTTTTAGCAGCTGTTTTAACTTTTATAGTACCAGCTGGACTATATGAAAAACTATCATACGATGCAGATGCAGACTTATTTAAGGTAGTGGACCAAAGTGGAAATGTTGAAACCTATCCAGCAGAACAAGAAACACTGGAAAATCTAGGTATTCAAATTGAACTAATTAAGTTTAAAGATGGAAGTATAACAAAGGAAATGGCAGTTCCTAACACTTACAAGGAAATTGCTAAAAATCCTCAAGGTATCAAGGAAGTAATTTTAGCACCAATACAAGGTATAGCAGACACAGTTGATATTATGGTATTCGTTTTAATCTTAGGTGGTATAATTGCTTTAGTTAATAAGACTGGTACATTTGACGCAGGTATAGCATCTCTTTCAAAGAAAACTAAGGGAAAAGAGTTTATACTAGTTACAATAGTAACTGTCCTAATAGCTTTAGGAGGAACAACTTTTGGATTAGCAGAGGAAACCATTGCACTTTATCCTATACTGATGCCAGTTTTTGTGGCTAGTGGATATGATGCTTTAGTTTGTATAGCTGCTATATACATGGGTTCATCAATAGGTACTATGTACTCAACAGTAAACCCATTCTCTATAGTTGTAGCATCAGACGCTTCAGGTATATCATTTAGTGAAGGTATGCCATTTAGAATAATAGCTCTAGTGCTAGCAACTATAATAACATTGGTTTATATTTACAAGTATGCTAGAAAAGTTCAAAAGGATCCTAATCAATCAATTATCAAGGATGACATGCCTCACATAAGAGAGAAATTCTTAAAAGATTATGATCCAAACAACCTAATTGAGTTTGACTGGAGAAGAAAGTCAATACTACTGGTATTTGCAGCATCATTTGTTATCCTAGTACTAGGAGTAGCAAAATATCAATGGGGATTTGACTACATGTCAGGACTATTCCTAGCTTCATCAATTATAGTTATCTTCCTTTCAGGATTTTCAGAGAAGGAAGCTGTTAACACTTTCTTAGAAGGTGCGGCTGATCTAGTATCTGTAGTTCTTATTATAGGAGTAGCTAGAGGTATAAACATAGTTATGGATAATGGATTTATATCCGATACATTACTATATAAGACATCAGGAGTAGTTGAGGGAATGAATGGTGGTATATTTGCAGTAGTACAAATGATTCTATTTAGTTTCCTAGGATTCTTCGTTCCATCATCATCAGGACTAGCAACACTTTCAATGCCTATTATGGCACCACTTGCTGATACAGTTGGTCTATCAAGAGCAATAGTAGTAACAGCTTATAACTGGGGACAAGGTTGGATGAGTTTCATAGCTCCAACAGGTCTAATACTTGCAACTCTTGAAATGGTAGACGTAACTTATGATAAGTGGCTTAAGTTTATACTTCCATTAATGGGTATTATAGGAGTCTTCTCAGCAGTAATGCTATTTGGATATTCATTTTTTGCATAAAATTTAGGAGGGAATCAATATGGATATAGTAGAAAGATTTAAGAAGTATATAGCTGTAGATACAAAAGCAGATGAATCAAGTGAGACCTGCCCAAGTACAAAAGGACAACTAGAGCTTGGAAAGATGATAGTGGAAGATATGAAAAAAATAGGTCTTGAAGATGTTATTCAGGACGAAAATGGTTACGTTTATGGAACACTAAAGTCAAATGTGGATTTTAAGGTTCCAACTATAGGATTTATTGCTCATATGGACACTGCACCGGATTTAGATGGAAAATGTACAAATCCACAGACTTTTGTTTACCAAGGTGGAGATATTAAGCTAAACGACGAGTATACTATGAAAGTTGATGAATTCCCAGTATTAAAGGAACTAGTTGGTATGGAACTAATTACAACTGACGGTACAACTTTACTAGGAGCAGATGATAAGGCTGGAATTTGTGAGATCTTAGATGCTATGCAGTATCTAGTTGATCATCCAGAAATCAAACACGGAGATATAAAGATAGGATTTACTCCGGATGAGGAAATCGGCCGTGGAGCAGACTTATTTGATGTAGAAGGATTTGGAGCAGACTTTGCCTATACTTTAGATGGTGGACCTATAGGTGAATTAGAGTATGAAAACTTTAATGCGGCTACAGGAATTCTAAAGATCCAAGGTAAGAATGTTCATCCAGGAACAGCTAAGGATGTTATGGTAAATGCTCTTAGAATTGGTATGGAGTTTGAAATGATGTTACCAGCAGCTCAAAAGCCAGAGTATACATCAGGCTATGAAGGCTTCATACAGTTAGATGAAATGGAAGGTTCTGTAGACTATGCAGAATTTATCTATATAATAAGAGACCACTCTAGAGAGAAATTTGAAGAAAAGAAAGTTCTATTCCAAAAGGCAGTAGACTATCTAAACATAAAATACAATGGAGCTATAAAATGCGAACTTGAAGATAGCTACTACAATATGAGGGAGAAAGTAGAGCCTCATATGGAGATAATAGACCTGGCAGAAACTTCAATGAAGGAAATAGGTATAGAACCTAACATTAAGGCTATCAGAGGTGGAACAGATGGTGCAAGACTTTCCTTTATGGGACTACCTTGCCCTAACCTATTTGCAGGTGGAATGAACTTCCATGGTAGATATGAAATGGTTCCAACTGAATGGATGAGAAAAGCTTCAGAATTAATAGTTAAGATAGCTGAAAACAACGCAAAGAACAAGATGTAATTAATTTAAGTCTACAGGGAATAACCTTAGTCATAGTTTGATTAAGGTTATTCTAAATTTAAAGGAGGTTATAGAATGTCAGCAGTTAAAGGTTTAAAACCAGAAAGAGTATTCTATTATTTTGAGGAATTGTCAAATATTCCAAGATGTAGTTACGATGAAAAAAAAGTTAGCGACTACTTGAAGTCAGTAGGAGAAAGCCTAGGTCTAGAAACTATTCAAGATGAAACACTAAATATAATAATTAGAAAGCCAGCAACTAAGGGCTATGAAAATTCTAAGGGAATAGTTATTCAAGGTCATATGGATATGGTTTGTGAGAAAGAAGAAGACAGCAAGCATGACTTTACTTGTGACCCAATAGAGCTAATGGTAGATGGAGATTTTCTACATGCCAACAAAACAACTTTAGGAGCTGATAATGGTATAGCAGTAGCTATGGGACTGGCTATACTAGAAGATCAGAGCCTAGAGCATCCAGAACTAGAGCTAGTAGTTACTATAGCAGAAGAAGTTGAGATGGATGGTGCTTTTGGACTTTCAGAAGACATCTTAAGAGGAAGAAGATATTTAAATATAGACTCAGAAGAAGAGGGAACACTGGTAATGGGTTCTGCAGGTGGAGAGCTAGTTGAAGTTAAGCTACCTTTAGAATTTGAAGAAGTAGAAGATTTTGTAGAATATGAAGTTCTAGTAAGAGGACTTATGGGTGGTCACTCAGGTATGGAAATTCATACAGAGAGAAAAAACTCAAATAAAATTTTAAATGAAGTCCTAGAGGAAATTAAAAAGCTTACAGACTTAAGGATAGTATCTGTTACAGGTGGAACAAAAGACAATGCTATACCTAGACAGACTCTAGCAAAAATCGCTGTTAGAAAAGAAGATATCTGTGTCCTAGAAGGAAAGACAGACAAGATAATAAAAGACCTTGTAGAAAAGTACAATGACTTTGAAAAAGATATTGAGATTAAAATTGAAGAGAAGTCCCCTATAAATAAGGTTACAAAGGAAAAGGTAACAGAGGACTATCTAAAGCTTATAGGAGAAATGCACACTGGTGTATTCACCTATATAGAGGGAAATGAAGATGTTGTAGAGTCATCTTCTAACCTAGCTATTATTAACACTCATGATGATCATATAGAGATACTAAACTCCACTAGATCATCAAGTCCTAAGGTGCTTTTAGACCTAAGAAAGAAAATAACAGATGTTATAGACCAAACTGATGGAAGCTATATTACAAGCAATGAGTATCCAGAGTGGGAATATAAGCCAGAGTCAGAACTTAGGGATGTAGCCCTAGAGGTTTATAAGAAGATATATGGAGAAGACATGCACACTACTGTAATCCATGCTGGTCTAGAGTGTGGTGTTATAAACAACAAGTATCCTGATATGGATATTATATCCTTTGGACCAAATATGTATGATGTTCATACACCAAAGGAAAGACTTTCAATATCTTCAACTGAAAGAGTATTTGAATATACAAAAGAGCTTTTAAAGGCTCTTAAATAGCAAAATGAGAGGGCTAGTCCCTCTCATTTTTTTGTCTTATTCAGCTTTTGATTTGATCCTATAGATGTAAAAGCCTAGAACTAGAAAGAAGGCTCCAAAGAGTAGTTGAATGACTAAAAGAGAAGCTTTTAAAAAGCCTCTATCAGCATAGATATTATTGGCCTTAACAAAGTAATAAGTAGGCAGTAGTCTAGCAAACTTTAAAACTGTGGAATTTAAAAATTCCTGGGGAATCATAACTCCAGATATAAAGGAGGTACCTAGAGACAGTACTATGGATACTATATTCTTTATATATTTATTATTACTTATATTGTTTATTAAGAAAGTAAGGCATACTACAGAGAAGGAGTAAATATAGGTGTTTATAATAAAGCCTGAAATTCTTACATTGGCCAGCTGATCTCTTTGTAGAAAGAGGCTGATTACTACAAAAACTGTTGTTATTAAAAGAGCTAAGCTTATTTGGCCTAGGTATAGTTGGAAATTATAGCTAAGTCTAGTAATAGACGAAATCTTATTTCTCCTAGCCAGGTTCTTATTATTAAAATCACTCATAACAAAACCTATTATGGATATAAAAATAGCCATTATAATATAGGCTACAAAATTATAGTAGGTATTAAACCATTTCAAGGTATGAAGACTTTCCTTAGACTCCTTATTTTCCAGAATAACATTTATATCAGTCTTTAGGGCTTTGGAGACCAGTTGAAAGTCATAGTCACCCTGGCTATAGCTGGCATCTAGAAACATAAGATACTTTCTTATGTCATTTTTTAATTTAAGGCCATCTGGTGACTTGCTGTCAATTATTAGGTCTAGAGCCTCTTCCTTGGACCTTAGCTTTTGACTAAAGTCCTCTTTTATTATTAGGCAGCCAGAGATTTTTCCAAGGAAGATTTTTTCCCTTATAAGTTCTAGGTCATAGTCTATAGGCTCTAGCCTGTTGTTTTCTGAAAGGTAGTCTAGAAGGTTCTTGGAACTAGGGGAATCTTCTAAGTCTACTATAGCTAGATTTAATTTAGTCTCCTGAAAACCTAGATCTGTCCTAGGCTTTCTAGGTGAATTTAAAATTGACAGTAGGGAAAAAATAAGGACATAAAGCAGTATACCGTTCTTATTTTTATTAACAATTTTAAAAAAATATTTATATACTGTCATAGGATCTCCTCCTTAGTAGTAAATATGATATAGAGAAAAGTATAAGACTATAAAGACCTAGAATCACTAGTCCTTCACCTAGCTGCCTATAGCTTGAAAGCATATTTACTCTATAAAGTCCATCAGTTACTATGGCAATAGGATTAAGCCTATTAATCATAGGAGATATCCTATCTATATTTTCCCTGAAGCCCTCACCAATCATACCAGAAGAAAAAGAAAGTATAAGGTTTACAGTAATAATTGCTATGTTTTTCCACTGTTGATTTTTAACTCTTAAGGAGCCTACAAAAAATCCAATGCTAGTTCCAAGAATATTGGCTATACTTAAAATTAAGAGACTAGGACCTAGGGCTGTGAAAAGCTGGATCCTAAGAAAATATCTTATATAGACTAGGAGTATTCCATTGGTAATTATATTTAAATTAAAGGCAAAAATTCCACCAGAAATCAGAAATTCCAGTTTATTTATAGATGTCATGGAAACTCTGGCACCTATAGGGGATAGATTTCCTTGAATCATTGTTGGAATTTCCATGGACACAAACATGCCGTAGGTAGAGAACATGGCTATAATAGAGTAAAAGATTATCAGTATAAGGTCCTCCTTTTGATTTAGCATATTAATATAGGATCTATTGTAATCTAAGGATTTAAAGTCTAGGCCAGACTCCTTAACCTGGGCAATCTCCCTTACTATATCCTTAAGGATGCTTTCTGATAGACCTGATTTTTTAACTCTTAGATTGAGATTCTCATCTACAAAGCCCTTGATAAGCTGATCCTCCAAAGCCTTTTCATAGTCATTAACTTCTACAAGCTCTAGTACTTCTATCTCCCTTAAAATATCCTTAAGTTCCTGATTATCTGTGGCAAGGGGAATTTTTTCAAAGCTATCAATCCTAAGATTGCCAAAACCCAGCTGAAAAAAACTAGTTAATATTATAGGGTAAAGCAGTAGCCAGAAAATAAGATACTTATCTCTTAGAAAGATTCTTCTCATATAGGAAATCTGTCTTGTAAGTTCCTTCATCAGTCACGCAACTCCCTTCCAGTTAGCTCTAAAAATACATCATTTAGGGAGGGGGTTCTGGTATGGAGATTTTTATAGCTTAATTTTCTAAGGGAAAGAAAGTCTACAAGACTTGAAATATTATTGTCTCTGGACTTAAAATCTATTTCATAAGAATCTTTTTTCCTATAAACATTAATAACATTTTTTAGGCTATAAAGGTCATCTGTTAGATCCAGTTCTTCATCTAAGGATAGATAGACCTTCTCCTTTAGACTAATCATTTCCTTAAGCTCCTCCAGACTACCTGAAACCAAGTTTTTACCCTTATCCATAATAAGGATTCTTTCACAAAGTTCTTCAACTTCCTCTAGGTAATGACTGGTGTAGACAATGGTGCTACCTTCTTGGTTTAATTTTTTAATTCCCTCAAGTATAAAACTTCTGCTTTGAGCATCAACAGCCACCGTAGGCTCATCTAGGAAGATAAGTTGGGGCTTATGGGCTATGCCACAAGCTATGTTTAACCTTCTTTTTAAGCCACCACTAAGGCTTGTAGGATAGTAATCTCTATAGGCCTCTAAGTCTACAAAAGCTATTGCATCCTCTACATATTTTTCTCTTAAGGTTCGGTCTTTTATGTATAGGCCACAAAAGTAATCTACATTTTCCCAGACCTTCAGTAAATTAAATACTGCTACTTCCTGGGGAACCAATCCGATTTTATTCTTTAATTCATAGCTGTCAGGACCAAGACTATCATTGAATACCTCTATATTCCCCTTGTCATATTTTAGAATTCCTAGGATGCAATTTATTAAGCTGGTTTTACCAGAGCCATTAGGCCCCAGAAGTCCTAGAATTTCGCCTTTTTTTAGGCCTAAATCAAAATGGTCTAAGGCTAGTTTGTTATCATATCTCTTAACTAAATTTTCTACTTTCACTATCATTTAATCACTTCCTTTAATAAGATTATAAGCTTAGAATCTATATAAGAGTAGTGTCTATAATCATGAAACTAGCTGACAAATGTAATATTTTGAAATAAATTGAAGAAAGTTTAGGTAAATTAAGTATAATAAGCTTAGAGGTGAATTATGAGATCTTTAGTCGAAAAATCAATTTTGTTTACAATTTCTTTTTATATGTCAGCTTTAAGTTTGGAAAATGACAGTACGATAATCTATATATTAATTAGTCTTATTATTATATTGGCCTTAGATCTTTTAAAAACCTCTAAGGCTAGGATTATCCTATTTATAGTTTTCTTTCTTCTATCTATAAACTATAAGGAAATAAGATATTTTATTCCTCTAGGAGCCTATAGTTTATATGAGTACAGCAAGCTTATTTTACTTCTAGTTCCATACTTCCTAGTTTGGGGTAACTATGGGCAGGCTATCTTAACAGTCCAAAGTATTTATATGGCAAAGAAGAATTTAGAATATACTAGACTTTTAAGGATGTCCAAGGATACTAGAGATGAGTTAAAGGAAGACACTATAATTTTAAAAAAATACAATAAACAATTAGAAATAGATAGGGAGAAGAATATACATATAGCCATCCTATCAGAGCGAAATAGAATATCCAGAAAACTCCATGACTCTATAGGACATCTTATAAGTAGTAGTATTTTACAGCTTGAGGCCTTAAAGGTTTTGAATAGGGATGAAAACTTAAATCCTTCCTTGGATCTGCTGCAGTCAAGTTTAAAAAATGGTATGGTAGATGTTAGGAAGAGTATTCATGACCTTTATAGAGAGTCTCTGGACTTAAGAGAGGCTATAGCCAGGATAATTGAGGAAAATCCAAGCCTGGAGATTAGTCTTGACTACAGGATGGATGAGGACCTAAACTATGAAGTAAAATATGATGTTTTATCTGTAGTTAAGGAGGCTGTAACCAATGTTAAAAAACATTCTGACTCCAATAAAGTAGATATAAGCTTAGTCAGTATGCCAGGTTTTCATCTTATAAACATTAGGGATTATGGCCAGGGAAAGGAAATAGATCAGTTGGGACTTGGCCTTATATCCATGGAGGAAGTCTATAAAAAATACTCAGGAAATGGAAGTTTTGGCTTTGATAATGGTTTTAAAATTCATATGGTTCTTATGAAGGGAGATTAAAATGAGACTTATAATAGTAGATGATGATTATTTAGTAGTAAATTCACTTAAAACTATAGTAGAGGCTAGGGGCATGGAGGTCCTAGCTACTGGCTTTTCAGGTAGAGAGGCCATAGAACTTTACAAGGAATATAGGCCAGATCTAATCCTTTTAGATATCCGAATGGAAGATTTAAATGGAATAGAGGCAACAGAGGAAATATTAAAATACCATAAGGAGGCAAAAATACTCCTAATAACTACCTTTAAGGATAAGGAATACATAGAAAAAGCCATAAGTCTAGGTTCTAGAGGATATATCTTAAAGGAAAATATATCAGGAATAATTCCAGCCATAGAGGGGGTCTATGCCAATAATATTGTTTTTGACTCTCAGATTATTTCAAATATTACTAGTTTTAAGGAAGGTGAAAGAGTTTCCTTGGAGGAATTATCAGAAAGAGAGAATGAGCTAGTAGAGCTTTTGGCAGAGGGACTAAATAACAAGGAGATAGCCCAGAAGCTTTTTCTATCAGAGGGGACTGTTAGAAACTACATATCTAGAATACTGGAGAAACTCCAGTTAAGGGATAGGACTCAACTGACCATATATTATTTTAAAAATAAGTAGGATTTAATAGGACTTGCAGTACCCTCCTGGGTATATTATAATAGATAGTAACTTTAAAAAGTAAAGTTACTAATTTAAGAAAATAGGAGGGGCAAGATGGGAAATATAAACTTTTTAGTTGTTTTTTTAGAGGGAATCATATCTCTGTTTTCACCATGTGTACTGCCAATTATTCCAGTATATATAGCTATATTAACTGGTAGTACAGGTGATGAAGAGGGGACTGGTAAGAGTCCAATCTTAAATACGGTACTTTTTATACTGGGTATATCCACAACATTTTTTATATTGGGATCCTCAATTAGGTTTTTTAGCAAGGGCCTAATAGGGAATAAGGAAGTTATGAATATAGTTGGAGGTATATTTATAGTTATTATGGGGCTGTTTTTCATGGGTTGGCTTAAGATACCAGCACTGGAGTCTTCAAAGAAATTTAGCATGAAGGACAGGAAGATGGGGCCTTTGACAGCTTATTTATTAGGCTTGACCTTTAGCTTGGGCTGGAGTCCTTGTGTAGGACCTATGTTAGGGTCTGCTATGATAATGGCTTCAAATTCGGCTAGTAGATTACAGGGAAATCTTTTAATTTTAGCCTATACCCTAGGTTTTATCCTTCCTTTTGTAATAATGGCTATATTCTATGACAGGTTGGAAAAACATATAGATAAGCTTCATGACCATTCAGATAAGATAAAGAAAATTGGTGGCCTACTATTGATTCTTTCAGGTATTCTAATGGCAACTGGTGGACTTGATAAGTTTGGTCTTAGTCTAAATGAAGAGCAGACTATTATTGAGGAAGAAGCTAAGGAAGAAGCTAAGGAAGAAGTTGAGGAAGAGTCTGGAGATTCTGGGGAAGAAAGTTTGGCGGCTCCTGATTTTAAGCTAGTAGACCAGTATGGTAAGGACCATATTCTAAGTGACTACCAGGGTAAGGTTGTATTCTTAAACTTTTGGGCTACTTGGTGTCCACCTTGCAGAATGGAGATGCCAGATATTCAGTCTATATATGAGGAGCGTGGCTATAACGAGGAAGACGTAGTTATACTGGGAGTAGCTGGACCCAATCTAGGAAGTGGAAGGGCAAAGGAAGGTTCTATTGAGGAAATTAAGGAATTTTTAAAGGAAAACTCCTATGACTATCCAATCCTATTTGATGAAACTGGGGAGCTTTTTATGACCTATGGAATACAGTCTTTCCCATCTACCTTTATTATAGATAGGGATGGAAATATAGATGGATATATACCATCTGCAGTTCCTAAGGATGTAATGGAAAATGCTATAGATACAACTAGAAACAGATAGGAGGAGACTTATGAAACCAGCCTATGACTTGGATTGTAATATTGCTAAGACCCTAAACCTAGTTGGGGACAAGTGGACTATTTTGGTTCTTCATAGGATTTCCACAGGAAGAAGGACCTTTAAGGAAATTAGGGATAATCTAGATCTAATACCCACTAATATCCTATCAGATAGGTTGAAAAAATTAGAGTCAGAGGATTTGATAGCTTCAAAGCTTTATAATCATCATCCACCTCGCTATGAATACTATGTAACAGCTAAGGGCCAGGACTTTAATAAGGTTTTTAACTCTATGATTCTTTGGGCTAGTGATAATCTAGAGGGCTGCAAGAAAACCTTAGGTCATAGCAAGTGTGGACATAGGGTTGATGTTAGATATTATTGTGAAGAGTGTGGAGAGTTTTTAGAAGAGGCCAGTGTGTCTGCTGTGGAAAAGTAGGTGATTTTTTGAAAAAGATAAAACTTATGGAAGATATATGCTACTACCTGGGTTTGTTGGTATCGGCCTTTGGACTTTACAAGATTTATATAAGTAGGAAGGGATTGCCAGCAGGTGCCTGTCCTATAGATGATAATAGACCCATATTAATTTTGGGAATAAGTCTTTTTATTATCTCCATAGTCCTTGGATTTATAGGGGATAGAAGGTCAAAATAAGGAGTTGCAAGCCTAGAGCTTGCAGCTTTTTTATTCTTTATAAAGACTTTCTAGAAGTATACAAAACTTATTTTATAGATATATTATAACTATTTCCCCTTAAAATTTTACAAATATAGGCTTAGGGGGTATAATATGAGTGAGATATATGAGAGTTGACGATTTGTTTAGAGTTTGGGATTTCTATCAAGTATTAAGCTTCAGCTCTCTTATCTTAAATAGAGCTTAAGGAAGCTATTTTAAAATTATTTTTCATGGATCTTAGCTTTGGATAGACTTTGATTTTAAGCTTTGGATATTTTGGAGGTGGACTATGGACTTAAAGGAAACTATGATGTCTTTAAAAAACTGGGCTGTAATAGGAGCCAGTAGTAAGCCGGAAAAAATTAGCTACAAAATTTACAAGAGCCTAAGGGAAAATGATTACCAGGTGTATCCTGTAAATAAAAACTATGACAAGATAGACCAGGACAAGGTATATAAGTCTATTTTAGACATAGAAGCTTCCATAGATGTTGTAGATATGCTGGTTAATCCTAAAATAGGCATGGAAGTTTTATATCAGATAAGGGACAAGGGCGTTGAATATATTTGGTTTCAACCTGGAAGCTTTGATGAGGAGCTTTTGAAAAAAGCCGATCAATTAGGTTTTAAATACCTTTATGATGAATGTATATATAGGGAATTAATTTAATTATATTAGATAGATAAAGAGAGCTGATAGATCAGCTCTCTTTTAATATCCTCTATTTAAGTCTACTATATTTAATATTTCTTCCTGGTTTTTATATCTTTTTAGGTTTTCATAAAGCATCTGGAATCTTCTTTCTTCAAACATTTCTGAATTCCAGGAGTTATGAGGAGTTACAATAACCTTATCCATAGTCCATAGGGGGCTATCCTTAGGAAGAGGCTCCTTCTCAAATACATCTAGGGCTGCTCCAGTTACCTTCCCAGATTCAAGAGCTTCTATAAGGGCCTTCTCATCTATTATAGTTCCGCGGGCTATATTTACCAGCCTTACTCCATCCTTTAACTTGCTTAGGAAGTCATGATCTACCAATCCATGGGTGTCCTTTGTATAGGGCAGGGTGATTACCATATAGTCAAAGTCGCCTATAACCCTATGGGCCTCATCTATACTATAGCTTTCATTAAAGCCCTCTGTTGGTTTACCACTGGAGTTTATACCAATAATATTAACTCCAAAACCCTTAAGTCTTTTACTGGCCTCCTTGGCTATATCCCCAGTTCCTAAAAATCCTACTGTCTTGCCGTAGATTTCATTTAGGTCAAAAACCATATTCCAATTCTTCTCCTCCTGCTGCCTGTAAAAACCCTTGGAGTTTTTAGCCATTTCCAGAATCTTAAGAACTATCCACTCTCCTATAGGTATATTGTAGCCTAGCTTGTTGTTTGATAGGAGAATATCCCTAGAAAGTATCTTATCTTTTGGAACTTGATTTACTCCTGTAGTCAGTAGTTGAATCCATTTTAGCTTTGGAAAATCATCAAGATTAATCTTATCAAAACCTTCAGAAGTCACCAGTATATCTATATCCTTGTTTTCCTCTGTAAGTCTTAAACTTCTCTCTGGCTCTAGTATGACATCATAGCCTAGATCCTCTATTTTTTTTAATTTATCATCAGTAAATTTATAGGTTATAAGTGTTTTCATAATAATCCCTCCAAGTTTATATGTACCCTGAAAGTCCCTAAGACTAACTAAAAAAGTATAACTTGTAAAATAACCTTAAGTCAACTAATATAATTATATTAGGAGGTAGATTATGGCAAAGAAAAAATACTATTCAGTAAGATCAGGAAGGAAACCAGGTATATATAGGAGCTGGTCAGACTGTGAGAAGGAGATAAAGGGCTTTTCTGGGGCAGAGTATAAGAAGTTTTCTAGTCTAGAAGAGGCAGAGGGATTTATGCTTGATAGGGAGGAGGAAGGAAAATCCTTAGATAGGCTAGGAAGTAAGGAGGCAGTGGCCTATGTAGATGGTAGCTACAAGCTAGCTAGCCATGAATATAGCTATGGCATGGTCTTTTTTACAGATAAGGATAAGATAGAAGAATTTAAGAAATACCAGGATCCAGAGATGGCTGCTATGAGAAATGTAGCTGGAGAAATTAAGGGGGCTATGGCAGCTATGTCCAAGGCCTTGGAACTTAAGAAGGAGGTTCTCTATATCTACTATGACTATATGGGAATAGAAAAGTGGGCCAAGGGTGAATGGAAGAGAAATAAATCTGGTACCATAGCCTACAAGGACTACTATGACAGTATAGAGGAGGACCTAAGGGTTCACTTTATAAAAGTTAAGGCCCATACAGGGGACAAGTACAACGAAGAAGCTGATAGTTTGGCAAAAAAAGCATTGGGGATAGAAGGTTAATAACCTTCACCATCACCAATGCTATCATCATTTCTAATCCAGTCTTCAACACTTACAAGTCTATAGTCATTGTAGTTATCTCTTACTATTACATCTTTTATACCGGAATTTATTATTAATCTCTTGCACATGGAGCAGGAACTGCTTTTCTCCACATACTCATCTGTCTCAACTTCCTTTCCCACTAGGTAGAGGGTGGAGTCAATCATATCTCGCCTAGAAGCGGATATAATACAATTGGCTTCAGCATGGACAGATCTACACAGTTCATATCTAGTACCACGTGGTACATCTAATTCGCTGCGCCTACACTGGCCTATATCAGAGCAGTTAACTCTTCCACGAGGGGCCCCAGTATAGCCTGTAGAAATTATTTCATCATTCTTAACTATAATTGCTCCAAAGTTTCTTCTCATACAGGTACCTCTTTTAGAAACAGTCTCAGCAATATCTAAATAATAGTTGACCTTATCACGTCTCTTCAAATGTATCACTCCCACTATTTAAATCTATATCTATTATATATTAAATCAGCCTAAATAAAAATACATAGTAAAAAAATGATATAATATATTAAAATAAGCTAGGAGGGATTAGATGGACTATTTAATTAGGGAGAGGGTCTTTGCCCTTGGAAATAAATTTGATATAGAGGATAGCATGGGTCAGTCTATCTATAGGGTAGAATCTCAGATCTTTGCCCTGGGAAGAAAGCTTAGGATCTATAATAGAAATGGTGAGGAAGTAGCCTATATAGAACAAAGGATTCCCAGGCTCCTGCCAGAATATGATATTTATATAGATGGAAGGCAGCTAGGAAGCCTGAAAAAGGAGCTTAGTTTCTTTAGGCCCAGCTTTGCAATAAACAGTGATTATGGGGATTTTGAAATAGAGGGAGATGTCCTAAGATACAACTTTAGCATCTTAAAAAATGGCAGACCAGTAGCCAGTATAAGTAAGAAGTTTTTGGCCTTGTCTGACAGCTACATGGTATCTGTAGATGATGATTTAAACCAGGCTTTTATTTTGGCCCTAGTCATAATACTAGACCAGGTTCATCATGACCAAAGCTCTTCAAGCCAGTAAGGAAGGTGAAATAGATGGAATTACTATCAGTACAAAAATCTGCCCAAGAGGTGGCAGAAGCCATATCAGCTGTACTGGATGTAGATGTTACCATAGTAGACCGGGATTTTAAAAGGGTAGCATCTACTGGGGAATACAAGAATTTTATAGGGGAGAGACTGCCTAAGAACTGTTCCTTTGAAAGGATTTTTAAGACCAAGAAAGCTCAGTTTATAGACAGACCCAATAAAAGTGAAAAATGTCTGGACTGCAGGTCCAGGGGAAACTGTAATGAGCTGGCAACTATTGGCTATCCCATAAGGAATAATGGAGATCTTTTGGGAGTAATAGGCCTTATAGCCTTTACGGAAGATCAAAGGCATAGAATAGAAAGAGAATATGAATCTCTCCTGGTTTTTCTAAGGAAACTTTCAGACCTTCTGGCAGGAAATCTAAAGTATACGGAGACCATAAAGGCCCTTAAAATTCAAGACCTGGAAACCAAGGCTATAATAAACGGCCTACAAAGCGCCATAGTTTGTGTGGATGAAAAATCTAGGATAAAGTTTGTAAATGAAAGGGCCCTAGACTATCTTTCAAGTTCAGAAGCTGAACTTATAAATAAAAATCTAGAGGATATTTTAAAGGGCTATGAATACAAGAAGGACCTTAGGGAGACCAGGGAAATAAAGATAAGGGGTAAAAGCTACCTACTGGACTACAGCCCTGTATTTGCTGATGGAAAGTTGGTTAGTGGAATCTTTGAGATAAGTAAAACATCCAACTTAATTAAGAATATATACAAGATCATAGGCTCTGAAAAGCTTATAAACTTTGAGGATATACTAGGGGAAAGTCAAGAATTTACCAGGGTCAAGAAGCTTTCTAAGAATCTTGCCAAAAGCAAGTCCACCATACTTTTAAGAGGGGAAAGTGGAACTGGAAAGGAACTTTTTGCCAGGGCTATCTACAGTGAAAGCAAGAGACAGAGGGAGCCCTTTGTAGTAGTAAACTGTGCCTCTATACCAGACAATCTTTTGGAATCAGAGCTCTTTGGCTATGAGGGAGGTTCCTTTACTGGTGCAAAAAAAGAAGGCAACATGGGCAAGTTTGAACTAGCCAATGGTGGAACCCTATTTCTAGATGAAATAGGAGACCTGCCCCTACACCTTCAACCTAAGCTTCTAAGAGTTCTACAGGATGGAAGTTTCTCTAGAATTGGGGGAAATGAAATTATAAATGCGGACTTTAGGTTAATATCAGCCACCAATAGAAAGCTAGAAGAAATGATAGCCAGGGGAGAGTTTAGGGAGGACCTTTACTACAGGCTTAATGTTATACCCATAACCATACCGGCCCTAAGGGAGAGAAGGCAGGATGTGGAACTTCTGGCTGAGGCCTTCTTGGAAAAATACTGTAGGATCTTGGGAAAGAATATGGAATTTAGTCCTAGGGCCATGGAGGCCATGAAGAACTATTCCTGGCCTGGAAATGTTAGAGAGCTGCAAAATGTTGTAGAGTATCTTGTAAATGTAACTAATGACAGCAGGATTGATCTTGATAAGCTACCAGATAAGCTTCTGGAAGAGAAGCTTGAAAGGCCAGTTTTAGACTCTAGTCTAAAAGAGATGCTAGACAGCTATGAAGAGGAAATCTTGTCTAGGTATTTAGAGATCTATGGGAAAAAAACTGAGGATAAAAAACTAGTAGCGGAAAAATTAAATATAGATCTTTCTACACTTTATAGGAAGTTAGGCAAATATAATTTGCAGTAATGCAAAACTTTCGCAATAATGCCAATGAAATTTAGGCCTATCTAAAGATAAATTTGCAAGACTGCGAAAGTTGGAAAAAGAAGGGGAAAGCCTTCTAGGCCCTAAGGGGTCTAGGAGGCTTTTTTTACTTGGCATGGACCTTGCAATATATGGAGGTAAGGAGTTGATAGTTTTGAATAATTTAGATAGGAAAGTTTTAGATCTAGTAAAAAAGGATACGGTTCTAGCCCTAGGCTGTACAGAGCCTATAGCAGTGGCACTTTGCAGCAGTAGGCTAAGGGGCATGGTGGATAATATAGAGAGAATAGAATTGGACTTAAGTTTAAATATATATAAAAATGGAAAGGCAGTTTATATACCTGGGACAGGAAGAACTGGCCTGGACTTTGCCTGTGCCCTAGGCTTGGTTGGAGGAGACTATAGGAAGGGGTTAATGGTTCTTGAGGACATTAGGGATGAAGATATAGAAAAAGCCTTGGAACTAGTGGATTCTGGCCTTATAAAGCTTAGGATAAGTGAAGAAGAAGGAGTCTATGTAAAGGTTAAACTTATAGGTGATGGAGAGGCTCTTGCTGTAGTGGAGTCAAGTCATGACAGCTTTAGCCATGTAGAGGAAAACTCTAGGATTATTTTTAGCCAGGACCCTGGTAAAGATTCTAATAATATGGATTTTCTTTATGACCTGGACTTTATAAAGATAAGGGAAATAGTAGAAGCAACAAGGAGTGCGGACCTGACTTTTTTAAGGGAGGGTATAGAGAAGAACCTAGAAGCTGCCAAGGAGGGTTTAAAGGGAGAAACCTATTTGGGCATTGGTAAAAGTCTAGTAGAGATTTATGGTGATAAGCCTGGACTTATAGATAGGGTTAGGATCTACACAGCCAGTGCTAGTGATTTTAGGATGAGTGGGGGAAACTGTCCTATAATGACCAGTGGAGGCAGTGGAAACCAGGGTATAGGTGTTTTCATTCCCATAGCCTTGGTGGCAGAGGAAAAAAAACTGGATGAGGATAAGCTTTTAAGGGCCATTTACTTTGGCCATATAGTAAATAAGTATGTGAAACTTTACACTGGGAAACTATCCAGCCTTTGTGGTTGTGCCATAGCTTCTGCCCTGGGAGCAGCTAGTGGTATTACTTGGATGCTGGGAGGCAGTGATGAGGAAATAGCTGGATCCTGTAATAATCTTTTATCGAACCTAACAGGCATGATCTGTGACGGAGCCAAGGATACCTGTGCCTTAAAGCTAGCTACATCTGCAACAGAAGCTCTTATAGCCAGCTTCTTAAGCTTAGATGGGGTTTATCCAAAGGGTCATGTGGGTATAGTATCTGAGAATGTAGTGGACAGCATTAAAAACCTGGGTATTCTAAGGGAGGAGGGCCTAAGGGATGCTGACTCTACAATAGTTAAACTAATTTAGTATATTTTGTTAATTCTAGTGAAAATTTGGGTAATATACTTGTAGTATTGAAAGGAGTGATAGTGTGTCAAAGGGAAAGTTTAGCAAGATGTTACAGGAGTTTAAGGATTTTGCCATGAAGGGTAGTGTAGTAGACCTGGCAGTCGGTGTGGTTATAGGGGGAGCTTTTGGTAGTATAGTTTCATCCTTAGTAGATGATATTATAATGCCTTTAGTTGGTATCTTAACAGGTAATGTGGATTTTAGTAACCTAGCCATACAGTTAAGTGAAGATAACTCTATTAAATACGGAATGTTTTTAAATAATATTATTCAGTTTTTAATTATTTCCTTTTCTTTATTCTTGGTTATAAAACAGATCAATAAGCTAAAGCCTGCTGAAGTCCAAGCGGCACCGACAACTAAGACTTGTCCATTCTGTAAGACAGAGATAGATATAGAAGCTACAAGATGTCCTAATTGTACATCAGAACTTAATAAATAGGCTATTTTATAAATAACCCGAAAGGGTTATTTTTTTATTATTAACTTGTAAAGCCTATAGATAAATACTATAGAAAAACAAAATGGATAAAAAAACATTATATATAGAGAAATAAGACAAAATATATCATATTATATTAAGGAGTTTAAAGAGAAATATATTAATAGGAGGAATAATATGGACTCAAAAAAGAAATCTAGAATTATTAAAATTGGTGTTCTAGTGGCGGTAGTATTTGCTTTTATTTTTATTAAACCACTTAATATGGGATTAAAAAACATGCTAGGAGCTTTTAAAGACTTGGAAAGTGTTAAGGAATACATAAGATCTTTTGGTCCTTGGGCAGTAGCTATATCCTTTACAATGATGATTTTACAGGCTTTAGCAGCACCTATACCAGCCTTTCTAATCACCTTTGCCAATGCAGCTATATGGGGATGGTGGAAAGGTGCTATACTTTCATGGTCAAGTGCTATGGCAGGGGCTATGGTATGCTTTGCAATATCAAGGATCTACGGAAGAAGTGCAGCAGAGAAATTCGCTTCTAAGATGGCCTTGGACGATGTGGAAGTTTTCTTTGAAAAGTATGGGAAAAATGCTATATTAGTAGCTAGGCTTTTACCATTTGTACCCTTTGATCCTATAAGCTATGCAGCAGGTTTAACTTCTATGGACTTTAAGGGTTTTGTTATAGCTACAGGTTTGGGACAGCTTCCAGCAACTATTGTCTATTCATATGCAGCAGCGAAATCTTCAAATCCATCAACTTTTGTAAAAGGACTCTTGCTTTTATTTGGGATTTCTGTTACAATATATACTATTAAGAAAATATGGACAGAAAAGCAGAAAAAAGAAGTTGCAAAATAGATTTGCTATTTTATACTATTAAGTATATAATATAAATATACCTTAATCATAGTTTGTTTTGATTTTGGAAAAGAACAAATAATAACATATTAACTAAAGAAATAAGATAGTTGGAATGTACTCCGAATTTTATTTCTATAGTGTGTTGGGATTAAAGGAAATAAAATTTTGGAGGTAGTTAATAATGACTAACGGAAAAGTAAAATGGTTTAGCGCTGAAAAAGGATTTGGATTTATCCAAACTGAAGAAGGAAACGATGTATTCGTACACTTCTCACAAATCAACAAAGAAGGATTCAAAACTTTAGAAGAAGGACAAGAAGTAAACTTCGAAATCGTTGAAGGCGAAAAAGGACCACAAGCAGAAAACGTAACATTAGCATAATAAACGTTGAGAATAAACCTAAGTACTTTGTACTTGGGTTTTTTTGTGCCTTAAATTAGGCTTTATATGCTTATCCTAAGGATTTAGGCTATATACAGGGTCTTAAGGGGTATTATAAGACTTAAGATTAGAAAGGAAGAATTATATGAATCTGGAGTTTTTAAGGAATAGACAGGCTGAAATTATGGATATAAAACATAGGTATTCTGTGCTTATACCTCTTATTAAGCTAGATGCCAGGGAAGCTATAGTTTATGAGGTTAGAAGTAAGAAGATGAGAAGACAGCCAGGGGAAATATCCTTCCCAGGTGGCAGGATAGAGGAGGGGGAAAGTCCTAGACAGGCAGCAGTAAGGGAAACTGCCGAGGAGCTCTCCATAGAAGAGTCTCAAATAGAGGTGTTGGGAGAGGGAGATATATTTATAACACAGTATGGAGCCTTGGTTCACAGTTTTATAGGCTACTTAAAGGACTTTGAGCCTGATAAGGCCAGTGTCAATAAGGATGAGGTAGACCATATATTTACAGTTCCCCTAGAACATCTTATGGAGGTAGATCCCGTTGTCTATTCTATGGAAATGGACTTTAAAGACAGAGATGACTTTCCCTATGAGCTAATACCCAATGGAAGGAATTATAATTGGGATATAAGAAAGGAAGATATCTACTTCTATGAATATGCTGGCTATATAATTTGGGGGATGACTGGTAGGATAACCAGGAACTTTATTAATATAATAAAGCTGGGAGAGAAAGAGTAAGGCTTTGATTTAGGAATATGATATGATGTTTATAGACTAAAAATAAAGGGGGATATATATGAGGGAGAAAAGATTTTTTATACTTATGCTGGCTTTTCTAATCTTATTGCCAGGAAAAGTTTTTGCTAAATCTAAGGGTATTGAAGTTGTTTTAGATGGACAAAAGATAGATTTTGATGTGGAGCCAGAACTTAAGGGTGGTAGGACCTTTGTTCCCATGAGAAAAATATTTGAGCTTTTGGGTATGGAAGTTGAATTTGACAAGGATAATAGAAGGGTTTTAGCCAATAAGGAATCCTTAAATATAAGCCTAGATATTGACAAGAATTATATGCTGAAAACTCTGAGAAAATAGACTTGGATCAGCCAGCCTATATAAAGAACTCAAGAACTATGGTTCCCTTAAGGGCTATTTCTGAAGCTGATGGTGCATCTGTAGAATGGATAGCAAGTACTAGAAGAGTAGTTATGAAGACCTTAGAGGAGGATCAGGGAGATCCTAAGCCAGATATAAAGGATGAGGAGATCCTAGACCCAACTAAGGATAAGATGGTTTTTTTAGAAAATAAGAGCAAGAAAATAGAGCTAGATATGGCAGAGAAGGATTTAAGAAAAATAATGGGAGAACCAGATAGGATAGGTAAGGGGCTGGCTAATAGGGATAGATATGTTTATGGCCTAACGGATCCTGAAAACCACATAATATTTGAACTTGAAAATGGAAGACTTGTAGCTGTGAGAAGCAGTGGGGATAATTGGTTTTTAGAGGGCAAGCTAAGTCCTAGGGGTATTTACAATCCCTTTGTAATAGGAATTATAAATCAAGACTATAAGGACAGTGGAATTAGGGCCGAATTTTTAGGTGCTAAGGATACAAAATTCTCCAGGTATATGTTGCTTGACTGGTCTAGGCCAGAGACTAGGGTCCATAGTTCAGCCAGTATTGAAGAGCTGGAGATGGAGGTCTTTGACTATATTAACCTAGAAAGGGCTAGAAAGGGTCTAGAGCCCCTAATACTAGATAGGGATCTATCTAATCTTGCTAGAAGCTATAGTAGCTATATAGCTAGAACAGGGGATTATTCCCTTAGCGGTGATAAGAAGGCATTTAGGGATGAAGCCATGAAGTTTGCTAGGGAAAAATCTTATACAGAGTTAATTGAATTACTTCATAGGGGGCAGGGGGCGGAGGAAATAAGTAATGGCCTTTTAGACTCTCAATTTGGAGAGCTTAATTTGATGACCAAAAGATATAACTATATTGGACTTGCCTTTAATGAGAAGGGCCATATGGTAATAAAGCTGGGAGAGAAAGAGTAAGGCTTTGATTTAGGAATAGGATATTTATAGATAAAAAAGGCAGGCCTAGATTCAGGCCTGCCTTTTAATTTATGTAGAAAATTAATTTTCAATATTTTCAATAACCTTCATTATACTGATTAGATTGTTGTTAAAGTCCCTTAGTTCCTTGTCTGACAGATCCTTAAATACTTCTTTTATTTGATTTAGATACTCTTCCTTTTGCTCTTCAAAGATTTCTAGGCCCTGGTCAGTGAGGTAGATCCAGGATTTTCTTTTATCATCTTCATCCAGACTTTTACAAGTAATGTTAAGGTCTTCTAAGCCGGCTATAAGACTTGTAACGCTTCCTTTTTCTAGGCTAAGGGATTGGCCTATCTGGGTGGCAGTACTGCTGCCCTCATTACCTAGAAGGCTTATAGCTCTAATTTGGTTCTTAGTAAGACTAAGGCCCTTGTAATCTTCAGTTTTCAGTATAGGTCTAAATAATTTATTGATAAAGTAGATAAACTTACCTAAGTTTACTCTAATATCCTCAAAGGATTGACTCATAAGATCACCTCAATAGTATTAAGATTCCTAAAAATAGAAATCTTAACTATTAATTATATAGATGTTTTATTTTTCTGTCAATTGATAGACTATTCCTTTAATTTATAACCTCAATATAAACTATAGTTAATTTAGATCTAAATTCTATGGGGCTGGCCCTGCCAACCCCTAGAAACCTACTTAAATTTTACCTGGTGGTAAACTTTCTTACCTTTTTTTATAAGGATTTTTCCGTCTATGAAAAGCTCTTCTTTTACAAGTAAATTAGGATCCTCTACCTTAACCTCATCTATAGTAAGTCCGCCCTGTTCAATTAATCTACGGCCCTCTCCATTAGATTTAGTTAATTTTAATTCTGTTAATAGGTTTAAGATACCAATACCCTCTTTAAATAGGTCAGGGTCCATCTCTGTACTTGGGATATTTTCTGTATCCACCCCTCCCTTAAATAGGGCCTTTGCAGCTTCTTTTGCCTTTTCTGCTTCTTCTACACCATGGACAGTCTTAGTAACCTCATAGGCAAGTCTTTCCTTGGCTATGTTTATATCAGAACCTTCTAATTTTGAAAGTTCCTCTATTTCCTCCATGTCTACAAAGGTTAAAAGCTTCATAAACTTGATAACATCTCTGTCATCAACATTTCTTAGGTACTGGAATAACTCATATGGAGAAGTCTTTTCAGGATCTAACCATATGGTTCCCTTTGCTGTCTTACCCATTTTAATACCAGCAGCAGTTGTAAGAAGTTTAAAGGTCATAGAGTAAACCTTAGCTTCTTCTACCTTTCTAACCAACTCAAAACCACCAATCATATTTGACCATTGGTCGCTGCCGCCTAGCTGTAGTCTACAGTCATACTTCCTGTATAGGTGGAGGAAGTCGTAGGATTGTAGTGGCATATATCCAAATTCAAAGAAGGTAAGTCCATCTTCAAGTCTGTTTTTGTAGGCATCAAAAGATAGCATTCTATTAATAGTAAAATGTCTTCCTACATCTCTCATAAACTCTAGGTAGTTAAGGTCTAGTAGCCAGTCAGCATTATTTACAAATCTTCCCTGGCCTTCGCTAAAGTCTAGGAATTGAGATAGTTGATTTTTAAAGCAGCTAACATTGTGGTCTATAAAGTCCTTGGTCATAAGCTTTCTCATATCTGTTCTTCCAGATGGGTCACCTATCATAGTTGTTCCTCCACCTAGTAGGGCTATAGGTCTGTGACCTGCTCTTTGCATGTGCATCATAGCCATAACAGTTAAGAAGTGGCCTAGGGTTAAACTGTCAGCAGTAGCGTCAAATCCAATGTAGAAAGTTAGGGGCTGATCGCTTCCTAGTAGTTCTCTAAGTTCTTCTTCGTGGGTAGCTTGTTCAACATAGCCTCTTTCCACTAAAATATCATATACATTTTTCTTAGTCATCTATTAAACCTCCTAAATTATTTTTAAAATTGGCAATAAAAAAAGGGTATCTCATCCTAGAAGGACGAGCATACCCGTGGTACCACCTTAATTTGCCATATATTTAGCCTCAAAATCTTTATCGCAGATTTATCACGCAATAGTTTCCTATCGTACTCAGGAATCGTAATTCACTTCATGTTAGGTTGTAAACTTTTCACCAGCTGTTTACTCTCTTTACTTTAACCACAGGAAGCTACTTTTTTCCATCAAAGTTTATTATTCGAATTTAATATGTATCTTAATATAAAAGGAGATTAATGTCAAGTTAAATAGCTTAAATTTAAACAAGAAGAAAAGGCCCTGGGTTAGATTTTTTTCTTAATTTGATTTTTAAAGAGATAGTTTTTTAGATTGCTGTAATTCAAATGGTTTTCATTGGCTATAAAAATAGGCTTATTGTCTCTGGCCTTGTAGACATAGATTAATCTTTGGTCCTTGTTGTAGTTAAAGGCCAGCTGGTCCTTACTTAGGATAATTTCCTCCTTTAAGGGATCCTTAAGATAAACTCTCTGATCTTCCAGTCTTAGGGACAGCCTATTTCTGTAGAAAAGATAAGCATTATAAACTAAGAGAAGACCAATTAGAATAGTGGAAGCCAGACTGCTGGTCTTATTTCTAATAGAATCTACAAGGTAGACTATAAAGACAAGTTCAAAAGCTAGGTAGATTAATTTCTTAAAGCTACTGGCAGCAACAGTAAAGTTGTCAGTAAGCTTGATCTTATTCTTTACAGCTCTTCTGTCCAAATAAAAAAGTGCTGAAATAATGGCAAGTGCAATTATGGAAAACATACTTAAATTATCATTCATTGACTTTCCTCCTTTATAAAAAAGAAGCCTTATTCCGAGGAATAAGGCTGTCATGTCAAATTAAGCTAATTTTAATTCTTGGCTATTTTCCCATAGACCATGAATATTACAATAGCTAGTAGCTATTAGATGTCCTGATGTTTCTGGTTTAAATCTTAAAGTAGCAAATGGTTCTGTGAAAGTTTCAAATTCACCATGTGCATTGAATTCAAATTCACCTAATTCTAGAGGGAATTTTCCTCCTTCAGGTAAGAAGTAAACTTTAATCCATCCAATGTGGTGTTCTAAAGTATTAGGGTGAGCTATCTCTTCACCTATATTAACATTAACTTCTACAACTTCCCCTGCTTTAAATGATTCTGGTGCATTTATAACTGGTACGTGTTTCTCACCTTTCCAGTCTCCGCTTTGAATTAAATCTCCTAATTTTTTCATCTATTAATAGCCTCCTTAAAAATATGTTTCTAATCTTATCTAATCCTATTATACCCTCATATTAAAAATATACTCAAAAAAATTTAATATTTTATTAAGCCTAGGTCATAGGGTATAATGAATTTAGGAAGAGGAAAGGAAGAAAAAATTATGAAAAATATAGATTTAATAGCAACAACAACCTTTGGTTTGGAAGCAGTAGTTAAGAGGGAACTCTTGAACCTAGGTTATGAGGATTTAGAGGTAGAAAATGGCAGGGTTACAGTTAAGAACTGTCAGGAGAAGGATATAGCTGTACTTAATCTTTGGTTAAGGTCAGCAGAAAGAGTTTTGGTTAAGGTTGGAGAGTTTAAGGCCCTTACCTTTGATCAACTTTTTGAAAAAACCAAGGCCCTTCCTTGGGAAGAGTGGATAACTAAAAAGGCTGAGTTCCCTGTAGAGGGAAAATCTATAAATTCCAAGCTTTTCAGTATATCAGACTCTCAGGCTATAGTTAAAAAAGCTATAGTTGAAAGGCTAAAGGAAACCTATGACCTAGATTGGTTTGAAGAAACTGGAGAAAAATATACTATAGAGGTTTCTCTTTTAAAGGATATAGCAACTCTCACCATAGACACTTCAGGTAGGGGACTTCACAAGAGAGGCTACAGGAAGGAATCTGTTATAGCACCTATAAAGGAAACTCTTGCAGCAGCTATGGTTCAGCTTAGTTTTTGGAACAAGGACAGATTTCTCTTAGACCCTTTTTGTGGGTCAGGTACTATCTGTATAGAGGCAGCTATGATTGCTAGAAATATGGCCCCAGGTCTTTACAGAAACTTCGCTGCAGAAGATTGGCCAAGAGTTAAAAAAGAGTATTGGAATGAGGCTAGACGTGAAGCTTGGGATAAGTTTGATGGAGACACTGAGCTTAGAATTATAGGTACAGATATAGACAGAAGGGCAGTAGATCATGCCAGGGAAAATGCTGAGAGCATTGGCCTGGAAGATGACATCCTGTTCCTTACTAAGGATTTTAGAGAATTTGATTTTACTGAGGAATATGGGGTAATAATCTCTAACCCACCTTATGGAGATAGGCTTCTTGATGAACCTGAAGTTCATAGTCTTTATAGGGATATGGGTAATATTTTCAAGGCTTTGGAGACCTATTCAGTTTATATAATAACTTCAGAAAAAGAGTTTGAAGATATATATGGTAAGAAGGCTGATAGGAAGAGGAAACTTTACAATGGTAGGATAGAAGTTGACTACTATCAGTATTATGGACCAAGGCCTCCAAGAAAGGAGTAGTTATGAAAATCTATACAAAAACTGGAGACAAGGGAACTACTAGCCTTTATGATGGGGTTAGGGTTTCTAAGGACAGCGTTAGGGTGGAAAGCTATGGTACAGTAGATGAGCTAGTTTCTCATTTGGGGCTGGCTAAAAACTTTGTTAATAATGATCAGCTTTATCAGGAAATTACAGAGATTCAAAATAAACTTTTCACAGTAGGTTCCAATCTGGCTACAGAGGACCCAGAAAAAATCAAGTACAAGATAGTTGAGGAAGATATTATAAGTCTAGAGGCTATTATAGATAAGTATATGAAGCTAATAGGACCACCAGAAGGCTTTATAATACCTGGAGCAGGCAAGGGATCTGGATTTCTTCATGTGGCAAGAACTGTCTGCAGGAGATGTGAAAGAAGAATTATAAGCTTACAGGCTTTGACCTATGTAGATCCACTGCTTTTAAAATATGTAAACAGACTATCTGATGTCATATATTCCATGGCTAGATTTGTGGAGGAAAAGGAACTTAAGGTAGATTATAACAAGTAAACGTTATCTTTTTAACAAATAGCTGGAAATCAGTTAAATTCAAGGATATAAAGGATAAATTCTTTGTCTTTTTAGCTAGCTTATGTTATTATAAATTACAAGTACCTAATATATTTAGTAGGTGATTAGATGCTAAAAAAAGAAGATTTAAAGGGGTTAGTAAATGATAGTAATAGGTATAGTGTGTTAAATTATCATGTCCTAGAAAGTATGGCTGATTGGGTTAGGGTAGTTGATAATAATGGTAATGTTATCTATGCCAATAAGGCTATGAAAGAGGCATTAGGATCTAATATTATAAATGAAAAATGTTATAGCGTTCATGGTAGCGGTCAACCCTGTGGTTTTTGTATATCAAAGAGAAGTATGAGAACCCTTGAGACAGTTCAAAAGGAGGAGCTTATAGGTGATAGGCATTTTTCCGTTAAGAGTTCTCCGGTTTTAAATGATGAGGGCCATGCTATAGCAGCTGTTGAAGTTTTTAGAGATGTTACTAGAGAGAGAAGACTTGAAAATGAATTGATAGAGAAGAATAAGAAGATGAGTAATGATTTAAATTTTGCTAAAAGACTTCAAAGAAGAATTCTGCCTAAAAAAGGTGATTATATGGGCTTGGCTGTAGACCACCTCTATATGCCGTCTGAGATGCTTAGTGGAGATATGTATGATGTCTATAGCATAGATGAAGATAACATAGGTATATATATATGTGATGTGGTTGGCCATGGTGTTACAGCTTCTATGATGACTATGTTTGTTAGACAAACGATGAGGGCTATTAAAGATGAGATTGCAAGTCCGGGAGAAGCCTTGACAGAGCTTCAAAAAAGGTTTATTAGCCTTAATCTTGAGATAGAAAAATACTTCACTATATTTTATGCAGTTTATAATACTAGAACTAGAGAATTAAAGTATTCTAATGCAGGTCACAACTGTATACCTATTATGTATAACAAAAGAGAATTAAATTTATTAAAATCCACAGGATTTCCTATTTCCTTGCTTTTTAATGAAATATATTATAAAGAGAATTCCATTGTCCTTGATTTGGAGGATAGGGTGCTTTTTTATACAGATGGAATTACAGAGGTTAAAAACTTTGAAGGAATGGAGTTTGGTATAGAAAGATTGGCTTCAGTCGTAGAAGAGCATAGAGAAAAAGAAGATATTATAGATCAGATAATAGATAATGTTGAGAGATTTAGATGGGGAGAACAGGAAGACGATTTTGCAATGATTTTAATAGAAATTAAGGAATAAAGATCTTGGAAACCAAGATCTTTATTCTATAATGGAGGATTTTTATGGAAACTATAAGTTTTGATTATTCCAAAAGCTTTATAAAGGAAGAAGAAATGCTAGCTATGGAGGGAATTTTAGAATCAAGTCATAGAGCTTTACATGAAAAAACTGGGCTGGGTAGTGACTTTACTGATTGGCTGGACCTGCCAGAAAACTATGATAGGCAGGAGTTTTTAAGGATAAAGGCTGCTGGGGAGAGGATAAGAGGGAATTCTGATATTCTTTTAGTCGTAGGAATAGGAGGCTCTTACTTAGGAGCTAGGGCAGTTACGGAGGCACTGACTAGTAATTTTAATAGTCTGGAAAAGGATAGGAAAAATCCTCTTCTTATATATGTAGGTAATAATATGAGTAGTTCTTACATAGAGGAAGTTTTTCAAATCCTAGAAAATAAAGATTTTTCTATAAATGTTATATCAAAGTCTGGAACTACTACAGAGCCTGCACTGGCTTTTAGATTATTTAAGGAATATTTGGAAACTAGATATAGCGAGGAAGAATCTAAGGAGAGAATCTTTGTAACAACTGATAGAGAGAAGGGTGCCCTAAGAAGCTTGGCTGATAGGGAAGGCTATGAGAGCTTTATAATTCCAGATGGAGTGGGAGGTAGGTTTTCTGTTTTAACAGCTGTTGGGCTTTTGCCTATATGTGTAGCAGGCATAGATATAGATAACTTAATGGATGGCGCTAGAAGAGGCATGGAAGATTATGGACTTTTAAGTATTAGGGACAATCCAGCCTATCAGTATGCTCTTGCTAGGAACATATTAAATAGAAGGGGTAAGGATATAGAGATTTTGGCTAACTATGAGCCAAAGCTTCTCTATTTTTCAGAGTGGTGGAAGCAGCTTTTTGGTGAAAGTGAAGGAAAGGATGGAAAAGGTATATTTCCTAGTTCTGTAAGTTTTACTACAGACTTACATTCTATGGGTCAATTAATACAAGATGGTAGGAGAAATATGTTTGAAACAGTTATAAATGTGGAAAGACCTCAGTATGATATTTTCATGAAAAAAGATAGGGAAAACCTAGACGGTCTTAATTATTTGGTGGACAAAAGTTTAGACCAGATAAATAAGAAAGCTATGGAGGCTACTATTTTAGCCCATGTGGATGGCGGTGTCCCAAATCTTATTATAAACTTAGAGAGGCTGGATACTTTTTCTGTGGGAAAACTTATATATTTCTTTGAGAAGTCCTGTGCTATAAGTGGTTATATTCTAGGTGTTAATCCTTTTAATCAACCTGGGGTTGAAGCTTATAAAAAGAATATGTTTAGGCTTTTAGGAAGGCCAGAATAAAAAAGTAGCCCTAGGGCTACTTTAAGTTTATATGACTTTTTGCTCCACGCCTTCTACTAGTTCTTCTCCTATAAGATAAACATCTCCAGCTCCCATAGTTACCACTAAATCCCCTTCTTTAACATTATCTAGGAGATAAGTTTCTATTTCCTTGAAGTTTTCTATATAGACAGCCTTCATATTATTTTCTACTAACTTATTAACTAAGTCCTTGGAATGGATTTCGCCATTGTCGTTTTCACGGGCAGCATATATATCCGTTATAATGATATTATCAGCATCAAAAAAAGCATTGCTAAACTCTTCTATTAAGAGCTTGGTTCTAGTATAGGTATGGGGTTGAAAAATACACCAAACCTTAGATTTTTTTTGCTTTAGTGCATGCAGGGCAGCCTTTATTTCTGTTGGATGGTGGGCATAATCATCCATTACCGTAAATCCATTTATGGTTCCCTTAAGTTCAAGTCTTCTATGGGTTCCATTGTAAAGTCCTAAAGATTTTATTATATCTTCTATAGATATTCCAAGAATATGACAGGCAGCTATAGTTGCCAGGGTGTTGTATATATTGTGGATTCCCATAACATTTAACTTTACCTTGTAAAGGCAATTTTGGTTTATCAGATCAAAGGATGGAAGTCCGTTTAAATCAAAGGAAATGTTATCAGCCCTGTAGTCAGCTTCTCTGTCAATGGCAAAGCTTATAACTTCAGCTTCTGTTTCTTCTATTACCCTTTGGGCATTAGGATCATCTAGGTTGATTATAAGATGCCCATCTTCCTGGATATTCTTAGTATATCCAATGAAGGTATCCACTATGTGGTCTAGATTTTTAAAGTAATCTAGGTGATCCTCTTCCATATTTAATATAATAGCCATAGTAGGATAGTATTTAAGTACGTTTCCTTTGTATTCACAAGCTTCTGTAAGTAGATGTTCCCTATTTCCCAATCTAACATTTCCGCCTATATCATCTAGTTGGCCCCCTAGTAGAATTGTAGGGTCTAAGCTGGATTTACTTAGAACGCTGGCAATCATACTAGTAGTAGAGGTTTTACCATGGGTTCCAGATACAGCTATGGAGTTTTGGTAGTTCTTTATAAGAGCTCCTAAAAAAGTAGCTCTATCAACAAGCTCTATGCCTAGCTCTTTTGCTTTTAGAATCTCCACATTATCTTCTTTTATTGCATCTGTATATATACATAGGTCTATGTCCCTTGTAATATTACTGGCCCTATGGCCTATATTTATTTTAGCTCCATGATTTATTAAATCTTCAGTAACCTTGGATTTACTTCTATCAGTACCAGCTACAATATAGCCTTCTTTTAAAAGTATTTTAGCCAAGCCACTCATACTAATTCCACCAATACCTATAAAATATATATTTTCATAGTTCTTATCGTTAATATTGAATTCAAACATGAACTGACCTCCCATAAACTCTAATTCCAAACTAAAAGATAATTCAATAAGAAATTATATCATACTATGATAATAATAAAAAGCAAGTAGAATTATTAGTTTGTCTACTTAATAAAAAATAGAAATAAATAAAGGGATTTTAAAAGTTTTATAGAATATATATAATAGTGGGGAAAGAATACAGAAAATTCACAAAAATTAAGTGTGGAAGGGGTGACATATATGGAAGTAACAGAAGTGAGAGTAAGAAAGGTGCAAGAGGACAGCAAGATGAAAGCAGTTGTTTCCGTTACATTTGACGAAGAGTTTGTAGTACATGATATTAAGATTATTGATGGGAATGAAGGTTTGTTTGTGGCTATGCCAAGTAAGAGGATGGCAGATGGGGAATTCAGGGATACTGCCCACCCAATAAATGGTAGTATGAGATCAAAATTAGAAAAAGCAGTATTTGATGAGTATAATAAGTACTTAGAGGAGAATACAGATAGTGGAGATAATGCAGAAATAGAGGAATAAAGCAGAAAAAAGGACCCTAGGGTCCTTTTTTATTTGATATAATAGAATTAAAGTAAAAAAAATCATAATTATTATGGACATATAGAGTAAATAGGTTAAAATATTAGTGGACATGAATTAAAAATGAGGTGTTAATATGGATATTTCTATTATACTGGCAGCTGGTGAAGGTAGCAGGATGCAATCTAACAAGCCAAAAGTAATACATGAAATATGTGGTAAGCCCCTACTAAAGTATGTAATAGAGGCTAGTAAAAAAGCTGGTATAGAGAAGAACTACTGTATAGTTGGCCATGGAGCGGATAGAGTCAAATCAGCTGTAGGTGAGGATTCCACAGTAGACTATAGGAATCAACCAGTTGGTGAAAATTGCCCTTATGGTACAGGCTATGCTGTTATGCAGGCAGAAGATCTTATAGAGGATGATAATACTGTCCTTATATTATATGGAGACACTCCCTTAATAACTGAAAAGACCTTAAAGGATCTTTTAAGTTATCATAAAAAAGGGAGTTATAAGGGTACTGTTTTAACAGCAGAGGTAATGGATCCAACAGGCTATGGAAGGATAATCAGAGATGGTGATGGACAAGTTTTAAAAATAGTGGAAGAGAAGGATGCCAATAAGGATCAAGTTTTAATTAAGGAAATAAATTCAGGAATATATGTTTTTGATGGTAGGCTTCTAAAGGAGTCTTTAGGGAAGCTTACAAATGACAATGCTCAAAATGAGTACTATATAACTGATGTTATTCAAATCCTAAAGGACCAGGATCAGAAGGTTGGAGCCTATAAAATGGAAGATTCCATAGAGATTCATGGAATTAATTCAAAGGTTCAGCTGGCTTTTTGTGAGAAGGTTATGAGAGATAGAATCAATGAAAGATGCATGATTAAGGGGGCTATACTTATAGATCCTTTAAACACCTATATAGAGGATGAGGTTACTATAGGCAAGGATACAGTAATTTATCCAGGAGTATTTTTAAAGGGAAAGACGACAATAGGTCAAGATGTAACTGTAGGAGAATATACTACAATAGTAGATAGCGAGATAGGAGATAATGTATATATTCATTCATCAGTTATAGAGAAGGCAAAGGTTGGAGAAGGTTCAAAAATAGGACCTCATGCTAGACTTAGACCTATGAGTGAGATTGGTAAAAATGTTAAAATCGGAAACTATGTAGAGATTAAAAATTCTACTATAGGTGATAATTCTAAGGCTTCACATCTGGCTTATGTAGGGGATGCAGAAGTTGGAAAAGATGTTAATATAGGTTGTGGAGTTGTCTTTGTCAACTATAATGGCAAGGATAAGTTTAAGACTTATGTAAAGGATAGGGCTTTTATAGGAAGTAATTCTAATTTAGTTGCACCAGTTACAATAAATGAAAATGCTTTTATAGCAGCAGGTTCAACTATTACTGAAGATGTTGAAGAAGCAAGTTTATCTATTGCCCGTGCAAGACAGGTTAATAAGAAAAATTGGGTGAAGTAACAAGCTTTAATAAGATAAATTAGGAGGAATATATAAAGATGAATCTAGGAAAAGGACCAATCAAAGTATTTACAGGAAATGCAAATCCTGAGTTAGTAGAAGAGGTATGTAAGGAGTTAGGAGTACCTGTAGGAGAATGTGAAGTAGGAAGATTTAGTGATGGAGAAAGCTTTGTTGATATTGCAGAAACTGTAAGGGGTAGAGATGTTTTTATAATTCAACCAACTTGTAGTCCGGTTAATGATCATTTAATGGAAATGTTAATCTTTATTGATGCTTGTAAGAGAGCTTCAGCTGGTAGAATTAATGCAGTAATTCCTTATTATGGATATGCAAGACAAGATAGAAAGACAAAGGCTAGAGAACCTATAACTGCAAAATTAGTAGCAGATTTACTTACAGTAGCTGGAATTGATAGGGTTGTTACTATGGATCTACATGCTGGACAAATTCAAGGATACTTTGATAAGCCAGTAGACCATTTATCAGGTATAGCTACCTTAGCTGAGTACTTTAAAAATTCAGACCTAGCTAAGGAAGACACAGTTATTGTTTCACCTGACCTAGGAGGAGTTACTAGAGCCAGAGCATTTGCTAACATATTAGATATGCCGATAGCCATAATTGAAAAAAGAAGACCTAAGGCTAATGTATCTGAAGTTATGAATGTTATTGGAGATATAGAGGGTAAAAATGTTATTATAGTTGACGATATTATAGATACAGCAGGCACTATAACTAAGGCAGCAGCAGTTCTACAGGACTTTGGAGCTAAGAGAGTGTTCGCAGCAGCAACTCACCCAGTTCTTTCAGGACCAGCAGTAGAGAGAATAGAAAGCTCAGTTATAGAGAAGTTTGTAATCTCAAATACAATTCCTCTAGCCGAGGAAAAGAGAATAGACAAAATTGACGTGGTTTCAGTAGCACCTATCTTTGCAGAAGCTATAAGAAGAATCCATGACAATGAGTCAGTTAGTATACTTTTTGACTAGAAACGAGGTAGTGATTTGTTTTTGATTGTAGGCCTAGGGAATCCTGGGAAAGAATATGAAAATACAAGACATAATATTGGCTTTAAGGCTTTGGAACTTTTGGCAGATAGGTTTGATATAGAACTTAATAAGCTTAAGTTTAAGGGAATTTATGGTGAGGGCAGGATAGCCAGGAAAAAAGTTATCCTCTTGAAGCCACAAACCTATATGAACAACAGTGGTCAGGCGGTTATAGAGTTAATGAACTTCTATAAGATTCCTCTAGAGAACCTTATAGTCTTAGTGGATGATATAGATATAAAGCCCTATAGCCTAAGAGTAAAGGCTAAGGGCAGTGCTGGCAGTCACAATGGTCTTAAGTCCATAATCCAACACACCAAGGGAAATGAATTTCCTAGAGTAAAGCTTGGAGTAGGACAAAATGAGCATGGAGTTGACCTGGCAAAATATGTACTTTCTAATTTTCCAAAAGAAGATAGTGGCTATATAGAAGAACTTTTGGACAAATCTGCATCTGCAGTAGAATCCATACTAGCGGATGGAATAGATAGTGCAATGAATAAATTTAACTAATAAAAGCTCAGAGTTGACTCTGAGCTTTATATTTATCAGTAGGGGAGGGGTATGATGAAAAATTTACTAATAGACCCTTTAAAAAATCTTCCGTCTTATAGTGGTTTGATAGAGGATATAAATAAAGACTTAAGTCCCTTGGCAGTTCATGGAATAATAGATGAGAACTTGGGGCATATTTCCTATGGGATTTTTGAAGATACAAGTAAGCCTATCCTCCTAGTTACCTATGATGCTAGGAAGGCCAAAAGGCTATATGAAGATATTGGAAGTTTTACTGACAATGTTTATTTTTTTGAAAGCAAGGATCCACTTTTCTTTAAAATAGACTCATATAGCTTGGACATAGAGTCTGAAAGAATCAAGATTTTCTCCAAGTTAGCTAGGGGAGAAAATCCTATAGTAGTAACTTATGTAGATGGGGTTATGGATAAGCTAGAGTCTTTAGATAGCTTTAAGAAGAATATGATCAGCTTAAATTTTGAAAGTCAGGTAAATATAGAAGATTTTGGACTAAGGCTGGTGGAATTAGGCTATAAACGAGAAGATATGGTTGAGGAAAAAGGACAATTTAGCATCAGGGGTGGAATTATAGATATTTTTGCTGCAGATAGAGATAATCCCTATAGAATAGAACTGTTTGATACAGAAATAGATTCTATAAGATTGTTTGATGTAGATAGTCAAAGGTCTCTTGAGAGTTTAGATAAAATAAGCCTCCCGCAGGCTAGAGAGATAGTAATTAATGACAGTTACAGACCTAAGCTTTTAGAAAACTTAGAAAGAGAACTAAGAACTAGCCTAACCAATCTGAAGCTAGGAGTTATAAGGGAAAGGGTGGAAGATAAATTTGGCCTTCTTTTAGAAGAATCAAAAGAGGCCTATAGTAGTACTAGTATGGACCTTATTAAGCCCTTTATACCTAAGGAAGAGTTGGAAAGTATTTTAGACTATTTTCCAGATAGGGCTTTGATAATATTAGATGAGCCTAAGCGGATAGAAGACGAGTATGAGAAAAAGAAGTCAGTTTTTGAGTTTCAATACAAAGATCTTCTACAGTCTGGAGAGGTTTTGGAAAGTCACTTAAATATATACCATTCATTTCTGGAACTAAAGAAAAAGATAAGCAGGCACCTAATCCTAACTAAGACAGCCTTGATAAAGACTGTAGCTTATTTTAAACCCAAGGCAATTTATAACTTTTCATCAAAGAGCATACAATTTTTCAACAAGAAACTGGATATACTAAAAGAAGAGTTAGACCACTATATGTATAGGGGCTTTAAGGTAATTATACTAGTTTCTACAAAAGAGAGGGGAAGACGGCTGGAGAAAGATTTTCTGGATTTAGGCATAGTAGCCTCCTTTGTAGAAAACAGAGATAGGTCCATTAAATCTGGGCAAATACTAATAAGTCTGGGAAATTTAGAAAAAGGATTTGAGTATTCAGATATAAAGTTTGTCCTTATAACTGAGAGACAGATATTTGGTGTTAGTAGGGCTAAGAAGTCTAGAGTTAAAAAAAGTGAAGGATTATCCTTTCAAGATCTTAGTATAAGTGACTATGTGGTTCATGAGAATCATGGTATAGGTCAGTATTTGGGCGTTGAAAATCTTACAGTCCAAGGGGTCAGTAAGGACTATCTGGCCATTAGCTACAGAGGAAATGACAAGCTTTATGTGCCTATAGACCAGATGAACTTGGTGCAAAAATATATTGGATCTGAGGGGGTAAAGCCCAAGGTAAATAAGCTTAGTACCAAGGATTGGGCTAATACTAAAACCAGAGTTAAGAAGGCTGTAGAGGATATGGCTAAGGAGCTTTTAGAACTTTATGCTAAGAGAGAGAGCTTGGAGGGCTATGGTTTTTCTAAGGATAGTCTTTGGCAAAAAGAGTTTGAAGATAGTTTTCCCTATGAGGAAACAGCCTCCCAAAAGAGAAGTATAGAGGAAATAAAAAAAGATATGGAAAAGCCTAAACCTATGGACAGACTTCTTTGTGGAGATGTAGGATATGGTAAGACAGAAGTAGCTCTTAGGGCTTGTTTTAAGGCTGTTATGGATAATAAGCAGGTAGCTTTTCTAGTACCTACAACCATTTTAGCCCAGCAGCACTATAATACTATGGTTGAAAGGTTTAAGGATTATCCTATAAATATAGGGGTCTTAAGTAGGTTTGTTTCAACTAAAGAACAGAAGGAAACCCTTAAAAAGTTAAGGGAGGGGAATATAGATATTTTAATAGGCACTCATAGAATCCTATCTAAGGATATTGGCTTTAAGGATTTGGGGCTTTTGGTAGTAGACGAGGAGCAAAGGTTTGGGGTTAAGCACAAGGAAAAGCTAAAGTCTCTAAAAACCAATGTAGATGTTTTAACCCTAACAGCTACACCTATTCCAAGAACTCTTCATATGTCCCTAGTTGGTATTAGAGATATGTCTGTATTAGATGATCCTCCGGGAGCTAGATATCCTATTCAAACCTATGTAGTAGAGTTTAATGAGCAGATGATAAGAGAGGCTATATTAAAAGAAATATATAGGTCAGGTCAGGTTTATTTCGTGTATAATAGGGTTAGGGATATAGATGAACTGGCCTTAAGATTGCAAAAGTTAATTCCAGAGGCAGCCATACAGGTAGCCCATGGACAGATGGGGGAGAAAAGTCTTGAAAAAATAATGTTGGGCTTTATCTCTAATGAATTTGATGTTCTAGTTTCTACTACAATAATAGAAACGGGTCTGGATATTCCCAATGTAAATACTATGATAATATACGATGCAGATAAGATGGGGCTTTCTCAACTTTATCAGCTAAGGGGAAGGGTTGGTAGAAGCAATAGAGTAGCCTATTCCTACTTTACCTATGAAAGAGACAAGGTTTTAACAGAGATAGCAGAAAAGAGACTATCAGCTATAAAGGAATTTACAGAGTTTGGTTCTGGATTTAAAATAGCTATGAGAGATTTACAGATAAGAGGTGCTGGCAACTTATTGGGTACAGAACAGCATGGACATATGAATGAAATAGGATATGATCTTTATGTTAAGTTCTTAAACGAGGCTGTGAAAAGACTTAAGGGTCAGGAAGTCAAAAAGGTTATAAACACTACTATAGAGGTAGATGTAAATGGATTTATACCAGATTATTATATTAGGGATGAAGAACAGAAGATAGAGGTCTACAAGAAGATAGGTAGTATAGAGTCCAGAAAGGACTATATGGACCTTCTAGATGAGCTTATAGATAGGTTTGGGGATCTGCCAAAACAGGTGGAGAACCTACTGGAAATATCCTATGTAAAGTCCAAGTCTGAGGATATAGGTATCTTGAATATAGTTCAAAGACAGGACCTTCTGATCTTGGAGTTTGATAGATCCTTTGAAGTTAAGCCAGAATTGATCCATGACCTGTCTAAGAAGTACAGCAGACGTTTGAATTTTGATCTTTCCAAGGAATTTGCCTTTAGGTATAAGGTTAGGAAGGATACTCTTATTGAATTAAAGGAGTTAGTTGAAACTATATATAGTTATGAAGAATCTTACAAATCTAAAGCATAAGAGGGAGGATGTTTTTATTGAGGAGTAATAGAAGTAAAATATTATTTATAGGGCTTATTTTATCACTATCTATAATTTTCTCCGGATGCTCAGATAAAGCCAATGGTTTAGTTGCTAAGGTCAATGGAGACGAGATAACAGTTGAAGAATTTGAGCATGAATTTGAAATCTTAAAAAAGGTTAGGCAAAAGCAATTTGGGGAAGACATACTAAAAAAAGAAATTGATGGTAAAAAATATGAAGACAACTTAAGGGATGAAGTCTTTAATATGCTGGTTGATGAGAAGATAATTGAGCAGGATCTGGAAAGACTTGAAATTCCCATAACAGATGAGGAAGTAGATGTGGAAAAAGATGCTATGGAAAAATTCTACATTGAAGAGCTAGGTGGAGAAGAAGCCTATGAAAACTTTCTAGAGGAAAATGGATTCTCAGAAGACTATATTAGGGGAAACATAAAAAGAGAGCTGCGCCTAGACAAGCACAGGAAGGATTTTTTAAATAAGATCCACCTAAAGGATGAGGAAATAGAGGAATACTATAAGGGCCACAAGTATGAGATAAAAAAACCTAAGGTAATGCATGTTCTTTTGGATTCAAAGGAGGAAGCTGAAAGATGTCTTACAGCCCTATCCAATGGTGGTATCTTCCAAGACCTGGCCAAGGAAAGGTCTATAGACAGGCAGACTGGAGAAAAGGGAGGTCTTTTAGGCTATGTTAGCCCTGGAGATTTAACAGAAAGAGAACTTCCCGAATTAGAAGAAATAGCTTTTCAGCTAAAGGTAGGAGAATATAGTGGAATTATAGAAACTAGGCTAGGGTATCATATAGTTTATGTAGACGATATAAAGGAAAGCCTGGAAGATCTTAGACAGGATGTAATAAGAAACTTAAAGTATGAAAGATATACGGAAAAACTAAAGGATTTAAAGGATAAGGCAGATGTAAAAATATATAAGAAAGAATTTAAAAGATAGGAGTTGGATATCCAACTCCTAAGTTTTTTATTAAACCAGGATTATTTGATATAATTTAAATAGTCTAAGTTAGGAGGGATAGAGTGAAGGACAATAATTTTTTAAGGGGAGCCGCAGTGTTGGGAATAGCGGGAGTTATAGTTAAGATTCTAGGAGCCTTTTATAGAATACCCCTAGGCAATATACTTTTGGATGAAGGAATGGGCTACTATCAGACAGCCTATCCTTTTTATGTATTACTATTAACCTTGTCAACAGCCGGTTTTCCAGTGGCAATTGCAAAATTAGTTTCGGAAAAACGAGCATTGGGAGATTATAGGGGAGCCTTTAAGGTTTTTAAAATATCATTTTTTACACTTTTGGTAGTAGGGATGTTAAGTTCTGTATTTGTATTGTTAAAGGGAGAACAGATAGTAGCTTATTTGGAAAATAGTCAAGCCTACTACGCTCTTTTAGGATTGATACCAGCACTTTTAGTGGTTCCTATAATGGCTGCTATGAGAGGCTTTTTTCAAGGACATGGAATGATGGAGCCAACGGCCCTATCCCAAATATCAGAACAATTTTTTAGAGTGAGTCTAGGTCTTTTATTTACCTACTTGACCCTAGACCAGGGAGTGGCAAAGGCAGCAGGAGGAGCTACTCTGGGAGGATCCTTTGGAGCTCTTGCAGGCACCCTGGCCATAGGCTATATATACCTAAAAAGAAGACCGGCAATAATAGCAGAAATGGGAAGCGCCAAGGAAAGCCAAGATACTAATCTTAGTATTATTAAGGAACTTTTAATAATAGCAATCCCTATAACTATAGGAGCTTCTATAGTACCCATAATGAACACTATAGATACTTTCATAGTCCTAAGAAGACTACAAACTATAGGTTACAGTCAGGTGGCAGCCAATAGCCTATATGGCCAGCTAACAGGATTTGCCCAAACTCTTATAAATATGCCTCAGGTGTTTTCTATGGCCATAGCCATGAGTTTGGTACCAGCCATATCAAGAGCTAAGACTATGGGAGATCAGGAAGAGGTAAGGGAATTAGCTAGTTCAGGTATAAGGATAACTCTTCTTATAGGTTTACCGGCAGCTTTTGGACTTTTTATTTTAGCAGAGCCTATTATAGGCCTTCTTTACTTTAAGAATCCAGAGTCTGTAATAGTAAGTGTAGGAGAACTTTTAAAGATTCTTTCCTTTAGCGTCATATTTTTAACCCTGGTCCAGTCCCTAACAGCTATAATGCAAGGTTTAGGTAAACCCTTTATACCAGTTAGAAATCTTTTTATAGGTGGATTTATAAAGGTAATCTTGACCTATAGTTTAACAGGAATAGAATCTATAAATATAAAGGGAGCAGCCATATCTACAGTAGTAGCCTATTTAATAGGGGCGGTTCTAAATATTGTTAGTGTAAAAAGATATACAGGAGTAGACTTTAGGAAGGGAAAAATATTTATGGACCCCTTGCTTTCAGCTCTAGGTATGATGTTCAGTGTAAAGCTTATATATATCCTATTTGAAAGATTTTTAGGAAGGCCTAAGCTAGGGACCCTTGTATCTATAGGTATAGGCGTTTTGGTTTATGCAGCCCTCCTTTTGGTGACAGGAGCTATAACAGAAGAGGAACTTAGCCTTTTACCTAAAGGTGAAAAATTATCTAAAAGATTAAAGAAAAGGGGGTTTTTGAAGGATGTATAGAATTTTTTTCGGTCTAGCAGAAGATAGACCAGGTCGTTTGAATTTAGACAGCCTTAAGCTCCTTAAAACTGGAAGGAGGAACTTTATAAAATCTAGGAGCAAGGAACTTTTGGCTTATCTAGACAGCCAGTCTATAGAATATATCTTGATTGATAACTTCTTAGAGCTAGGAAATTTTAAATTAGATGAGGATATAAACTATTTTACTGATTTAAAAACCTTGGAAGAAGGAACCCTAGAAGAGCTAGAAGGTTTTGAAATCTGCTTTTTGGAGACTTTTGACTTTAGTCCTAGAATAGATGCTAGTCTAGTCTCAGGAAAGGACATCGACCTGGGAAAAGACCTTCTTATAAAGGCCGTAGATTCAGTAGAGGAATGGGAAAATTTAAAAAAACTTATAGAAACCCTATATGGAGAAGGATATAAAGTTTATTTCTTAAAACAAGAGGGTATAGGTAGTATCGAAGTCCTTAGACTTATAGACAGACCAACTGACCTTAATGAAGCCTGGCCTTTCGATATTTTTCTTAGGGGCCGCAAAGCCTATAATCTGAATCAGATATTGGGAATAATGGAAGATCTTAGGTCTGAGGAAGGTTGTCCTTGGGATAGGTTGCAGACCCATGAAAGTCTGAAGCCCTATCTTATAGAAGAAGCTTATGAACTAGTAGATGCTATAGAGAAAAAAGATGATCAACTCCTTCTTGAAGAGTTGGGAGACCTGCTTTTACAAGTGATCTTTCACAGTCAGTTGGCCAGGGAAGGTGGAAGGTTTGGCTTCCAAAATGTGGTAAATGCCCTGGGAAAGAAGCTAATTTATAGGCATCCCCATGTTTTTTCTCAAAAAGGTATAGAAAAAGAAGATGAAATAATATATAATTGGGATAAACTCAAGTATAGAGCCAAAGATATAGATACATTGACTGCTAGATTAGAAGATGTATCAAAATCATCTGCTCTTCTTAGGAGTTGTAAGATCCAGGCTAGGATGGCAAAAGTTGGTTTTGACTGGCCAGACATATCTGGACCTTTTGAAAAAATTGCTGAGGAGAAATCTGAGGTAAGGCAACTTGTAGAAATGGACCTTATGGACTATGATAGAATAGAAGAAGAGGTTGGAGATTTATTCTTTTCTGTAGTTAACTTATCTAGATTTTTAAAGGTAGATCCTGATATAGCTTTACAGAAAGCTTCGGATAAATTTATAAGTAGGGTAGGAAAAATGGAAGCAATAGGCCTTGACCAAGGTTTGGATTTATCCAGGTTGTCAATTGATGATTGGGAATTGCTTTGGCAGAAGGCAAAATTAAGTGAAAAATAATTGTTGTCAATACTATGTATAGTATTACATAGTTAGTTTTATTAAAGAGGAGGAATATATTATGAATAAAGCAGAATTAGTTGCAAGTATAGCAGAAGAAAGCAAGTTAACTAAGAAAGATGCAGAAATTGCATTAAACGCATTTATGGATGTTGTTGAAAAGACATTAGCAGAAGGTGATAAAGTTCAATTAGTTGGATTTGGAACTTTTGAAGTAAGAGATAGAAAAGCTAGAGAAGGTAGAAATCCAAGGAACCCAGAAGAAGTTATACAAATACCAGCTTCAAAAGCTCCTGTATTTAAAGCAGGAAAAGGATTAAAAGAGGCTGTTAATAAGTAAGTTAAAAATCAGGTCCTTGACCTGGTTTTTTTATTAGCTTTATGTGGAGGTATATATGAGAGTAGATAAATTTTTAAAAAATTCTAGGATAATAAAGAGAAGAACAGTTGCAAAAGAGGCTTGTGAGAAAGATAGGGTTTATATAAATGACAAGCTGGCTAAGCCAGGGGACAATTTGGCAGTAGGAGATAGACTCAGGGTAGACTTTGGGACAGGTTCTATGGAGGTTGAAGTTTTAGACTTAAGGGAAAAGCTTAAGAAGGAAGAGGCAGAGACTCTTTATAGAATAATATCAAAATAAAAGGAATTTAGAGATATATGTCGAATAAGTATATGAGGAGGGGTATTATGGCTAAAAAAAAGAAAAAAAGGCCAAAACCACTTGTAAGGTTGGGCCTTTTATTAGCTGTAGTATGGCTTATATCAACTTTTACCAGACAATTTATAATGCGAAGGGAACTTAGGGCTGAGATAGATCTAAAGAAAAAAGAAATTGCTACTATACAAAGGGATATAGATAGTATCAACAAGGAAATAGAGTCTAAGGACAGCCTGGAATTTGTTGAGAAGGTTGCTAGGGAAGACTATAAGATGGTTAAGCCAAGGGAAATCATTTATATTGATAAATCTAAGAAGAATAAGTAGCCTTAGGTCTTTATTGGCCTTATATCAATTGACAAGGGTAAATTAGTCATATATAATAGTTTAAGAATATAATTTTTACAAGGAGGAATTGTTTATTTATGCCTATATCTGTTGGTAAAGTTATCGAGGGCACTGTAACTGGTATTACTAATTTTGGTGCTTTTGTGGACTTAGGAAAAGGAAAGAGCGGACTTGTGCATATATCAGAGATTTCGGATGATTATGTAGAGAAGGTATCAGATTACTTAAAAAAGGGTGATAAAGTAAAGGTTAAGGTTTTATCCGTTACGGATGACGGAAAAATCAGTCTATCTATAAGAAAAGCAAAACCGAAGTCAAACAATCCTATAGAAGTAGATTGGAATAAACCTGAAGACAAGCAAAGAGGACTTTCTTTCGAAGACAAAATGTCAAACTTCTTAAAGGAGAGCGGTGAGAAACAAGACCAGCTAAAGAGTAGAGAGGGTAGAAGAGGCCAAGGAGCTAAATTCTAGGATCTTTTCAAAGTTTGTTAAATATGAAGCTTAAAACCGGATTATTCCGGTTTTTTTAATTTATAAAGAGGTGTGATTATGGACAGGAGAGTTTATGAAAATATTATTGAACATGGACTAATAGACAGGGAAGATAATATATTGATAGGTCTTTCAGGAGGCCCAGATTCTGTCTATCTTTTTCACCAGCTCCTAGCCTTTAGGAAGGAAGTTCCCTTTAAGATTTATATAGCTCATGTTAATCATGGAGTTAGGGGAGAGGAAGCTAAGAGAGATGAGGATTTTGTAAGAGATCTTTCTAGAAAATATAATATCCCCTTCTACCTGAAAAAAGCAGATATGGATGGTTATGCAAGAGAGCTTGGTATATCTAAGGAAGATGCAGGTAGGAGAATTAGATATGGATTTTTTAGAGAGATTTTAAGGGACTTAGGTGGTGGCAAGATAGCAGTTGGCCACAACAAGAATGACCAGGCAGAAACCATGCTTATGAGATTCTTTAGAGGGGCAAGTCTTGATGGCTTAAAAGGTATGGACTTTAAGGCAGATGATATTATAAGGCCTATTTTAAATATAGACAGAGAGGACATAGAGGCCTATCTATTGGATAGAGATCTAGATGCCAAGATTGACAGGACAAATCTTGAAACCCTTTATATGAGAAATAGAACTAGGCTAGAGTTGATTCCCTACATAGAGGATAACTATAACAAGAATCTTATAGACACCCTTACTAGAAATGGTGAAATCCTAAGGGAGGATGGGGAATTTTTAAATCAACTGGCCCAAAGAGAATTTAAGTCTCTGGCCAGCCTGGACCCTAAAAGGGTTAGTCTGGATCTAATGACCCTAAATAAGCTTGACTACCCTATTAGCTCAAGGGTCTTAAGATTGGCTATTAAGGAGGTTAAGGGTGACCTTCATGGCATAGAAAAAGGTCATATAGACCTGATTCTAGATTTGGCCAAGACAGGGAAGACAGGAAAGAGTCTTAATATTATTGATAATTTAATATTTAAAACCTCCTATGGTTTGGGTATAGTTGAAGAGGAGATCCATGCTGAAAATTTTAAGCTGGAGCTTGAGGACAGCCTTAGCTTAGGTGACTATAAACTGGAGTTTTCTAAAATTTCGGCTTCTAGCTACTGGTCTAAGTCTAGGGAGGAAGGCTCCAAGTATATAGACCTAGATAAGGTTAAGGGCGACTTGTTTCTAAGAAATAGGAGACCTGGAGATTACTTCCAGCCCCTGGGTATGAAAGGGAGGAAAAAGCTTAAGGATATTTTTATAGATGAGAAGGTACCTAGGGACCTAAGGGATAGGATTCCTCTTTTGTGTGATAGTGAAAATATAGTCTGGATTTTAGGCTATAGGGTTAGTGAAATCTACAAGGTTGATAAGGAAACTAAAAATATATTAAAAATAAAATATCAAGGAGGACAAAATGGAGAATGATGTAAAGGAAGTCTTGGTTTCTAAGGAAGCTATAGATGAGAAGGTTAAAGAAATGGCAGAAGAAATAAGAAAAGATTATATAGGTAATGATAATCTTATTGTAGTTGGAATACTTAAAGGTGCTGTAATATTTATGGCAGACCTAGTTAGACATTTGAACCTACCTGTCCTAATAGACTTTATGGCTGTGTCTAGTTATGGTAAATCCTCTGAGTCTACAGGAGAGGTTAAAATAGTAAAAGATTTAGACTATAGTATTGAGGGTAAAGATATACTTATAGTTGAGGATATTATAGATACAGGCTTTACCTTGGCCTACTTGGTAGACAACCTAAAAAGGCGTGGGGCAAGGTCTGTTAGAGTGTGTACTCTTTTAGATAAGCCAGAGAGAAGAAAGGCCAATGTTAATGTTGACTATATGGGCTTTCCTATTCCAGATGAATTTGCTGTAGGCTATGGTTTGGACTATGCAGAAAGATATAGAAACCTACCATATATAGGGGCTTTAAAGGAAGAGGTTTACAGTTAATAGAGCTTGGAGTTTTCTTTTTTAGGGCTCTTATGTTATAATTTTTTAGTATAATATGCTTAATTAAGAAGGGAGGATTTTAGGTGAGAAAATTTTTTAGAGAATCGAGCCTTTATTTAGTACTTATCTTAATAATACTATCTGCCATAGCTATGTTTGGCAAAGATCCGGAAAAGGTTAGGGATATGAACTATACTGAGCTTATACACCATATAGAGCTTGGAAATGTTTCCAATATTGTTTCTGTTGGGGATACGGTTCTGACAGGAAGCCTTAAGGATAAGACTAAGTTTCAGACTATACTTCCTAGTCAAGCTAAGGATAGTTTTTATAAGGACTATGTACAAGAGAAGATGGAAAAAAGAGAGATTAACTTTGGAGCAGAAAGAGAGCCTACTAGACCATGGATCTTTGAGATATTGCCAACTATTATGATTATAATCATAATGGGAGCTTTCTGGTTTATGTTTATGAATCAGTCCCAGGGTGGTGGCAATAGGGTTACGTCTTTTGGAAAGTCAAAGGCTAGGCTGCACAAGGATGATGAGGACAAGGTTACCTTTACAGATGTTGCAGGTTTGGAGGAAGAAAAAGAAGAGCTTGCAGAGATAGTAGATTTCCTTAAGGCTCCTAAGAAATATATTGATTTAGGTGCTAGGATTCCCAAGGGAGTTCTTTTAGTAGGACCTCCAGGAACAGGTAAGACCTACTTGAGTAGGGCTGTTGCAGGAGAGGCAGGAGTACCGTTTTTTAGTATTTCAGGTTCTGACTTTGTAGAGATGTTTGTTGGAGTTGGAGCTAGTAGGGTTAGGGATCTATTTGAGGAAGCAAAGAAAAAAGCTCCTTGTATTATATTTATAGATGAGATTGATGCTGTAGGTAGGAAGAGGGGTGCTGGTGTAGGTGGAGGCCATGATGAGAGAGAGCAGACTCTAAATCAGCTACTGGTAGAGATGGATGGTTTTGGTAGCAATGAGGGTATTATAGTTATGGCTGCTACAAATAGGCCAGACATACTGGACTCAGCTATCCTAAGACCAGGTAGATTTGATAGGGAGATCTATGTAGGTCTACCAGATGTTAGGGCTAGGGAGGAGATTCTAGAGGTTCATACTAAGAAGAAACCTCTGGCTGAGGATGTTGACCTTTCAGTTATAGCTAAGAGGACACCAGGTTTTTCTCCAGCAGATCTTGAGAACCTTACTAATGAGGCAGCTCTTTTAACAGCTAGACACAACAAGAAGGAAATAGATATGGAAACCATAAATGAAGCCAGCATAAAGGTAGTGGCTGGTCCAGAGAAGAAGAGCAAGGTGGTAACTGAGAAGGAAAGAAGGTTAACAGCCTATCATGAAGCAGGCCATGCAATTACTTCTAGACTTCTTCCAGGCAGTGATCCTGTTCATATGGTTACTATAATACCTCGTGGTATGGCAGGAGGCTTTACGGCCTATATACCAGAGGATGATAGAAGCTATATGACCAAGGGACAGATGGAGGATGAATTGGTTAGCCTACTGGGTGGTAGAGTTGCAGAAGCCCTGGTTTTAGGAGATATTTCTACAGGTGCCCAGAATGATATAGAAAGAGCTACAAAGATAGCTAGAAATATGGTTACCCACTATGGTATGAGTGATAAGCTGGGACCTATGACCTATGGAAATGATGATAATGAAGTTTTTGTAGGTAGGGATCTAGGTAGAACTAGGGACTATAGTGAGGAGGTTGCTGGTGAGATTGATAGGGAAATGAGAACTATTATTGACCAGGCCTACACTACTGCTGAGAAACTTTTAAGCGAAAATATGGATATACTTCATAGGGTATCAGAGGCCTTACTTGAAAAAGAGACTCTGGATGCTAAGGAATTTGAAGAGGTATTTAATGGATAAGATAGAGTAGCCTAGGCTACTCTTTTTTTGTGGAAAAATACAAGATAGGACCTTTTGAGTAGACAAAAAATATTAAAAAGTCAAAATTATGAAGTTTTACCTTCATAATCGAAATATATTGAAAATATTCTTGCAATAGGCAGGGTATTATTCATATAATATAGGTGGTAAGTTTTTTATTTTATTTCTTATGATTAGGAGGAAGTTTAATGCTGGAAGACAAAAAATTGAATAAAATAGCTGAGGATAAAAAAACCTGGGACCAAGAAAAGGTGGACAAGGCTATAGCTAGATTTCCAGAGAGGAAGGAGAAGTTTACTACAGGTTCAAACCTAGAGGTAAATAGACTTTATACTCCTTTGGATTTGGAAGATTTTGACTATGGCGAGAAACTGGGTTTCCCTGGACAGTACCCATATACTAGAGGTGTTCAACCTACTATGTATAGAGGTAGACTTTGGACTATGAGACAATATGCTGGTTTTGCTAGTGCAGAGGAATCAAATGAAAGGTACAAGTATCTTTTAGAACAGGGACAAACAGGCCTAAGTGTTGCTTTTGACCTACCAACACAGATAGGTTACGACTCAAACCATGCCCTTAGTCAGGGAGAGGTTGGTAAGGTAGGAGTGGCTATAGACTCCCTTAGGGATATGGAAATCCTTTTCGACGGTATCCCCCTAGATAAGGTTAGTACATCTATGACCATAAATGCTCCTGCCAGTGTTTTACTAGCCATGTATATAGTAGTGGCAGAGAAGCAGGGAGTTTCAAAAGACAAGCTTAGGGGGACTATCCAAAACGATATACTAAAAGAGTATATTGCCAGGGGTACATATATATTCCCACCAAAACCATCAATGAGACTTATAACAAATATATTTGAGTACTGCTCAAATGAAGTTCCTAAGTGGAATACTATAAGTATCAGCGGTTACCATATAAGAGAAGCCGGATCTACAGCAGCCCAAGAAGTAGCTTTTACCTTGGCAGATGGTATAGCCTATGTAGAAGCAGCTATAGACGCAGGCTTAGATGTAGATGATTTCGCACCAAGACTTTCATTTTTCTTCAATGCCCACAATGACCTTCTAGAAGAGGTTGCAAAGTACAGAGCAGCCAGAAGACTTTGGGCTAGAATTATGAAGGAGCGTTTTGATGCAAAGAAGGAAAAATCAATGCAATTAAAGTTCCATACACAAACAGCAGGTTCAACCTTAACAGCGCAACAACCAGACAACAATATAATAAGAGTAGCTATACAAACCTTAGCTGCAGTACTAGGTGGCACTCAATCACTACACACTAACTCTAAGGATGAGGCCTTGGCCCTACCAACAGAGGATGCAGTAAAGATTGCCCTAAGAACACAGCAGATAGTAGCCCATGAATCAGGTGTAGCAAATACCATAGACCCACTAGCAGGATCCTACTATATCGAAAGCTTAACAGATGATATAGAGAAAATGGCTATGGAATATATCGACACTATAGACCGTCTAGGCGGTGCACCAGAAGCTATAGAAAAAGGATATATTCAAAAGGAAATTCAAAACTCAGCTTACAACTACCAAATGGAGATAGAAAGTGAAGAAAGAATAGTTGTAGGTGTCAATAAGTTCATCCAGGAAGAAGAGGGAAGCAAGGACTTGTTGAAGGTAGATCCAGTTATAGAAAAATTACAAAGAGAAAAACTAGAAGCTCTAAAGGCTGAAAGAAACAATGATAAAGTAGCAGAAAGTCTAGTCCTATTAAAGGACAAGGCAAAAACAGATGAAAACCTAATGCCTTATATAATAGACTCAGTTAGGGAGTATGCAACCCTAGGAGAAATCTGTGATACTTTAAGAGATGTTTTCGGCGAATACGAGCAGGCAGTAATTTTATAGGAGGAGTAATTATGGATAAGCTTATAAGAGTTTTAATTGCAAAGCCAGGACTAGACGGACATGATAGAGGAGCTAAGGTTATAGCACGTGCCCTAAGAGATGCTGGAATGGAGGTAATTTACACAGGCCTAAGACAGACTCCAGAGCAAATAGTTTCAGCAGCCATTCAAGAGGACGTAGATGCCATAGGAATGAGCATACTTTCAGGAGCTCACAACCATCTATTTCCAAGAGTTGTAGAACTTCTCAAGGAGGAAGGTGCTGATGATATACTAGTATTTGGTGGTGGCGTAATACCAGATGAGGATATACCAGGCCTAAAGGAAGCAGGTATAAAGGAGATATTTACACCAGGTACGCCTACACAGGATACAGTTGATTTTATAAGAGCTAATATCAAAAAATAATAGGTGGTGTATTAGTTGAATATAGAAAAAGATCTACTTAAAGGAGATAAAAGATCTTGTGCTAGATTGATTAGTATGCTAGAAAACCATGAAGAAGAGGCCCTAAATATTATGAAGAATCTTTATAGTAAAACTGGTAATGCCTATGTAATAGGTATTACTGGGCCTCCGGGAAGTGGTAAAAGTAGCTTAACTGATAAGATAACAAAGCTTTTGAGAAAGCAGGATAAAAAGGTAGGAATAATAGCCATAGATCCAACCAGCCCCTTTACAGGTGGGGCTATTCTAGGTGATAGGATCAGGATGAATGATCTAAGCTTGGACCCAGGGGTTTTTATGAGAAGTATGGGAACTCGTGGTACTCTAGGCGGTATGTCCAATGCGACCTGGGGGGCCATCAAGGCTATAGACCTATGGGGAGCAGACTATATAATCATAGAAACTGTTGGAGTTGGTCAGTCAGAGATAGATATAGTTAAGATAGCTGACACTGTTCTAATGGTTATGGTTCCCAACCTGGGAGATGATATCCAGGCTATAAAGGCAGGAACTATGGAGATAGCAGATGTTTTTGCCATAAATAAGGCTGACCTAGATGGAGCAGATAAGACAGAGCTGGAGATAGAGATGAATCTGGACCTAGATCAAAACAAGTCCTATAGACCTCCAGTTATAAAGGTGTCTGCCAAGGAAAATGACAATCTGGATCAGCTGGTGGAGGCTATCTTAGATCATAGGAACTACCTTGCTCAGGAGGATAGGTTTGAAATTCAGAAGAAGGAACATTTAAAGCTGGAGCTTATGAAGCTGGTGGAGGAAGATTTAAAGAACTTGATTTTCGATAAGACTGTTAGGACCAAGGTCCTTGATAGACTGGTTGAAGATATTTATAGTAAGAGCTCTGATCCTTATAGTTCCAAGGATCAGGTCTTAAGGTTGATTAAGGAGGAGGACTTTTAATGGTAACTAAAGTTGATCATATTGGTATTGCAGTTAAGAACCTAGAGGAGGCTCTTAAATTTTACGAGGATGTTCTGGGCATAGAATGTCTTTCTACAGAAGTTGTAGAGGAGCAGAAGGTTAAGGTGGCTTTTCTACCTATAGGGGATACAGAGGTTGAGCTTTTAGAGTCAACTGAAGAGGGAGGACCTATAGATAAGTTCATTGAGAAGCGTGGTGAGGGAATTCAACATATAGCTTATAAAGTTGATAACATAGAAGAGGCTCTAGAAGAAATGAAAGAAAAAGGTATAAGGCTAATAGACGAAAAGCCAAGATACGGAGCTGGTGGAGCGAAAATTGCCTTCCTACACCCTAAATCAACTCATGGAGTATTAATAGAACTTTGTCAAAGAGACTAATAAGGAGGATTATTGATGAAGGATAAAATACAGCATCTTATTGATAGTAAAAAAGAAATAGAGCTAGGCTCAGGCCAGGCTAGTATAGATAAACAACACTCTAGGGGAAAGTTAACAGCTAGAGAAAGAATAAATCTTTTATTAGATGAGGGAAGTTTTATAGAAATAGATGCTTTCGTTAAACACAGATGTGTAAACTTTGGAATGGAAGAAAAGAGAGCTAATGGAGACGGAGTAGTTACAGGCTATGGTACAGTAGATGGAAGATTGGTTTTCGTTTACTCCCAGGACTTTACAGTTCTAGGTGGTTCTCTAGGAGAGATGCATGCTGAAAAGATAATAAAGGTACAGGACATGGCCCTTAAGATGGGAGCACCTATAGTTGGTATTAACGATTCAGGCGGAGCTAGAATCCAGGAAGGCGTAGATGCCCTTTCAGGTTACGGAAAGATCTTCTATAGAAATACCAAGGCTTCTGGAGTTATACCACAGATTTCTGTAGTAGTAGGACCAAGTGCAGGAGGAGCAGTTTACTCACCAGCTATAACTGACTATATTTTTATGGTTGAAAATGTAAGTAAGATGTTTATAACAGGTCCTCAGGTTATAAAAACAGTTACAGGAGAGGATATTTCCCAGGAGGAACTAGGTGGAGCTAAGACTCATAACAGCGTTTCTGGTGTAGCTGACTTTATAGACAGTTCAGAGGAAGAGGCTTTTGAAAGAGTGAGAGAGCTTATATCCATGCTACCAGCCAACAACCTAGAAAAGGCACCATCCTATGGATGTGAAGATAGCCTAAATAGAGTTGAAGATAGGCTAAATGAAATAGCTCCAGACAATCCTAATAAACCATATGACATGAAGGAAATTATAGAACTTATAGCAGATGAGGGACACTTCTTTGAGGTGAAACCACTTTTTGCTACAAATATAATAACAGGTTACATAAGATTAAATGGTGAGACAATAGGTGTTGTGGCTAACCAACCTAAGGTTCTAGCAGGATGCTTAGATATAAATGCTTCAGATAAGGCTGCTAGATTTATAAGACTTTGTGATGCCTTCAATATACCCCTATTAAATCTTGTAGATGTTCCAGGCTTCCTACCAGGTTTAGACCAGGAGTATGGTGGAATAATTAGGCATGGTGCTAAGATGCTTTATGCCTACAGTGAGGCTACAGTACCAAAGGTAACTCTTATAGTTAGAAAGGCCTATGGTGGTTCCTACCTGGCTATGTGCAGTAAGGAACTGGGAGCAGACCAGGTATTTGCTTGGCCAAATGCAGAGATAGCTGTAATGGGTCCAGAGGGAGCGGCTAATATTATATTTAAGAATGATATTAAAAATGCTGAGGATCCAGTGGAAATGAGGGAGTACAAGATAGGTGAGTATAGAGATACTGTTGCTAATCCTTATATAGCTGCAGAGAGAGGATATGTAGATGATGTAATAGTACCTAGTATAACTAGACCTAAACTTGTATCAGCCTTTGATATGCTTCAAAGTAAGAGAGAGGCAAATCCAGATAAGAAACATGGAAATATACCTCTATAATGAAGAAATATAGGAAGTTAACTAGGTATATAGGCTATATTACGCTTTTTCTATCCTATGTATCGGCTAAGGATAAAAGAAGAAAGAGGATAAGCGATTTGGAGGGATAAGATTGGCTACTGTAAGTATTGGAGAAGCTCTAGGTATAACTCTTTTCAGTATGATTACGGTTTTTGTGGTACTGCTTGCCATCTCATTTTTAATAGATCTGATGAGAAAGCTAGTTCACAGGGAAGATAAGAAGGTTATAGAACCTAAGAAGCTGGAAAAAGTAGAAACTGAAGAGCTTGTAGAAGAGACTATGGACGAAGAGGAACTAGTAGCTGTTATTGCAGCGGCAGTTGCAGCTAGTATGGGAGTTGGAATTCCAGATATAAATATAAGAAGTATAAGAAGAATCGGTGGTTCAGAAAGTAATTGGCAAACTACAGCTAGACAAGAGCAGGTATTAAAAAACATATAATGGAGGAAGAGTATAATGAGAAAATTTGTTATAACTGTTAATGGAAATGAGTACGAAGTTGACGTGGAAGAAGTTTCACAAGGAGAAACTAGTGCTGTAAGACCAGAGCCTAAGGCCAAACCAGCTATGAAAAAAGCACCTGTTAAAAAGGAAGCGCCTAAAAAAGAAGTTAAGGCAGCAGCTGGAGAAGAGGCTGTAACAGCACCTATGCCAGGAAAAATCCTTAAGCTAGCAGTAGCAGAAGGTGCAAGCGTAAATGAAGGAGATGTACTTGTAATACTAGAGGCTATGAAGATGGAAAACGAAATCCTTGCACCAAGAGGAGGAAACGTAAAAGCAATTGGCGTAGCAGAAGGAGCAAATGTAGATACAGGAGAGCTACTTGTAGTTATAGAATAATTGATGAAAGGATGGTAGGAGTAAATGCTTACTCATTTAACAAATTTCTGGCAAAGTACAGGCTTTTACAATATCGAGCTAGGTCAAGTACTGATGATTTTAATATCTTTTGTCTTACTTTATTTAGCCATAGAAAAAGAATTTGAGCCACTCTTGCTAGTTCCTATTGCCTTTGGTATGTTACTGGCTAACCTACCACTAGCAGGACTAATGCAAGAGCCCGTAAGAGGATTGGTACTAGATCCAACTACTGGCACAGTGGATGTAGAGGTAACTCAAGTAGGAGGACTACTTTACTACTTATATCAAGGAGTTAAGTTGGGAATCTACCCACCACTTATCTTTTTGGGGGTAGGAGCTATGACGGACTTTGGTCCCTTAATAGCCAACCCACGCAGCATACTTTTAGGAGCAGCAGCACAGTTCGGTATTTTCTTTACTTTTATAGGTTCCATAGCTCTAGGCTTTACAGGCCCAGAAGCAGCAAGTATAGGTATAATTGGAGGAGCAGATGGTCCTACAGCCCTATACCTAACTAGTAAACTAGCACCACATCTACTAGGACCTATAGCAGTAGCAGCCTATTCATATATGGCCCTGGTACCTATAATCCAGCCACCAATAATGAAGGCCTTGACAACAGAGGAAGAAAGACAGATAGTAATGGAACAGCTAAGACCAGTAAGCAAGAAGGAGAAGATCATCTTCCCAATAATGATAACAGTACTGGTAACTCTTTTACTACCATCAGCAGGACCTTTACTAGGTATGCTAATGCTAGGTAACCTAATGAGGGAATCTGGAGTAGTAGAAAGACTAACACAAACAGTTCAAAATGAGCTTATGAACATAATAACAGTATTCCTAGGAATAACTGTAGGAGCAACAGCTAATGCACAAACCTTCCTATCAGCAGCAACTATAAAGATTATAGTTCTAGGCCTAATAGCCTTTTCAATAGGTACAGCAGCAGGAGTTCTATTTGGAAAGCTACTATGTAAGGCAACGGGTGGAAAGGTAAACCCACTAATAGGATCAGCTGGAGTATCAGCAGTTCCAATGGCAGCTAGGGTTTCACAAAAGGTTGGTCAAGAAGCCAACCCAAGAAACTTCCTACTTATGCATGCTATGGGACCAAACGTAGCGGGAGTTATAGGATCAGCAGTAGCTGCAGGTCTGTTATTAATGTTCTTTGGATAGAAAAAAACTTCTCTGCCTCGGCAGGGAAGTTATTTTTTTAGAATACTTGATATTTAATGGCAATATAATTATAATATAGAATTGGAAAGTCGATATCCTAGAGAATCGAACTTCAAATAAAAAAGTTTAGTAAAAATACGACTGGTATCTTTATGAACTGGATCGGAGGAAATCATGAATCATACAAAGACAATGGAGAAAACTAGAAAGTTAACCATGGTAGGAATCCTATCAGCCATATCAATATTTCTAGGTCTAACCCCCCTGGGCTTTATTCCCCTGGGAGGACTTAATATCACAATTATGCATATACCTGTAATAGTGGGAAGTCTTATGGAGGGCCCCCTAGTGGGAATGTCCATAGGCCTAATATTTGGTATTTTTAGTATGGTAAATGCTGTTTTAAGACCTAGCCCCCTATCTTTTGTTTTCTTAAACCCGCTCATATCAGTTTTACCTAGGGTTCTAATAGGTATAACATCTTATTATTCCTATAAATTTATTAGGGACAAGAAGGATAAAAACAATATTCTCTTATATGGAATATTTTTATTAATGATGGTTTTCTTGGGTAGAACTCTAGTTAGGAGTATAGAGGACAAAGAGGGCTTTAGTATATTTATAAACTTGGTCCTTCTAGTAGTCAGCCTAGTAGGCTTTATCTACATTAAAAGAAGGAAGGCCAAGGACCTGGACCTAGTAGTAGGTGCAATGGTAGGAAGTTTAACCAATACAGTCTTGGTACTTTCTGGTATTTACTTTATATATGGAGAGAAATATGTAGACAAGTTAGACAAGGTAGTATCTCTTAAAAAGTTCCTATTATCAGTAGCACTGTCCAATGGAATCTTGGAAATGATTGTAGGAATTATATTGGTTACGAATATAATACTCGGTGTAAGAAAAAACAAGTAGGTGATAAATATGTTACTGGTAATAGATGTAGGAAATACCCATGTGGTATTTGGTGTATATGAAGGAGAGAATTTAAGACATAGTTTTAGGATAGCTACAGAAAAGCAGAGAACAACAGATGAGTATGGTCTGATCTTCCATCAGATGTTTAGCTATCACAATATAAGTCAAGATCAGATAGAAGATATAATCATATCTTCTGTAGTGCCAACCCTGATGCACACTCTAGCAGCAATGAGTGAAAAGTATTTTGGCAGGGAACCTATAGTTGTAGGACCAGGAGTAAAAACTGGAATGAATATTAGATATGATAATCCCAAGGAAGTAGGGGCAGACAGAATAGTAAATGCTGTAGCAGCCTATGAAAAATACAAGGGACCTCTTATCATAGTAGACTTTGGAACAGCCATAACCTTCTGTGCTGTATCAAAAGAAGGAGACTACCTGGGAGGAGCCATAACTCCAGGCATAACAATCTCAAGTGACGCACTCTTTTTAAGGGCAGCAAAGCTTCCCAAGGTAGAGATAAAAAAACCAGACAATATAATAGGTAAAAATACAATAGAGAGTATGCAGTCAGGTTTGGTCTATGGTTATATAGGACTGGTAGACTATATAGTTAAGAATATGATAGAAGAGCTAGGCTATAAAAGAGAAGAGGTAACTGTAGTAGGTACAGGTGGTTTCTCAAGCCTTATAGGTTCAGAGTCTTACTATATAGATAAGATAGATAGAATGTTAACCCTAGAAGGACTTAGGATTATATATGATAGAAATAAGTAGCACTTGCTACTTATTTCTATTATTAGAGGTGTTGTTATGGAAAGATTAAAGTTAGAAAACAAGGTGTTTTTAGCACCTATGGCAGGAGTAACAGACACTGCCTATAGGATATTGGCCAGTGAAATGGGGACAGGTCTGATTTTCACAGAGATGGTAAGCAGCAAGGGCCTATACTATAAGGACCCTAAAAGCAAGAAACTTATAGATATAGATGAAAGGGAAAAAAACATAGCACTGCAGATTTTTGGATCCGACCCTAAGATTATGGCCTCAGTAGTAGAAGACTATATAAATCCCAGAGATGACATAGCCGTCCTAGATGTAAACATGGGCTGTCCTGCTCCCAAGATAGTTAAAAATGGAGATGGATCTGCCTTGATGAGAAATCCTAGACTTGTAAGGGAGATAATAAGAGCCCTAGTAGGAGTATCAAAGAAGCCCGTAAGCATAAAGATAAGGAAGGGCTGGGATCAAGACAGTATAAATGCCATAGAAATAGCCAGAATAGCAGAAGAAGAGGGAGCTACCTTTATAACCATTCATGGCAGAACCAGGGAAATGTTTTATTCAGGTGAGGCAGACTGGGACTATATAAGAAAAGTTAAGGAAAGCGTAAGCATACCTGTAATAGGAAATGGAGATATCTTTAAGCCAGAAGACGCACTAGAAATGGTTAGGCTAACAAACTGTGACGGAGTATCTATTGGTAGGGGGGCTCAAGGCAATCCCTGGATCCTAAAAAATACCATAGAACTTCTTAATACTGGAAGCTACAAGGAGCCAACAGTGGAGGATAGGATTCAGATGTCCCTAAGGCACCTGGATCTGGTCTGCAGTATAAAGGGTGAAAGAATAGGAGTGCCAGAAATGAGAAAACACATAGGCTGGTACCTTAAGGGCCTTAAAAATGCTAGCTTGGTAAGGGATAGGGTAAATAGAACAGCAAGCAAGGAAGAACTTTGTAATATTCTAATAGAATATTCTAATAAACTAGATTAGCTTATAACTTGACATTGGCCTAGGGCTTATTTATAATAACTTGCATATATGAAAACCGTTTAAAAGCTATGATTATATTTTAAAGAAGGAGAGAAGCGTAATGGCTGAAAAGGATATTTTTTTAACACTAGAGGGATTAAAGAAGATTGAGAATGAATTAGAACAGTTAAAAACAGTTACTAGACATGAGGTGGCTGAAAGAATTAAAACAGCCTTGGGACATGGGGATATAAGTGAAAATGCAGAATACGATGAGGCTAAAAACGAACAAGCCAAGTTAGAGGAAAGAATTCTTAAGCTTGAGGAAACCTTGAGAAATGCTAAGATCATAGATGAAGATGAAATAACTACTGATAAGGTTAGTGTAGGATCAAGAGTTTTAGTAAAAGATATGGAATATGATGAGGATATGGAATATACTATAGTTGGTTCTGCAGAAGCAGATCCATTTAACGGAAAGATTTCTAATGAATCACCAGTAGGCGAAACATTGTTAGGACATAAGAAAGGTGATATAGTGGATGTACAAGTGCCAGATGGAGTAATTCAATATAAAATCTTGAATATAGAGAAATAAGGAGGCATATAGATGTCAGAAGAGAATTTAAATGAAATGCTTTTGATGAGAAGGGAAACTCTTAATAAATTGATAGATTCAGGAAATAATCCTTATGAAGAAGAATCCTATGATGTATCTCACAGAAGCATGGAAATTGAAGAAGGATTTGAAGAATTAGAAGAAGAAACAGTAGCAGTAGCAGGAAGAATAATGAGTAGACGTGGCCATGGTAAGGTTAGCTTTATGGACCTACAAGACTCACAGGGAAGAATCCAACTATTCGTTAAAAAAGACTCTATTGGTGACCAAGCCTATGAGAACCTATCAAACCTAGACTTAGGAGATATAGTAGGAGCTAAGGGAGAGGTATTTAAGACAAAGACAGGTGAAATATCTGTAAGAGTAAAGGAACTAGTGCTACTATCAAAATCACTACAAATACTACCGGAAAAATTCCATGGTCTAAAGGACCAGGATTTAAGATATAGACAAAGATATGTGGATCTTATAATGAATCCAGAAGTTAAGGAAACCTTTATACTTAGAACTAAAATAATAAAGGCCATAAGAGAGTTTTTAGATACTAGAGGATTCTTAGAAGTAGATACACCAATCTTAAACACCATAGCAGGAGGAGCTACAGCTAGACCTTTTGTAACCCACCATAATACATTAGACATAGATATGTATCTAAGAATAGCAAACGAACTATACTTAAAAAGACTAATTGTAGGAGGCTTTGACAAGGTATATGAAATGGGCAGAATGTTTAGAAATGAAGGAATGAGTCCTAGACACAATCCAGAATTTACTAACATAGAGCTTTATCAAGCCTATGCAGACTATGAAGACATGATGGAAATTACAGAAGAAATGGTAGCCTATGTAGCTGAAAAAACTTTAGGCTCTGCTAAAATTGAATTTCAAGGAAAAGAAATAGACCTAACTCCTCCATGGAGAAGAGTAACCATGGTAGACGCTATAAAAGAATATGCGGGAGTAGACTTTAATGAAATAGAAACTGATGAAGAAGCTATAAAGATAGCTAAGGAGAAGGGCATAGAGGTTAAAAAAGGCATGGTACGTGGACATATAATAGCAGAAATGTTTGAGGAGTTCTGTGAGGAACACTTGATTCAACCTACCTTTGTAACCCAACATCCAGTGGAAACATCTCCACTAGCTAAGAGAAATCCAGAGGATCCAAGAATGACCAACAGGTTTGAAGCCTTTATGAATGCCTGGGAAATAGCCAATGCCTATAGTGAGTTAAATAACCCTATAGACCAAAAGGAAAGATTTGAAGATCAGGTAGAGCAAAGAGAAGCAGGAGATTCAGAAGCACATATGATGGATACTGACTTTGTAAATGCGCTAGAAGTAGGTCTACCACCTACAGGCGGACTGGGAATAGGTGTAGATAGATTGATTATAATACTAACTAATCAGCCAAGTATTAGAGACGTTATACTTTTCCCAACTATGAAACCAATAGAAAAATAAAAGAGAACTGGAACCTCTATAGGTTCCAGTTTTTTTATGGAAAATTAGGGCCTTGGAGGGTATATATATAATGGGCTACTAATTTAGTATATTCTTGATTAAACAATAATTACAAACTATAATAGTGCTAAAAGGTATAGAGAATACTTATAATAGGGGAGAGGCAATGAAAAGAATTTTACATGTTATATCTCAGTATCCAGGTAGTACAGGTAGTGGAATTTATTTAAGGGAAGTCATGAGAGAGGCTAGTAAAAAAGGCTATAAGCAGGGGCTAGTAGCAGGATTTAACCAAGTGGAGAATTTGGGGCTAGATAAGCTTTATCCTATAGAATTTAAATCGGAAGCCTTAAACTTTCCCATAGTAGGCATGAGTGATGAGATGCCCTATGAAACCAGGGCCTTTAAGGATCTGACAGGGGAGGAGTATGAAAGTTTACTAAAGGCCTATAAGGAAAGGCTAATAGAAGCTATAGAGGACTTTAAACCAGACCTAATAATAAGCCACCACCTATGGCTTATATCATCTATGATAAAGGATCTGGTTCCAGAGGGTCTACCAGTAGTTGGAATCTGTCATGGTACAGACATAAGACAATTAAGAAAGGATCCATCTTATAAGCCTAGGGTTATAGAAGGAATAGGAAAACTTGATCATATTTTCTCCCTAAGCCATAACCAGGCTAAGGAGATTAGAGAACTTTACCTTATTCCTAGGGAGAGGATATCTGTTTTAGGTGGAGGCTATAATAGGGATATTTTCTATCCAGGACCTATGAAAAGTCAGGATAGGCTAAGCCTTATATATGGAGGAAAGATAAGCTATGCCAAAGGTCTAAAATCTCTTTTAAGAGCTTTTGAAATGATTTACAGGGACTATAATGTAGAATTAAAGCTGGCAGGGTCAGGTTTAGGTGACCAGTATGAAGATATAAGGTCCTATAGTGAAAGCTTTGGGGGAAGGGTCAGGTTTTTAGGAAATCTAGACCAGGCTGATCTGGCAGAAGAGTTTAGAAAATCAGATATATTTATTATGCCATCTTTTTACGAGGGCCTATCTCTGGTAACTATAGAGGCAATGAGTTCAGGCCTACTAGTAGTATCAAATGAGTTAGATGGTCTTAAGAGTTTCCTTCCAGAGGAAATAAAAAAATCCGGCTTAATAAAGTTTACTTCTAGGCCAAAAATGATAAGTTTAGATAGGCCTAGGGAGGATAAACTTTATGAATATGAGGAGAGTTTGGCTAGGACAATAGTAGAACAAATAGAAAATCTAGATAAAAGGTTGGAAATGTATGAAGAGGCTAGAAGTCAGATAGAATCACTCTCCTGGGCAGGTTTATTCCGTAGGATTGAGGGGGAAATAGAACTTTTGTAAAAAAAGATTAGAAAAAAGTGTTGACAGTTTGAAAGAATAGGAGTAGTATTAGACAAGTCAGCTAGACGGGAAAGAGATTTTAAAACAACTTTTAAAAAACTTTTCAAGAAAAGCCTTGACAAAAAGAACTCGGTCATGTAACATGATATGAGTAAGCTCGAGAGAGCGAACAAGAACCTTGGAAACCAAATAATAATGTAAATACTTTGAGAAATAATTTTTAAAGAGCTAGTATTTGTTTTAAATATGAGCCAACAAACTTTTTAATGAGAGTTTGATCCTGGCTCAGGACGAACGCTGGCGGCGTGCTTAACACATGCAAGTCGAGCGAAGTGCTTAAGACTGATCCCTTCGGGGTGACGACTTAAGTATCTTAGCGGCGGATGGGTGAGTAACGCGTGAGAAACCTGCCTTTGACAAGGGGATAGCCTCAGGAAACTGGGATTAATACCCTATGACACTGAAACTTCGCATGAAGCTTCAGTTAAAGCGTAAAGCGGTCTTAGATGGTCTCGCGTC
>JASLIL010000039.1 GCA_030152145.1 Tissierellales bacterium
GGTAAAAAACTAGGCATGCACCCATATGGATACACACCATTCTCTTTCAATTTAACAGATTACTTGAACTATAATGGTGAAAATACAATCGCTGTAAAGGTTGAACATAAGACACCTTCCAGTAGATGGTACTCAGGATCTGGAATCTATAGAGATGTAGAGTTAAGAGTGACAGATCCTATACATATAGATAAAGATGGTATTAAAATAGAAGCAAAAAATCTTAAAGCTGCTAATAATCAAGAAGTTGACCTAGAGATAAAGACTGTAGTTAATAACTATCTTAAATCAAACTCAAAGATAGTCTTAGAACATAAATTAATAGATAAGTCTAGTAAAAAAGAACTAGCAAAAACTATAGACAAAGATATAGAATTAGGGAAAAATAAAGAACTTAAATTAACATCAAAATTAAGTTGCTCTAATCCTAAATTATGGTCAGTTAATTCACCAAATCTATATGAATTAATTACAGAAATTAAGGTGGATGGAAAAGTTATTGATACAGTTACTACTGACTATGGCTTTAGAACTATTGACTATAACCCAGAAGATGGTTTTTACTTAAATGGAGAAAAAACCAAGTTAAAGGGAGTTTGTATGCACCATGACCAAGGGGCCTTGGGAGCAAAGTCCTACCATGATGCTATTGAAAGACAAGTGGATATATTAAAGGACATGGGAGCAAATGCTATAAGAGTAACCCACAATCCTGCATCTAAAAACCTAATAGACATAGCTAATAAAAAGGGAATTTTAATAATCGAAGAAGCTTTTGATGGTTTGGATAAGCTTAAAAATGGAAACTTGAATGACTATTCAGTTTGGTTTAATAAGACTATAGGAAAAGATAATCTTATTAATGGTAAAAAAGATGAAATGACTTGGTCTGAGTTTGATTTGACCTCAATGATAAAAAGAGGACAAAATTCACCGGCGATTATAATGTGGTCTCTAGGTAATGAAATAAGTGAAGGTACAAGTTCTGGGATGGGACATTTTATAGAGCCAGTTAATAAATTGATTGAAGTAGCATCATCCCTAGACAGTACTAGACCTGTAACTACAGGAGATAATAAATTAAAGGGTGGAGACCCTAACTCTCAAATTATAGGTGATAATTTAACTAAGGCCAATGGAATCGTTGGATTAAATTATTGTTCAGGTGGTAACTATGATTCTATTCATAAGTCAAATCCTAACTGGTCTATAGTTGCTTCTGAAACTGCATCTGCAATAAACAGTAGAGGAATTTATGATCGTTTATCAGGAGGGGATAGAACAAGTGATAAACAATTGACATCATATGATAATTCCAAGGTTGGTTGGGGTGCTATGGCCAGTGAGTCTTGGTATGAGATAGCAACTAGAGACTTTATTATGGGAGAATTTATATGGACAGGTTTTGATTATTTGGGAGAGCCTACTCCATGGAATGGTATAGGTTCAGGAAATCAAGGTGAATGGCCTTCTCCTAAGAGTTCATATTTTGGAATAATAGATACAGCAGGTTTCCCTAAAGATACCTATTATTTCTATCAAAGTCAGTGGAATAAGGATGTTAATACTCTTCATATCTTACCAGCCTGGAATGAAGATGTAGTATATAAAAATAGTGAAAATGAAGTAGACGTTGTTGTATATAGTGATGCAAGTAAGGTTGAGTTACTATTTACTCCTGAAAATGGTAGTAAAACTTCTTTAGGTATAAAAGAATTTTCTAAGGAAAAAACTAAGGGAGGATATGAGTATCAGATTTATAAAGGGGAAGACAAGAGTAGTATAGAGCATAAAAATTTATATCTAGAGTGGAAGGTTCCCTATCAAGCAGGTAAGCTAGAAGCTATTGGATATGATGAAAACGGAAAACAAATAGAAAAAACTCAAGGTAGATCAGTAGTAGAAACAACAGGACAAGCTAATCAGTTGACTATGAATCCTAATAAAAAACAAGTTCAAGCCAATAATAAAGACTTAATTTATCTTGAAGTGGATGTTAGAGATTCAAAGGGAAATATAGTTCCAAATGCTGATAATAGAGTTACATTTAAGGTAGATGGACCAGGGGAATTAGTTGGTGTAGATAATGGAAGCTCACCAGATCACGATAGCTTCTTATCAGATAATAGAAAAGCCTTTAGTGGAAAAGTATTAGCTATAGTAAAGTCTACAGATAGGCCTGGAAAAATAACAGTTACAGCAAGTGCAGATGGTTTAAAATCTACTTCTATAAGTGTATCTTCCTTAGGTGAAATTAAGGAAAAAGATGTTGACCACTATGAGTACTCTAAGAATTACTACGTAGCAGTTGGTCATGAACCCCTTTTAGAAAAGACTATTAAAGTAATTTACAATGATGGTTCTATTGTAGAAGAAAATATTAAGTGGGATAAACTTAATAAAAATGAAATAGAAAAAGAAGGTAGTTTTACTTTAATTGGACGTAGTAAGACTAATAAAAATATTAGTATAACAGTTAATATGGTAGATAAAATTGGGGGTATTCAAAATGTTTCTTTAACCACTGGATTAGGAATGCTACCAAGACTACCAGAAAAAAGACCAGCTATAAGTAAAGAAGGAAAAATCCTAGATATAAATTTTGATGTTGTTTGGGAAACAATCAATCCTAGTTTAGTAAATAAACCAGGAATTGTAGAAATAAAAGGTAAATCACTAGTATTTGGAGAAGAATTTGACGTTATAGCTAGTGTTAGAGTCCAAGAAGAAAAAATTACTATTGGTTCTAATATAGCTCCTCAAGCTAGTTTATTACAAAACTTAAGTGAAGATAATCAAAGTGACTCTCTAGAAGCCATAATAGATGGTTCAAAAACTGTTTCAGAAAATAGTTCAGGTGGACCAAATCCAAGCTTATGGACTAACTATAAGGCTTCACAAAATGGAATAAACACAGCTGAAATCACATTTAAATATGCCACTCAGCAAAGAATTGGTAAGTCAACTATTTACTTTTATAAGGATGGTCATTCTGCTAGATATCCTGATATAAATACTACAGAATTTTATATATCTGAATCGGGATATGATGGA
>JASLIL010000032.1 GCA_030152145.1 Tissierellales bacterium
GAAGAAGTTGTAGAAGAAAAATCAGAGGAAGTAGAAGAAACTAGCTCTGAAGAGACTAGCAAAAGTGATTTTGATATAGATGATCTAGACATACCAACATTTTTAAGAAAGAAGAACTAGTATAATAAAAACGTTTCTCAATGGAGATACGTTTTTTATTATCTATAGGGAGGGGGAAGTATATGAGATGTCCTTTCTGTGATTATCATGATAGTAAGGTTGTAGATTCAAGACCGACAGAAGAAGGCAGTTCAATTAGACGTAGAAGAGAGTGTAACAGTTGTAATAAAAGGTTTACAACCTATGAAAAAGTAGAACAAGTACCATTGATTATAATAAAGAAAAATGGAACTAGGGAAAGTTATGATAGGGGTAAGATCCTAAATGGTGTTATAAAGGCTTGTGAAAAGAGGCCTGTTTCCTTGGCAACCATAGAGTTTATGGTAGATGACATAGAAAAAGAGCTGCATAATTCTATGGATAAAGAGGTGTCTAGCCAGCAGGTTGGAGAGCTTATAATGGATAAATTAAAGGATGTAGATGAGGTTGCCTATGTTAGATTTGCATCAGTATATAGGCAGTTTGCAGATATCAACTCCTTTAAAGAAGAGCTAGAAAAACTTTTAAAGGATAAGTAAATATGAATATGATAAAAAAAGATTATAAGGGAAATACTTACTTTCAGTTTAAGAACCTGGCAGAGGAAAAAGATATTGACCATCTTTTTACATCTAGACTGGGCTGGGAAAATGAAATGGAAAGCTTAAGAGAGATATTTAATACAGATAGAATTATTAGCCTGAAACAAGTTCATGGCAAGAAGGTTTATATTGTTGACCAGGACTTTCTATCCCTAGATGAGCTTTTAGAAGGTGATGGTCTAATAACTGATTTGAAAAATGTTGTACTTAGGACCTACCATGCAGACTGCTCACCTCTTTATTTCTATGATAGGGAGAAAAAAGTAGTGGGGCTGGCTCATTCAGGCTGGAGGGGCAGCTACGAGAATATAATGGGAGAGATGATCCAGAGTTTTGTAGATAATTACTCAACAGATTTAAAGGATCTAAGGGTTTACATAGGACCTAGTATAAAATCTTGCTGCTATGAAGTAGGTCAGGATCTTTATGAAAAGTTCCTAGATAGATATCCTAACTATAGTCAGGCCTTTCGTAAAACAGATAGATATTATTTGGATTTAGAAAATTTGAACTATGAACTGGCAAGAGAGTATTTAAAGGAAGAAAATATTACAAGATCATCAAGCTGTACATCTTGTAACAACCATCTATTCTACTCCTACAGAAAGGAAAATGGAACTAAGGGTAGAATGGTTACAGGGATTAGTATAAAATAAAAGTGGTGATAAAATGGATTTATTTACTATGAACATGGAAAATCAATTGGAGAAATCTGCCCCATTGGCAGATAGGATGAGACCAGTGGCCTTATCTGATTTTGTAGGTCAGGAAGATGTTGTAGGGCCAGGCAAGTTCTTGGAAAGATCTATTAAGGCAGATAGGATATCCTCAATGATATTTTATGGACCTCCTGGAACAGGTAAAACAACGCTGGCTAATATAATAGCCAATGCTACACATATGAATTTTGAGAAACTCTCAGCTGTTACAGCTGGTGTAAAGGACATAAGACAAATTGTAGCCAAGAGTGAAGAACTCTTAAAGATCTACAATAAGAGGACGATCTTATTTATAGATGAGATTCATAGATTCAATAAGTCTCAGCAGGATGCACTTCTACCCTTTGTAGAGAGGGGACTTATAGTTCTTATTGGAGCAACTACAGAGAACCCATACTTTGAGGTAAATAAGGCCCTGCTTTCAAGGGTAATGATAATTCCCCTAAAGGCTCTAGAGGACAAGGACATAGAGAAGGTTCTTAGAAGGAGCCTGGAAGATAAAAAACGAGGTTTGGCCTCTAAGAATGTTAAGATAAGTGATGATGCTATAAAACAGTTGGTTTTAATATCAGAAGGGGATGCTAGATTTGCCCTTAACTCCCTGGAGATAGCAGTTCTTTCTACAGATGCTAGGGATGGAGAAATCTATATTGATGAAAAGGCTATAAAGGACTCTAGCTTCAAGAAAAAACTTAGCTATGACAAGTCAGGTGAGGATCATTTTAATGTTGTGTCTGCCTTTATTAAGAGTATGAGAGGTTCAGACCCAGATGCTGCTCTTTACTGGTTGGCTAGGATGATTGAATCAGGTGAGGATCCTAAGTTTATAGCTAGGAGGATATGTATTTTTGCATCAGAAGATATAGGGAATGCTGACCCTAATGCTTTAGTTTTGGCTACTACAAGCTTTAATGCTGTCAACCTTATAGGCATGCCAGAGTCTAGAATTATATTGGCCCAGGCTGTTAGCTACATGGCGACAGCTCCTAAAAGCAATGCCTCTTATATAGCTATAAATGAGGCCCAGGCAGATGTTAGGGAAAACAAGTTAATGGAAGTACCCAATCACTTAAAGGATGCTAGCTATAAGGGTGCTAGGGATCTTGGCCATGGAAAGGACTATAAATATCCCCATGACTATGAGGGAGCCTATGTTAAGCAAAGCTATATGCCTCTTGAAAGGACCTATTATAGGCCTAAGTCTATAGGTTATGAAAGAAAAATCAAAGAGCTTATGGAAGAGAGACTTGACAAATAGTTGGCATATAGGTATAATGACTAAAAGAATTGAAGATTGCTTTGAATAGGACAAGTAGTTATAGAGGTCTTTCCCAGGGAGTTGAGGCTAAGTGGAAACTCAACATAGACGCTATGGTGAATAACACCTAGGAGCATCTAACCGAAATTAAGTAGGCTTAGACGGTGGTACCGTTACAACCGACAAGGTGATATATATTATATATATAACTAGGGTGGTACCGCGATCAGTCTTCGTCCCTTCAGGGATGGAGATTTTTTTATGCAGAAAAATAAGGAGGATGATTTTATGAATATAGATATTAGAGAAATTTTTAAAAACAGCCAAGACTATATAGGCAAGGAAATAGTAGTGGAAGGTTGGATAAGACAGTCAAGAGGATCAAAGAAAGTGGCTTTTATAGAGATCAATGATGGAACTTTTTTCAACAACCTTCAAATAGTTGCAGGAGCAGATCTAGATAACTTTGAAGAGCTTAAAAAATACCACCTAAGCACAGCTATTGAAGCTAAAGGGAAGCTAGTTGAGACTCCAAATGCAAAGCAAGCTTTTGAGATGCAGGTTTCAGAAGTAAACCTACTAGCGTCTTCAGAAGAGAATTATCCTTTACAAAACAAAAAACATAGCTATGAGTACTTAAGAAGCATAGCTCACTTAAGACCAAGAAGTAAAACTTTCAATGCTGTATTTAGAATTAGATCTATGATGTCCTACGCTATCCACAAGTTCTTCCAAGAAAAGGGATTTGTCTATGTGCAAACACCTATAATAACAGGAAGTGACGCAGAAGGTGCAGGAGAAATGTTTAGGGTTACAAGCATGGACTTGAAAAACGTACCCCTAACTGATGAGGGCAAGATAGATTATAAGGAAGATTTCTTTGGAAAGGAAACTAACTTAACAGTTAGTGGACAGCTAGAAGGAGAAGCTTATGCTCTAGCCTATAAAAAAATCTATACTTTTGGACCTACATTTAGGGCAGAAAACTCAAATACAGCAAGACACGCAGCTGAGTTTTGGATGATAGAACCAGAAATAGCTTTTGCTGACCTAAACGACAATAGGGAATTGGCTGAAGAAATGATGAAGTATATAATAAACTATATGCTTGTAAATGCAGCAGAAGAGATGGAATTTTTCAATGAAACAATAGACAATGGTTTAATTGAAAGACTGGAGAATATAGTTAATTCAGAATTTGCTTGTATTAGCTACACAGAAGCCATAGATATTCTTAAGAAGTCAGATAAGGAATTTAAATATCCTGTAGAATGGGGTATAGACCTTCAAACAGAACATGAAAGATACTTGGCTGAAGAAGTTTATAAGGGACCTTTATTTGTAACTGACTATCCTAAAGATATAAAAGCCTTCTATATGAGACTTAATGATGATAGAAAAACAGTAGCTGCCATGGACTTATTGGTACCAGGAGTAGGGGAAATAATAGGTGGTAGCCAAAGGGAAGAAAGATTAGACATCCTAGAAGAGAGAATTGCTGAAATGGGCATGGATACAGAAGACTACTGGTGGTACCTAGAGTTAAGGAAGTTTGGTGGAGTAAAACATGCAGGTTTTGGTCTAGGTTTTGAAAGAGCCGTAATGTATATAACAGGAATGTCCAACATAAGAGATGTTATTCCTTTCCCTAGAACAGTGGGACATGCAGAATTTTAATAATTGACAAACTTATGAAACTTTGCTAAAATGCATATAAATAGAGAAAATATCGACTTAGAAAAGAAGTAGTAGGTTTCTAGATCAGTATAGAGAGTTGTTGTTTGGTGGAAAACAGCCTGATTTGATTCTGAACTTGTCTTTGAGTCATTAAAGCTAAAGTTTTAATCGTTGGCAACGTTATAGCCTTTGAGTGAATAGAAGAAATTCTATTAATTAGAGTGGTAACGCGAGCCTATTTCGTCTCTAAAGAGACGATATAGGCTCTTATTTTATTTGGAGGATGATTATATGAGAGAGTATAAACCAAGGGAAATCGAAGGAAAGTGGCAGGCCATATGGGAGAAAGAAGAACCTTTTAAGGCAACAGATGATTTTGAAAAAGAAAAATTTTATGCCTTAGTAGAGTTTCCATATCCATCAGCTGACGGACTACATGTAGGTCATGCAAGACCTTATACAGCACTTGACATAGTATCAAGAAAAAGAAGACTAGAGGGATATAATGTATTATTCCCTATGGGTTGGGATGCTTTTGGTCTTCCTACAGAAAACTTTGCCATAAAAAACAAGATTCATCCAGCTATAGTAACTAAAAATAATATAGCTAACTTTAAGGAACAGCTTCAGGCCATAGGCTTTTCTTTTGATTGGTCAAGAGAGATAAATACTACAGATCCTGAATACTATAAGTGGACTCAGTGGTTATTTTTAAAGTTCTACGAAAAGGGCCTGGCCTACAAGAAGGAGATGCCTATTAACTGGTGCACTTCATGTAAGATAGGACTTGCCAATGAAGAAGTTGTTAATGGTGGCTGTGAAAGATGTGGGGGAGAAGTAGTCCATAAGGTTAAAAATCAGTGGATGTTAAAAATAACAGAGTATGCTGACAGGTTGATAGATGACTTAGGTGACTTGGATTTCCTAGATAGGATAAAATCTCAGCAGATTAACTGGATAGGCAGATCTCATGGAGCAGAGGTTGACTTTCAAATAGAGGGAAAGGAAGATAAGCTAAGAGTATTTACTACAAGACCAGACACTTTATTTGGATCTACCTATATGGTAATATCACCAGAGCATCCTTTAATTGAAAAATATGCTGGTGAAATTAAAAATATAGATGATATCAGAAACTATCAAGTAGAAGCTAGTAAAAAATCTGACTTTGAAAGAAGTGAATTAAGTAAGGATAAGTCAGGTATAGAAATAGATGGTCTAGAAGCTATTAACCCTATAAACGATAGGAAAATGCCTATATGGGTTTCTGACTATGTCCTAATGACCTACGGAACAGGAGCTATAATGGCAGTGCCAGGCCATGACCAAAGAGACTGGGAGTTTGCCAATAAATTTGAACTTCCAATTGTTGAAGTTATTAGTGGTGGAAACTTAGAGAAAGAAGCCTTTACAGACACTGAAGAAGGTACTCTTATAAATTCAGGCTTTTTAAATGGCCTAGAAGTTGAAGATGCTATTAAAAAAGCAGTGGCTTGGTTGGAAGAAAAAGGACTGGGAGAGGCTAAAACCAACTATAAACTAAGAGACTGGGTATTTTCAAGACAGAGATACTGGGGAGAGCCTATACCTTTAGTACACTGTCATAAGTGTGGCTGGGTACCAGTGGCTGAAGAAGATCTACCAGTTGTTTTACCAAATGTAGAAAACTACGCTCCAACTGATACTGGAGAATCACCACTAGCAAAGATGACTGACTGGGTAAATACAACTTGTCCAAAATGTGGTGGTCATGCAGAAAGAGAAACAGACACTATGCCAAACTGGGCAGGATCTTCCTGGTACTTCTTAAGGTATACTGACCCTAAGAATACTGAATCTTTTGCTTCTAGAGATAAGTTGGATTACTGGCTACCAGTAGACTGGTATAATGGAGGAATGGAGCACACAACCCTTCACTTACTTTACTCTAGATTCTGGCATAAGTTTTTATATGACTTGGATCTAGTGGCTGAGTCAGAACCATTTAAAAAGAGAACAGCTCATGGAATGATTCTGGGTGAAGGAAATATTAAGATGTCAAAATCTATAGGAAATGTTATTAATCCTAATGTTATAGTAGATGAGTATGGTGCTGATACCCTAAGAACCTATGAAATGTTCATTGGTGATTTTGAGAAACCAGCAGCTTGGTCAGAAAACGGAGTTAAGGGATCTAGAAGATTCCTAGAGAGAGTTTGGAAGCACCAGGAGCAAGTAGTAGATGGTGATCAATACTCAAGGGAATTGGAGTCAGAAATTCACAAGACTATTAAAAAAGTCAGTGAAGACTTTGAAAACTTGAAGTTCAATACAGCTATAGCTGCCCTAATGAGTCTTTCTAATAAATTCAATGAATTAGGAAAGATAAGTAAGGCTGACTTTAGAACCTTCTTATTGCTTTTAAATCCAGTTGCCCCTCATATAACAGAAGAGCTTTGGGATATTCTTGATCTAGGTGGAAGATTGCAGGAGCAGGCTTGGCCAAAATATGATGAAGAAAAGACTAAGGATGAGGTTATAGAGATGCCAGTTCAGGTCAATGGAAAGGTTAGGGGAACAGTGGAAATTCCAGTAGATGCTGACAAGGAGATGGCAAAAGCTAAGGCCATGGAGGACGAAAATATAAGAAGCTTTGTTGAAGGCAAGGATATAGTGAAGGAAATATTTGTAGCAGGTAAGATATTTAATATAGTAGTTAAGTAAGAATAGGGGGGCTTCCCCCTATTTTAATCTTTTAATTATCTTAAGTTATGAATATTATATTGAATTATGTTATAATTTATTTATAGATGTTCAGACTATATGGAGGTGCTTTATATGAGAAAGATATTAGTTACAGGAGCTTTGGGTCAAATTGGTTCAGAGTTAACACAGGGTTTAAGAGAGATCTATGGTGCAGAGAACGTTGTTGCCAGTGACCTAAGAGAAGTTGAAGAGCAGAGGGAAGTTATGGAAGCAGGTGCCTTTGAACTGTTGGATGTTACAAATGGTGAGGACATGTTAAATGTAGTGAAAAAACATGATGTAGACACTATAGTTCACCTTGCAGCTATTCTTTCAGCAGTAGGAGAAAACAATCCAGCTCTAGCTTGGAATGTTAATATGAATGGTCTTTATAATGTTTTAGAAATAGCTAGAAAAGAAGACTGCTCAGTATTTACTCCAAGTTCAATAGCAGCTTTTGGTGAAAATACTCCTAAGGATAACACTCCACAGGATACTATACAAAGACCTAATACTATGTATGGAGTTACAAAGGTATCAGGAGAAATATTAAGTGACTATTACTTTGAAAGATACGGAGTAGACACTAGAGGAGTTAGATTCCCAGGCCTAATTTCCTATAAGACTTTACCTGGTGGCGGAACTACTGACTATGCAGTACATATATACTATGACGCTATAAAGAAAAAAGAGTACACAAGCTTTATAGAAAAGGGAACTAAGATGGATATGATGTATATGCCAGATGCCTTAAATGCTATAACAACTTTATTAGAAGCTAACCCAGATAAGCTTATACACAGAAATGCTTTTAATATAACAGCTATGAGCTTTGAGCCAGAAGAAATAGCTGCAAGCATAAAGAAGCAAATGCCTGAGTTTGTTATGAACTATGATGTTGATCCAGTTAGACAGGCTATAGCTAACTCTTGGCCAAACTCCATAGACGACACTTGTGCAAGAGAAGAGTGGGGTTGGAATCCTAAGTATGACTTAGATTCTATGACTGAGGATATGTTGGAAAAATTAAGTAAAAAATTAAAGTAATTTTTAAAAGAGGATTTTTAAATCCTCTTTTTTTAAGGAAAATAAAACTAAATCTTATTGAAATTCACAAATATAATCTTCTTTTTAATGTTGACACTAATAGTAGGGTATAATATAATAAAATCAATACCTAGTTAATTAGTAGGGATTAAAGGAGCGATAAAAATGAAGCTATCAACTAGAGGTAGATATGGTTTGAAAGCAATGTATCGAATAGCCCTACACTATGGGCAGGGACCTATATCCTTAAAGACCATAGCAGAGGCAGAAAACCTATCGGAAAGTTATTTAGAACAGATTTTTTTGGTCTTAAGAAAAGAATCTCTACTGGATAGTGTGAGAGGTCCTCAGGGCGGGTATATGTTGGCAAAAGAACCAGATAGTATAACTGTAGGAGAGATATTAAGACCCTTAGAGGGGGATCTAGCTCCATCAGATTGTGTTATGGATGATTATAAATGTGAAAATGGAGAGGACTGTGTCACCAAGGTGGTATGGTCAAGGATTAAAAATAGCATAGATGAAGTTGTTGATTCAATAACTTTGCAGGATATGATAGATTCAAAATAAGATTTAGGAGGCAAGTAGATGAGAGATTATATATATATGGATAATGCAGCAACAACTCCTCTTAAGGAGGAAGTTCTAAAGGAAATGACACCATATTTTAGTGAGTATTATGGAAATCCATCAAGTGTTTATTCCCTAGGAAATAAGTCAAAGGTAGCAGTAGAAAATGCTAGGGATACTATAGCAAAGTATATAAATGCAAAGTCTAGAGAGATATTCTTTACAGCTGGTGGATCAGAGTCAGATAACTGGGCTCTAAAGGGTGTAGCTTATGGAAATAGATCAAAGGGAAATCATATAATTACGTCCAAGGTAGAACATCATGGGATCTTGCATACTTGCGAGTACTTAGAAAAGCAAGGCTTTGAGGTAACTTATTTAGATGTTGACCAGTACGGTATGATAGATCTAGATGACCTTAAAAATGCAATTAAAGATGAGACTATTTTAATTTCCATAATGTTTGCTAACAATGAGATAGGAACAGTACAACCAATTAAGGAAATTGGAGAAATAGCTAAAGAAAAAAATATATATTTCCATACAGATGCAGTTCAGGCTATGGGTCATATAGAAATAGATGTAGATGATTTAAATATCGACCTACTTTCTATGTCAGCCCATAAATTCTATGGTCCTAAGGGAATAGGTGCTCTTTATATAAGAACTGGAGTAAAAATAGACTCCTTAATTCAAGGTGGAGCACAGGAAAGAAGAAGAAGAGCTGGTACTGAAAATGTTCCAGGCATAGTAGGTATGGCAAAGGCTCTGGAAATAGCTTGTGAAAATATGGAGGAGTCAAATAAGAAGCTTATTTTCTTAAGAGATAAATTGATAAAAGATATTCAAGCTAAAATAAAATATACAAAGTTAAATGGACATCCTGACAAGAGATTACCAGGTAATGTGAATATTAGCTTTAGGTTTATAGAGGGAGAGTCTCTTTTATTAAGCTTAGATATGGAAGGAATAGCAGGTTCAAGTGGATCAGCTTGTACATCAGGTTCCCTTGATCCGTCACATGTATTACTTTCAATGGGATTAAGCCATGAGATAGCTCATGGATCACTAAGACTTTCACTAGGTGATTTCAATACAGAGGAAGAGGCAGACTATGTAGTAGAAAATCTGGTTGAAATTGTAGATAGATTAAGACAAATGTCACCACTATATGAAGGTATTGAGGAGGAGAAATAAGGATGATGTATTCAGAAAAAGTAATGGACCACTTTAAAAATCCACGTAATGTAGGTGAAATTCAAAATGCTGACGGTATAGGTGAAGTTGGTAACGCAAAATGTGGAGATATAATGAAGGTTTATTTAAAGATAGAGGGAAATATCATAGAGGATATTAAGTTTAAAACTTTTGGCTGTGGATCAGCTATAGCTTCCTCAAGTATGGCAACAGAACTAGTTAAGGGTAAGACTATAGATGAGGCTATGGATATTACTAATAAGGCTGTAGCAGAAGCTCTAGATGGTCTTCCACCTGTGAAGATGCACTGTTCTGTTTTAGCAGAACAAGCTATAAAATCTGCTTTATTAGATTACTCAGAGAAAAATGACATTCACATAGAGGGTCTAGAAAATTTTGATCCAACAGAGGATGCTCACGATCATTAAATTTTTGAATATAGAGAAAAACTTAGGGTATAAATGAATAAGAAGTTACTAAAGACAGCTTTTAAAAGCTGTCTTTAAATTTATATACTGGGTGGTGCTTATGGACTTGAATCCAAATTTAATAAAATTATTAATAATTCTCTTAAATGTTTTTGTTTTTTCCCTAATTTATTACTTAATAAATATTGGCAATAACTATCTTGGAGAGGAGAGAAAGATAGTTATAAACAGAAGAAAGGCCCTCTATGTTTTGGCAGCTGTACTGCTAGTGGTTTTTTAC
>JASLIL010000074.1 GCA_030152145.1 Tissierellales bacterium
GGGGAACGTTTTATGGATAATGATATACTTATAATTTGCAAAGAATGGTCTGGTAGTGTTATGGATTTAGAAAATATAAAGAAACAGTATTTGAACTTAACACCAGCTAAAAGGTTTTATCTATACAAAGAAGTTAATAAAAGTATTAAGGACTTGGATAGGCTATTAAATAGTTTTAGTAATAAAAATAATCATGCCTTTAATGAGAATTTTGAAACTAGAATTGGTTTGCTATCAATAGATTTAAATTTAATAGCTATAGATAATGATACAGAGTTTATTAAATTAGATCCTGCTGTAGTTCTTCTTTGTGGAATTGATAAAAATAATAAAAAATTAAGATAATTCATTGGAAGGGATGGGGTTTATGGGAGATTTGGAGCTGGCTTTGGGGAAGCTTTTGGGGGATTTGGATTTTAGGGGAGGACCTCTTTTTAGGCTGTCGCCTAAACTAAGGCTACATAGTGCCCTGGCCTATGACTATGCTGATTTAGGGGATGAGGGACTTTATCTTGATAGGAGTCTTGAGATGGGCTTGGAGCTTTTTGAGTCCTTGGATTTTAGGGGGGATTTTCTACTGGTTTATGATGCTGCCTTTGGAAGTTCTCCTAGGGAGCTTGAGTTTATAGAGTCACTTTTGATAAATCCTAGAAAGAGGGAGTTTGTGGACTACCAGTGGTCTGAAGATAGTGAAATTTATAGGGGGAGAAGGCATATTTACCTTGTGGAGGATTTTAAGCGGGAGGAGCTTTTTAGGGAGATAATTCTTTCGGACTTCTCTGGCGATTATAGCCTGGCTTCTTCTGTCTTTCTTGTTGACTTGGAGACTGGCCTTGTTCTCTATCTTTATGATGATAGGGGGGCCTATATTATGTCTTCTAGGGAGCCGCTTCTCTGGCAGCTTTGGGAGGCTAATCAGGATTCCTTTTTTGAGGATTGTAGGGATTTTGAAGTAGAACTTAATCATCTTTTTTGGTTGGAGGGTGGTTTTTATCTTTGTGCAGAGTTTAAGATGAGGATAAACGATAGCTGGCTGGAAGTTTCTACTAAGGCGGATCTTGCAGGCCTAAGGCTTTTAAGGTCCTTGTTTGAAGATCATAGGGCTGGCTGTGGTCTGCCACTTTTTCCTCCCTGTGGTGATAGTCCGTTTTATGTGGATCCTGACCTGGACTTGGCCATTAGTCATAGGGATGGTTTGGTGACTATAGAGGGGGAGGGTCTAAGGACTAGCTTTTACTATCTACAGTATAAGAGGGAAATTTTAAAACTTCTAGTTGCTATTGAGGATTTCTACAAGGACTATGGTTTAAAGCTAGAGGAGATTGATGACTCTGACTGCCTTAATTTTCTAGGGGAGTGGTCTGATTTTAAGAGGGCTAATGATAATTTGAATTATTATTTTTAAGCATAAAGAAGGCAGGGGAGCTAGGTCCTCTGCCTTTAGTTTTCTATAAATTTTTAGCTAGATAGAAAAGAGTTTTTACAGGTATTCCTGTTGCATCCTTTGGTAGGTAGCCTCTTTCTGAGTCAAAGTAGGCAGTTCCTGCTATGTCTAAGTGTACCCATGGTTTGTCTTCTACGAAGGCTTCTAGGAATTGTCCTGCTGTTATGGTTCCTCCTCCGATTCTACCTGAGTTTCTTAGGTCTGCTCTGTGACTTTTTATTAGCTTTCTGTATTCTTCATGGTTTGGTAGTTCCCATACTAGCTCGTCAGCTTCTTGGCTGGCCTTGTTTACTTCTTCCATGAAGTCCTTGTTGTTGGTTATTGCTCCTGTGTGGATGTTTGCTAGGGCGCCGACACATGCTCCTGTTAGGGTTGCTATGTCTACTATCTTAGTTGCCTTTGTTTGTGTTGCTATATAGTAGATGGCGTCTGCTAGTGTTAGTCTTCCTTCAGCGTCTGTGTTTATTACTTCTATAGTTTTTCCACCCATGGAACCTATTATGTCTCCTGTTTTGTAGGCTTTTCCTGAGATCATGTTTTCGCAGGCTGCTATAACTGCTACTACGTTGGTTTCTAGTTTTGCCTTAGCTATGGCTTTCATAGTTCCTATTACAGAACCTGCTCCTGCCATGTCACAGTGCATTGTTAGCATTCCGTTGGCTGACTTGATGCAGTATCCGCCTGAGTCGTAGGTTAGTCCCTTTCCTACTAGTCCTAGAGTTTCTTCTGAATCTGGATTTCCTTCATATTTCATTACTATAAACTTAGGTGCTTGGTCGGATCCTTTTGATACTGCTAGGAAGGCCTCCATGCCTAGGTTTTCTATTTTTTCCTTTTCAAATACTTCTACGTCTACTCCTAGAGGTTCTAGTTCTTCTTTTGCAGCTTTAGCTAGCTTGCTTGGTGTCATATACATTGCTGGCTCATTTACTAGGTCACGAGTTAGGAAGATTCCTGACATTAGGTCTTGGGCTTCTTTTATGCCTAGTTCTGCTCTTTCTAGCTTTTCTTCTGGAGAGTCAAAGTAGATTTCTTCTAGAGATAGCTTAAGCTTGTCTTCGCTTAGGAATTTGTCGTATTTGTAGCTAGTTTCTAGTAGGCCTTCTACTACTGCCTTTATAGTGTTTTTGTAGCATAGTTCATTTACTATTGGCATAACTACTTTAGCTGATTTAATCTTGTTTTTATTTAGGGATCTTCCTAGTTTAAAGTAGGATTTTCTTAGAGCTTCAAAGTCTAGGTCTTTTTCTTTTCCTAGTCCTACTAGTACAAGATTGTTGCCTTTTAGTGATAGGTCTTCATATATTTCTCCCTCTTTGCCTGTAAAGATTTCCTTGTCTTTTACAAAGTCAAGAACGTCCTTAAAGCCTTCTAGGTTTTCAGTTTCTTCGAATACAGGAAGTACAAGAATGTCTCCCTTAGTTTTATCTATAAAAAATTTCATCTTACCACTCCTTCATAAATATATTACATTAATTTTATCAGAAAATTTACATAACTTCAAACTTTTAAGCCTATATAATAGGTAAAAATAGTATAATATAGAAAAAGTTTATAGAGATTGACAATTCTTTTATGACTGGATATAATATTTATGATAGAGGGAGTAACTTTCCAAGTGGAATTAAAGTCGTCAATACGGTCAAGGACCCGGCTTTAATGGCTTAAAATGCTTAGTGAGACTCTACAACAGAAAGTTGTAGTGTCTTTTTTTATGCAAAAAAATAGGAGGTGTCTTATGGATAATTTAATATTGGGTTTTTTAGAGTCTTTCCCTAGTATTTTTCTTCTTATTACTATTGGGATCAGTCTCTATGTTCTAGGCAAGGGGGCAGATCTTCTGGTGGATCAGGCTGTTTCAATTTCCCTTAAGTGGGGGATTCCTAAGATTATAGTGGGGGCTACTATAGTTAGCCTGGGTACTACTATACCAGAGTCTAGTGTTTCTGTTATATCAGCTTTAAAGGGTAATCCAGATATGGCCCTGGGAAATGCTATAGGTTCTATTATAGCCAATACAGCCTTGATATTGGGTCTGGCTTCTATGGTGGGCAGGGTTCCTGTGGATAGGAAGGCTATAGAGCGTCAGGGGGGAATACTTTTACTTTCCAGCTTGATTTTAGCTGTGGTTAGTATGCCTTTCTTTGGCGATGGTGTTAATGGAGTGGTTAGCCAGAAGGTTGGGGTAGTTTTTATTATAATGTTGATCTACTACATACATTCAACTATAAAGTGGGGTAAGTCTGAACTTTCTGAGGATGAAGCTGAGGAGGTTATAGAAACTAAGGATCCACTTTTACTCCAGCTTATAAAGATGTTTTTTGGAGTTTTTGTGGTAGTTCTGTCTTCTAAGGTTCTTATTCCTAGTGTGGAGCTTTTGGCTCTTAGGGCTAAGATACCTCAGGCTATTATAGCTTCTACCTTGGTGGCTTTTGGTACTAGCTTGCCAGAGCTTGTTACAGCTATTACTTCTGTTAAGAAGGGTCATGGGGATCTGGCTGTTGGTAATGTGGTGGGGGCTAATATATTAAATATTCTCTTGGTTATAGGTCTGTCAGCAGCTGTTACCAAGGAGGGCCTTTTGATGAGCCTGGATTTCTACAAGATTCAGATACCGACTATGCTTTTGGTTTTAATGGTATTTTTTAGTTTTGCCAAGAATGATGATGGTGAGATTTCAAAGAAAGAGGGCCTTTTGATGATGGCTATATATACGGTCTATCTTTTTGTAAACTATATGATGGCCTAGTTTTGTCCCTGCTATTTAGCTAGCAGGGGCTTTTTTTGTTTCTGTTTGGGAAAATAAGGTATAATTTATAGTAGGTGGAGAATGGGGGGAGACTATGGATTTATCGTCTAGTATTAAGGCTAAAAATATATCTTCTAATCTTAGGACCATTAGGGATCAGGATATTTCAGTGGACACTCGTAATGAAATGTATGAGAAAAACTATACTGTTTATGGTGTTAGGGATTACTATGGCCAGGTTTATGGCTACATAGAGAGGGAGGATTACAAGAGTGTAAAAAAGATTAGGGTGGAGGATATAGTTACTGAGGATAGTTCTATTGAGAGGGTTTTAAGGCTTTTAAGGTCTAGAAAGTTTCTTTTTATTATGAAGAAGGATGGGGATATAGATATTATAACTGAGGCAGACCTAACTAAGCCTGAGGTTTCACTTTATGCCTTCCTGCTGCTTTATAGGTTTGAGGATATTATAACTGAGATTATAAGGGATAATCTTTCCCTTAAGGAGATTAGGGATAATATGTATTATCCTAGGTATGAGGAGGCCAGGAGGCTTTATAATAAGAAGAAGGATGAGAATATGGATTTGGATCTGGTTCAGTGTCTTTATCTTCTGGATAAGACCAATATTCTTCTTAATGTCTATAGCTATGAGATCTTGGGCTTTGAGTCGGAGAAGGACTACAGGGCATTTTTCCAGGATGTTAATAGGGATATTAGAAATGAAGTGGCCCATACTAGGGATATAGTTTCTGGTGGCAACAAGGAGGAGACTATAGATATGCTTTTAAAGTTAAAGGAGATTACTAGAAGTCTTAAAAACTTTGAGATTTTAAAGAATGTTGAGTATAGATAAAAATTTCCTATAAAAAACTAGCTATTCCTTAGAATAGCTAGTTTTTTTATATTTGTCCTACAAAGCTTTGTACCATAAAGGATACTATAACTACTAGTAGGGAGATTATAAAACCGTGGACCATAGGTAGGAAACCAGATTTACTCATTTCCTTAAAATTGGTGCTTAGGCCTATGGCTCCTAGGGACATGATCATTAGAAACTTGCTGGCATTGGCTAGGCCTTGGGCTTCTTTTGCTCCTAGCAGGCCTAGACTGTTTACTAGGACTACTCCTATAAAGACTAGGATAAACCAGGGGAAGATCTTGCCTATATCTACTTTTTTTCTTTGACTCTGTCCCTGATCTTTTGTCCTTGAGTTTATGTAGGAGAAGATAAGAACTATAGGTACTATGGATAGGGTTCTGGTTAGCTTTACTATTAGGGCAAATTGTCCTGCTGCATCTGAGAAGGCATAGCCTGCTGCTACTACAGATGAAGTGTCATTTACAGCTGTTCCAGCCCAGAGGCCATAGCCTAGGTCTGTCATATTAAAGTACTTTCCTGCTATGGGAAAGAGGATTACCATTACTATATCAAACAAGAAGGTGGCTGATATAGAGTAGGCTACATCGCTGGCGCTGGCTTCTATGGTTGGGGCTATGCTGGCTATGGCTGAGCCTCCACAGATTCCTGTTCCTGCTGAAATAAGACTTGAAAGCTTCCAGTTCATCTTAAAGAGCTTTCCTAGATAGTGGCCAAAGAAAAAGGCTGTAAACAGGGTGAAGCACATTACAAAAAGGGAGTATTTCCCTACCTTGGTTACCTGGTAGATATTTAGTCCAAAGCCCATTAGGATTATGGAAAATTTCAAGAGCTTTTTAGATACAAACTTTAGTCCCTGATCAAAGCCACCTATTTTTTCCACTAGGGGGTTTAGGGTCATGCCTATTAGTAGGGCAAAAACTGATGGTGATATTAAATTTTTTGGTATAAATCCGCTTAAAAATTTTGCTAAAAGGGCTAGTAGTATTGTTAAGACTATGCCCCTTATAGATTCTTTTATTTTCATAAAAATCTCCTTTCAAAGTTTACTATCTTAATAATAGTTGGCTGGTGTGATAAAATCAAATTATGAATTGTTATCATATTATAAAGTGAATTTATGGAGGGTTTTTATGCTGGATTTTAGATTGGAGACTTTTTTGGTCTTGTGCGAGAAGTTAAGCTATACAGAGACAGCTAGGTTTTTAAATATAACTCAGCCCAATGTTAGTCAACATATTAGGTATCTGGAGGACTATTATGGCAGGAAGCTTTTCTCCTATAAGTCAAGGCGTCTTAGCCTGACTGAGGCTGGTCAGGAACTTTTTTCCCTGGCCAAGAATCTTGAGGCTGAGTCCTATAAGATTTCCAGTGCTATGGAGGGCCTAGGTTCTAGAAGGAGCCTGAACTTCGGGGCTACCCTTACTATTGGTGAGTATATTATGCCCCTTATACTAAGGGGGCTTGACTATGATAGCTGGCATCTTTCTATGAAGGTGGAGAATACGGAAAATCTTCTTCACAAGCTAAGGGAGGGAAAGATAGATTTTGCTATAGTTGAGGGGCATTTTAATAAGCTGGACTACGAGACTAGACTTTTTTCTAGGGAGGATTTTATAGCCATAGGACCCAGGAACTATAGAGGGGCTTTTAGGCTAGAGGATTTGACGGGGGAGAGGCTGATTTTAAGGGAGGAAGGTTCAGGAACTAGGAGGGTTTTGGAGGAGGCTCTTTTTGATAGAAATCTGACTCTTTCTAGTTTTAAGGATCTCTTGGAGATAGGGAATATGAATGCTATAAAGGATCTGGTCTCTCAAGGAGTGGGGCTTAGCTTTCTTTACAGGAGGGCAGCTCTTGACTATATAGAGTCAGGGCTTTTAAGGGAGATTGAGCTGGAGGACTTTAAGGTTAGGAGGGAGTTTAACTTTGTCTTTTTAAAGGATAGCTACTTTAGGGATGACTACTTAAAGATCTACGAGGATTTTCTCTCTAGATTTAGGGAGGAGGCTTAGGCCTTCTCCTTTATTTATGCAAAAATATAAGTTTAAACTCATATTTAGGGTATAGATATTTATATATGTCACTATCTATAGAGGACATGATAGACTTAACTAAACATTGAAATATCAAGGGTTTAGGGATAGTATGAATTTAAGAATAGCTTTAAACTTACTCAGTTAAGAGGTGGTAAAAATTAATAAAAGAACGAGGGATATACTTTTAGTCTTATTGGAGGCCAAGGGTCCTATTACTACTGAATATATAGGGGCTGCCTTAAATTTAAGCTCTAGGACCATAAAGAGAAATCTTAAAGATGTGGAGAACTATTTAGAATCCTATGGCTATGATTTGGAGACAGTTCCTGGAGTTGGAGTTTACTTGAGGCTTAGTTTTGAGGAGAAGTCTGATTTGATTTATAGCTTGACTAGGACCAAGTTGTCTAGGAACTATAGTAAGGAGGAGAGGGCCTTTTATATAATAATAGATCTCTTAAAGAATAGGGGCCCTGTTAAGAGCTATAAGTACAAGGCAGAGCTGGGTGTTAGTGAGGGTACTATAAGTTCAGATCTGGATCTTGTGGAGGATATTTTAGGAGATTATAAGCTGGTCTTAGAGAGGCAGCAGGGCGTTGGTGTCTTTGTTGAGGGCAGGGAGCGAGATATGCGAAAGCTTTTGGTGGCTATTGTATATGACCTAGGTTATGAGAAGAAAATTTTGGAAACCTTGGGTCAGGCCTTGGATAGGGAGGAGAGATTTTCCCTGACTGCAGAAGATAAGCTTTTGAATATGGTTGATAGGAAGCTTATTTACCAGATGGAGAGTTTGGTGGGAGCTTTTGAGAAGGATAAGGCTTTGGGATTTACAGATAGTCAGTATGTGGCCTTGATAGTCCACTTGAGCTTGGTGGTTGAGAGACTTAGAAATGGCGATAGCATAGATATGGATGGTGACTACTTTAGGGAGCTTGCTTCTAAGGATGAGTTTCAATTGGCCTTGGGACTTAAGGCCTTGGTAGAGGAAGAGTTTTCTATAGAGATTCCCCTGGAGGAAGTGGGCTATATTACTATGCATCTTATAGGTTCTAGGAACTATAGGGAGCTTACTAGTAAAGAGGATTTTCTTATAGATAATTTCACCTTGGTTAAGCTTGTTAAGAGCTTGGTCAAGAATATTTCTAGTTTATTGGATATTAGGCTTCTCAATGATGAGGATATAATAGTTAATCTTTCCATACATCTGGAGACTGCTATAAAGCGTATGTATATGGAGATGGATATAAGGAATCCCCTTATAGATGAGATTAGATTAAAGTATGGAAAAATATATGGGGCTGTGGCAGATTCAGTTTATATCTTGGAGGAGGAGTATGGCATAGTGGTGCCAGAAGGTGAGATTGGATATATTACCATGCATATTGGTGCTAGTATTGAGAAGTTAAGGCGGAGGAGATTTAAGATTGCTGTGGTTTGCCCTAGTGGTATAGGGACTTCTAGGCTTTTGGCTATGAAACTTGAGTCTGAGTTTCCAAATCTAAGGGTGGTGGATACTCTTTCTAGTATGGATTTAAGGGAGGAGGATCTTAGGACCTATGACTTTCTTGTTTCTACAGTTAGGTTGAAGATTGACAGCCTTTCCTATATTAAGGTGAATCCACTTTTAAAGGAGGAAGATAGGTTGGCCCTAAAGGATTTTATGGCTAGACAGTCTCTTAGATCCAGGGCTTCAGAGCAGGAAAGCCTAGAGGGAATCCTGGAGAATAATATGGAGTATGAGAGGGCTATAAAATCTATAATGGATAGGGCTTTTTATAGGGAGGGGCTGAAACTTTCTAGCTATGATGAGCTTTTAGAAGAAGTTCTTGATTCTTTTAATCTTAGTGAGAAAGATAGGAAGCTTTTAAGGATGGATATACTCAAAAGGGAGAGTCTTGGAACTATGGCCTTAGAGGAACAGACTGGAATTATAGTTCATTGCAGGACTAGGGTTTTATCTGAATTGTACTTTGGATTTTTTAAACTTGAGGAAGGCTTTTACTATAAGGGTATGTATATAGATAAGTGTATCCTGCTTTTAGCACCTAGGGAGGCTAGGGCCCAGTGGATGGATACTATGAGTTATTTAACTCAGTTTATTTTTCAGCTCAAGGAATTCCCTGATACTAGGGGGGATTTTTTCTATAGATTGGAGGAGGGTCTCAAGAGTTTTTACAGGGAGATCCTGGATAGGAGTATTTCAAAATTTTAAGAGGAGGTTTTTTATATGTCAAAGGAAAAAGGAAGTGCTAGTGTAAGAGTACAGAACTTTGGTAGGTTCCTAAGTGGTATGGTTATGCCAAATATAGGGGCTTTTATAGCCTGGGGTCTTATAACAGCGTTTTTTATACCTACTGGCTGGAGGCCTAATGAGGAGCTGGCTAAGTTGGTTGGACCTATGGTTAGTATGCTTTTACCTGTATTGATAGGTTATACAGGTGGTAAGATGGTTGGTGATACTAGGGGAGGAGTTGTTGGTGCTGTTGCTACTATGGGTGTTATAGTAGGGGCTGAGATTCCTATGTTCTTAGGTGCTATGATTATGGGACCTTTAGGTGGCTGGGTTATAAAGAAGTTTGATGATCTGGTTGAGGGTAAGATAAAGTCAGGTTTTGAGATGCTGGTTAATAACTTTTCTGCTGGAATCATAGGTATGATTTTAGCTATCTTGGCTTTTAAGGGAATTGGTCCTATAGTTACCAGTCTTACAAATGCCTTGATTCTTGTAGTTGAGAAGATAGTTAAGATGGGCTTGTTGCCTTTGGCTAGTGTTATTATAGAGCCGGCTAAGATCTTGTTTTTAAATAATGCTATAAATCATGGGGTTTTAGGACCTATAGGCTTACAGGAGGCTCAGGAGACAGGGAAGTCTATTTTCTTCCTTTTGGAGACCAATCCAGGGCCAGGTTTGGGTATTCTTCTAGCTTACTTTATGTTTGGTAGGGATAGTGTGAAGCAGTCTACACCTAGTGCTATGATTATTCACTTTATTGGTGGTATTCATGAGATCTACTTCCCTTATGTTTTAATGAATCCAGCCCTTATATTGGCTGTAATAGCTGGGGGAGCTAGTGGAGTTTTAACTTTTAGTTTGCTAGGGGCAGGACTTTCAGCTACTCCTTCACCTGGTAGTATCTTGGCCTTGGCTGCTATGACTCCTAAGGGTTCTTTTATTGGGGTTATGGCTGGGGTTTTAGTTTCTACCCTGGTTACTTTCTTGGTGGCTAGTATTTTTGTTAAGAGGGCTAGTGCTAGAGACGGAGATCAATCTTTAGATCAAGCTAGGGAGAAGATGGCTGGCTTGAAAAATAGAAGGGATGATAGGAGAGTTTCAAAGATAGTTGTGGCTTGTGATGCTGGTATGGGCTCTTCTGCTATGGGTGCTAGTGTTTTAAGAAAGAAGATGGAGGCGGCTGGTATATCTATTCCAGTTAGCAATAGTGCTATAGATGAGTTGCCAGTGGATGCAGATATAGTTATAACTCAAAAGACCTTAACTGATAGGGCTAGAAAGAAGAGACCAGATGCAGAGCATATATCTATAGATGACTTTATATCTACTCCCGTTTATGATCAGTTGGTTAGGAATCTTGCTGATGAGTATGGTGGTGGAGTTGTAGAAGATAGTGGGTCCAGAACTTCTAGTGGAGTTTTAAGGATGGAGAATATCTTTTTAAATCTAGATAGTGTGTCTAGAGATGATGCTATTAGGTTGGCTGGAGACTATCTTAATAAGGCTGGATTTGTTAAGGAGGGCTATACAGAGGCTATGCTTAGAAGGGAGAAAACTCTTTCAACCTATATTGGAAACAAGGTGGCCATACCTCATGGAGAGGCTGGATCTGAAGATTTGATTCTTAAGTCTGGTATAGTTATATTACAATTTAAGGATGGCGTTGACTTTGACGGAGAAAGGGCTAATTTGGTTATAGGAATAGCTGGTAAGGATGGAGAGCATCTGTCCATACTTTCTAAGTTGGCTGGAATTTTAGAGGATGAAGATAATGTTAGAAAACTTATAGAAACAGATAGTGTAGCCAAGGTTTATGAGACTATTACTATGTAATAGGAGGGTTAAATATGAAGAAAGCAATACAGTTTGGGGCTGGAAATATAGGTAGGGGCTTTATTGGCTACCTACTTTCCAAGTCAGGTTATCATGTGGTATTTGCTGATATAAACAAGGAGTTAGTGGAGACTTTAAATAAGGATGGCGGCTATGATGTAGAGGTAGTTGGCCAGAGCTTGACAAGGGAGAGAGTAGATGGAGTTTCTGGCCTTTCCTCTGTGGGCAATGAGATTTTAGAACTTATGGAGGAGGTAGAGCTTATTACTACTGCTGTTGGGCCTAATGTTTTAAAGATTATAGCACCGACTATAGCCCAGGCTATAAGAGCTAGAATGGAATCTGCTAGTAAAACCTATTTAAACATAATTCCTTGTGAGAACAAGTTGGCTGCAGGAGACTTTTTAAAAGAGGAGGTAGAGAAGAGTCTTTCTGAGGAAGAAATAGCCTATATGAATGAGTATGTTGGCTTTGTAAATGCTGCTGTAGATAGAATAGTACCACCTTTTCAGAGTGATAAGATAACTGACGTGAGGGTGGAGGATTTTAGTGAGTGGATAGTTGATAGAAATCAATTTAAGGGAGAAATACCAAAGGTTGAGGGTATGAAACTTACTGATAATTTAAGGGCCTATACAGAGAGAAAGATATTTACTCTTAATACAGGTCATGCTAGTACAGCTTTTATGGGCTACAGGAAGGGCTATGATACTATAGACGAAAGCATTAAGGATGATGAGATTTTGGACTTGGTTTATAATATTATGGAGGAAACTGGAAATGTATTGATAAAGAAGTATGGATTTGATAGAGGGGAGCATGAGGCCTATATAGAGAGGATTTTAAATAGGTTTAGAAATCCATATTTGAAGGATCAGCTAGTTAGAGTGGCTAGGGAGCCTCTTAGAAAACTTTCCTATGATGATAGGTTTATAAGGCCTTTAAGGTATATTTTAGAGGAAAATTTAGACTATGGATACTTGATTAAGGGTGTTGCTGCTGGATTAAAGTATGATTATGAGGGAGATGCAGAGGCTCTTAAGATGCAGGAGATAATAGCTGGTAATGATTTGGGCCTTGCTATAGAGAGAATTTGTGGCTTAGATAGAGATAGTTTACTGGTTCATGAGATTAAAAAAGAATATTTAGCTTAGTTTTTGGCTGACTGCAGGTTTGCAGTTGGCCTTATTTTTAATTACCTAATTCTTGGAAATTTCTATTTTGAATTTGGCCTTATAGGGGTATCATAGTAGTATGATAGTTTATGGGAGGAGGAGAAAGGATGTTTAGGAAGAAAGAGGAGAAAAAGCATGTCTTGCTTAAGCTTTTGGGCTTGGCTGGTGGAGTAGCTTTAGGTGGCTATATGGGCAATAAGGTTTTCAATAAGATTCAGGAAGAGAATCCCTATAGAATGTCTAGGTATTTTATAGTTTTTCAGAATAGTGATTTTGAAGAGGAGAGGGATAGGGCTAGGTTAGCTGTTCCCTTTGTTGATAGGGCTGGCAATAGACAGTTTCACTGGGATAATATAGAGAAGCTTGAGAGGGGAGATATGGTTTTTTCTATTGTGAATAGGAGGGTTGTTTCCCTTAATATGGTAAAGAATGGTTTTTATATAGAGTCTGAGAGTGGACAGGATCTTAGGGTGGTGGACTTGTTTTATGATGAATTGTCTAATCCCCTGGATATAGATCTCTATATAGATGATATCTTGAAATTGTCTCCTAATAAGTATGGCCCTTTTGATAGACATGGAAATGGCAATGGTGGCTATATTTTTGAGGCTGGGGAGAAGCTTGGGAAGTTTTTACTTAATACTATTATAAATGAGCAGCTTGTCTAGATAAAAAGTGGTTATTTTATGGGATATTGGGAATATATACTATAATGGTAAATTATTGTAGGGGAGATATAATCATGGATAAGGAATTGTTAGCACATCATATAATGGATACTTATAAACCTAAGAGGGGAAAAAGGCTAAAGTCTTTGAAGAAGCTGGGTTTTTTAGCTTCCTTAATTTTAGTTTTAGGCGTTTTATATAATTTTAGGTTGGAGATAGCTAGTTTCTTCAACTTCTAAGGGGGAGCTTTTTTGAATTTAAAGAAATGTATTGGCAGGCAGAAGACCATAGCCTTGGTGGCTCATGATAATAAGAAGGATGAGCTTTTGGATTGGGTTATGGACAATATAGATATATTAAGGAATCATAGGCTTTGTGGTACTGGTACTACTAGTAGGATTATAGGGGAGAAGACTGGTCTTGAGATTAGGGCCTATAAGTCTGGGCCTCTTGGTGGAGATCAGCAGATAGGTGCGGCTATAGTTAATGAGGAAATAGACTTTCTAGTCTTCTTTTGGGATCCTTTGGAGGCCCAGCCTCACGACCCAGATGTTAAGGCTCTTTTGAGGATAGGAGTACTTTATGATATTCTTATAGCCAACAATAGGCCTACAGCTGATTTTATAATAAGATCTAAGTTTATGGATGAAGATTATGGGCCTAGGTCCTAGGGTTGACATAAGCTATTGCTTGTGTTAATTTTTATAAGATAGAAGATTAATAAATAATTTTGGAAAAGGAGATATTACCATGACACAATCAAAGGTATTAGCAACAATAGAGGGAAAAGACATAACAGAAGAAGAAGTTTCAAGATTTATCCAACACTTGGCTCCACAAGTAGCTATGCAGTTTCAAGGCGAAGAGGGCATGAAGCAGGTGGCACAGGAGCTTGTTAACCAAGAGCTTATGTATTTAGATGCTAAGGATCAAGGTTTTGACAAGGAAGAGACATTTGTAGAGGAAATGAAAACAGTTGAAGAAAATGTTTTAAAACAATATGCTATCAACAAGGTTTTACAAAATGTTACTGTTACAGATGAAGATCTAAAGAAATTCTATGACGAGCATAAAGAATTCTACCAAAAGGGAGAGTCAGTTACTGCAAGTCATATACTAGTGGAAACAGAAGAAGAAGCTAAGGATATTATAAAGGAACTAGAAGAAATCTCATTTGAAGAGGGAGCTCAAAAGTATTCAAGCTGTCCTTCAAAGGATATGGGTGGAAACCTAGGAAACTTTGAGAAAGGATCAATGGTTCCAGAATTTGAGGAAGTTGCTTTCTCAATGGAAGTTGGAAATATCTCAGAGCCAGTAGAAACTCAGTTTGGTTACCACATAATCAAGCTTATAGAGAAAAATGAAGCTGGAACTATGGAATTTGAAGAGGTTAAACCTCAAATAATGCAACAGGTAACTGCTATGAAACAACAAGAGCAGTATCTAGGAAAAACTGAAGAATTAAGAGGAAAGTACAAAGTAGAAACTTTCTTTTAAGATAGACTGAGAAGGAGGCTGTTTACAGCCTCTTTTTATATTTTAAAATCTGTCTTATTGACAGAAAACTTGCAATAATATAAACTTTTAGTAAATGATTGGAGGGATAAATAATGAAGATTTTAGTTTGTGGTGGTGCAGGCTACATAGGCTCCCACTGCACCTACGAATTGATAGAAGAGGGCTTTAAGGTAGTAGTTGTGGATAATCTTTCCACAGGTCACAAGTCTGCAGTACATAAGGAGGCCAGCTTTTATCTTGGAGATATAAGGGATAGGGATTTCTTGGACCAGGTTTTTGAAAAAGAGGATATAGATGGAGTTATTCACTTTGCTGCTAATTCCCTGGTGGGTGAGAGTATGGATAAGCCTCTTAAGTACTATAACAACAATGTTTATGGTACCCAGG
>JASLIL010000003.1 GCA_030152145.1 Tissierellales bacterium
TCTACCACATCATTGATAGTTAAAAATGCCTTAGGATCTATACTTTCTACTATATCCTTAAGGACAGCCACCTGCCTAGAGGTAACTATGCAGTAGATAACTTCCTTATCTTCCTTGGTATAGGCCCCTCTACCTTCTAAAAATGTAACTCCCCTGTGAAGTCTTTTTATTATCTCCATGGAAATCTCTTCTGACTTCTCAGAAATTATAATTACATTCTTCCTCCTGTTAAAGCCCATCTGCATCTGATCAACTACATTGTAGGCTATATACATGGATATAAGAGTATACATGGCCTTTTTGTAGCCAAAGATCAGGGAGGATAGGGTTATTATAATAAAGTTAAAGCCCATTAGGGCTGAACCTATATTCATATTAAATTTCTTCTTTAATGAAACAGCTATAATATCAAATCCTCCCTGGGAGGATCTGTTTCGAAACAAGAGTCCCATTCCCACACCATTTATAACTCCACCAAAAACAGCAGCCAAAAGTATATCATCTACATAAATAGTCTCCGATAAACTTCTAGTTAGAGTCAGGAGTGTTGACAGAGATACCATTGATATAAATCCATACAGAGCAAAATCCTTGTCTACTCTTTTAAAGCCATATATAAATATAGGTATATTTATAATAAACATCATTATACCAGCTGGTATATCTGTTAGATACTGAATAAGTATACTTATTCCTCCTACTCCACCACTTAAAAGCCTATTGGGTACAAAAAACAAATTAACTGCCATAGCACATAGTAGATCCCCAAATAGGATAAATAAAATCCTCCTAAACTTTCCTAAATCAAAACTTTTTTCTTCAACATCTTTAACTTCCTGACTGCTCATATCTAAAATGGAACTCCCTTCTTTTTTATACTAATCTATTTATCCCAGCTTCTGTCCACAGTTTGAACAGAAGTTTCCTTCTCCTGTCTTCTCTCCACAATTAGGGCAGAAATTAACCTTGGCTGACCCCTTCTTACTGTCTCCGTCCTTCATGTTTTCCATCATTTCCTTGGCAATATTCATTCCCATCATCATACCTGCCATATCAGAAGCTGTGCCTCCACCTGTCTTACCTTCTGCCATAGCATCTGTTACAGATATTTGTTGGTACTTGCCTAGATCTCCTACCATGCTATGGGAGGCTGTTTTATTAATCATATTCTGAATCTCCTCTGGATAGTTAAAACTCATTATATTAAAGCCTGTAACTCCCAAACCTAGCTTAAGAAGCTCCATGTCTAAGTCTTCCATGATCCCCCTACCTATTTCAAAGGAATTTGCCTGAAGGTTAAACATATCCTTACCTTCCTTGGAAATCCATTTCATCAGAAGCTGATCTAAAACCGATCTAATTCTTATCTGAACATCTTCCACCAAGTAAGATGACTTTATTCCAGCAACCTTATCTATCAGGCTTATATAGTCTGCTACCTTGAAGTTCAAGCTTCCATTAGCCCTTATAGGCATCCCTCCAGCCAGGCCTTCCACTGGTATATTAATAGGATTTTGGGTTCCCCACTTTATGGTAAATTCCTTGGTATTTACAAAAAGTACCTCAGCCCTCATGCCTGTTTTAAATCCAAATTTAAAGCCCTTTAGACTGGAAAGAAATGGGATTATCTGACTTTCAACATCATAGTCTCCTTCATCTTTAAAGACTCCCTCTATTTTCCCATCTCTTAAAAATATAGCGTCTTGGCCAGGCCTAATAATAAGCCTACTGCCCTTTTTTATTTCCTTGTTAGGCCACTTCCAAAAAATCATGTCATCCCTAAACTCGTCCCACTCAATTACATTTGCCAACTGTCTTCCAAAAACCATAAGATCCCTCCTTTAAAATTTACTTCCACTACCACTATAGCTACTGCCACCTGATGTTGTACCACCTGATGATCCACCAGAATTATTACCCTGGTTTCTAGGTGAATAGCTTTTACTTATGGAAGTTCTAATATATCTATCATAACTATCTACCAGACGACTTTTCTTACTGTCCTTGTAGCTAGATTCATTTACCGTTCTCCTACCCTCTGTCCTATAAAGCATGGCTCCTAGAACTATAGAGGCTGAAGCCAAGCTTAGAATCAGCCTAAACCATAATTTAAATATAGGCCCTTCAGGATTAATTCCTGGTCTGATTCCTAAATATTTACTGCTGCTTTCTATAAAAATCTTAAAGGCTCTATAGAAATCACCACTAGACAGGTCATCTAAAATCTTCCTTCTTAGGCTATCTGTTCTTCTATTATCCATTCTTTCCATGGCTCCCTCATGACCAGAAACATAAACATCTCTAGTGGCCATATTTAGGGTCAAGATAACTGCATCTCCATGGTAGCCTTGGTAGCCTAAAGCTTGAGATTCATACATATAGTCCATATAGCTTTCTGCATCATAGAAGTCCTGGCTATCTGTAGTCAAAATAAGTATATCGGTCTTTCTCTTCTGACTATAATCTCTGGCCAAATTCTCCAAGTCCTTCTTTTGTTCTAGAGTTAAAAGTCCTGCCTGATCATAAATATAGGTCTTACCAGAGTTGGCTAAAACTAAACTGCTAGTAACTAGGATTAGGGCTATAATTAAAAGTAGTTTCTTCTTCATTAAAAACCACCTCCTAAAACTAAGGCTAGTAGAGAACTTCCTAAAAATACCAGCATGAATACAGATAAAAACCAAAGTAAAACTTTTCTCTTGCTAATAGGTGGCTTACCTACTACCTTTCCAGTCTGTCCATTCATAGCAAATACATAGTCCTTACCCTTATAGTCATAGTAGACCATCCAAATTGGTAGAAGACTGTAGTAGGCATTCTCATTTTTTGTATCTATGTCCTTATATCCAAAGCTAATGCTAGCATACTGGTAGCTAGTAGAACGAATAAAACTATCTACATAATCCTCTATCTTAGCCTTGGCACGAGGCAGCATTTCCTGCTCATCATAGTCATACTTTTCTGCTATAAATCCTGCCAGGTAGGCTGGCTTAAATTCCTTTAGGTCACTATAGTTATAGGGCTCTAAAAGATCCATCAAGCCATCAGCCATTTTTTTAGAAGCATCTACTGGCACTTTTAGGTAGCGAAGATCTATCTTCCTATAAACTTCATAGTAGCTGGTTTCTGTGTATATATAATCTCCTGACCTATAGGTCCTAACCTTGGTACCAGTTCCCTTTACTGCACCATCAGTCTTTAAATCATAAAGCCAAAAAGGTATATACATTCCTGATATGTTTTTTATCCTATCTGCAGTAACAAAACCTCTGGGAGTAAGTCTACCCTTTCCTGCCCACTTTTTAAAGGCTTTTTGAGCCCTGTCCTTACTAATAGAAAAGGGAATCAGCTTAGAAGGAGCCATATCTCCACTAATTCTATCACCTATGACCATAGCCGCTCCACAAAAGCTACAATTAGTCGCAATTGTCTCCTCTTCTGTTATAAGGTTGGCGCCACAATTATCACAGTGATACTCTAAAACCTCATCTGAAAACTCCCTATTTATGTTCTCCTCTGGAAAATCCTCAACTAGATCCTCCCTACCGCAGAATTCACAATAGAGTCTAGATGAGTCTGCATCATACTTCATATCATTACCACAATTAGGACATTTATAATGTATAATCACCTTTTAGCCTCCTCTCTATAGCTATAAAGCTGTAGCAAACGCTACAGCTTTATATTAGTCCTCATTTAATTTATCCTTAAGTCTCTGTAACTCATCTTCAACAGAACTATCATTACCATCATCATATTTACTTATCAAATCTTCCACATCATCATTGATGGACTTGTTTAGTTCACTCATAGCCTCTGCCTCATCTAAGGCCCTGTTTGCCTTGTCCTCCATCCTCTCAAAAAGAGATATACTATCTCCTATGTTTTTACCTGAAGAACCTACCTGGTTTATCTTCTCCTGGGTCTTAGCTACAGCCATCTTTGACTTAATAGTTTGTTTTCTCCTATTTAATTCATCTATATCCTTATTTAACTTATCGTGCATTTCCCTCATCTTTATAGAGTTTTCAACAGCCAGCTCATAGTTTTTCTTTAAAGCTTCCTCTCTTTCAAGAAGCTCCTGCTTTCTCTCTATAAATTTCTTAGCATCATCTTCATTGCCATCCTTTAAGGCCTTCATAGCATAGGTTTCCATCTTCTTAGCCTCTTCTACTAGGTCATCCAAATCTCTTTTAGCTCTCTTTTCCTCAGCCATTAAACCAGCTGTCTCAGACTTAACGTTTCTCAAGTCCCTATCTAGGTCACGAAGAACCTGATCTATCATCTTCTCTGGATCTTCTGCCTTATCCAACAGTGCATTTATGTTACTGGTCATAATATCTTTAAATCTCTTTAATATAGTCACTAAAAACACCTCCTGGCTAATATATACCCTTTATGCTTAGTAACTAAATTATAGCACAGAAGTATTTGTTTAGATTAAAAACTTCTGCTTTTCCTAAAGTTTTATCTTATTTTTACTAATTTATTTCTTTACTTTAATCAGACTTGCTGTTATTATGATTATACCCCCAAAGGGTATAAGGAGGTATTTATGAAATACATAAAAACAAATCGAATATTTACAAGCCTTAGAAATTGGGACTGGCTCTTTACTATCTTAGTAGCCCTAGGTGGCCTATTTATTCCAAAGCTTGGCCTACTGGTAATTTTTATTATGCTAGGCCTAACTGCCACCAGTCTTTTTAAGGGAAGGTACTGGTGTGGCAATGTCTGCCCCCATGGCAGTCTTTTTGACAAGCTGATCCTTCCCCTTAGTAGGAATGTTAAAATACCAAACTTTCTAGGCTCAAAAACTTTTGGACTTGGTTTTTTCGGCTTCTTCCTATTTAACTTTTCAAGGAAGCTTCTGGCTGTCCTAAAAACTTGGGGAAGTTTTGACTTTCTAGACAAGCTAGGCCTGGTCTTTGTCACTACCTATCTTATGGTTATGACCCTGGGAGCTATACTGGGTCTGATCTTTAGCCCCAGAACCTGGTGCCAATTTTGCCCCATGGCCAGTATCCAAAAGGCAACAGCCTCCCTGGCTAGAAAAACCGAGATTTCAAAGTCCACAGAGGATATTTTAAGTTTAAAAGATCTGGATAAGTGCCTTAAGTGTGGAAAGTGTTCTAGGGTATGTCCTATACAGATAAGGCCCCATGAAAACTTTGATTCCATAGGCCAGTTCACAGACCCTAACTGTATTAAATGTTCTACCTGCATACACAACTGTCCCCTGGACCTTTTAGAATGGAAAAAACTTCAATCATAGAAAGCATAGAAAAAGCCAAAAATCCTTAGATTTTTGGCTTTTATCTTCTATCCTAACTTATATCCCCTGTGAAAGGCCCTTATATTATCCTCTACTGCCTTTGCTGGAACAAAATCCCTTAAAACTTCCTCCCAAACTTCCAGATCTATGTCTAGTTGCTTGGCTAGAACTCCTATCAAAACTGTATTGGCAGCCTTTATATTTCCAGCCTCCTTGGCTTCTTCAACTCCATCTAGCTCAATAAGCCTGTACTTATCCTTAAGCTCCTCTATTTCCTGGTCTGGATACACTTCCTTCTCCAGCAACACTGGAGTTGGATAAACCTTCTTAGTGTTCATTATTATTACACCATCATCCCTTAGGTCATCCCTAAATCTATAGGCTTCCAAGGGCTCCATACCCAATATTATATCCCCTTCCTTAGGTCCTATATTAGGTGAATAAACCTTGTCGCCCATTCTAACAGAACCAGAAACCTTACCTCCTCTTTGAGAAAGTCCAACTACATCATTGGTTTTAACGTCTAGGCCTGATCTGAATGCTGCCTCTGCAATTATACTGGTAGCCAATACCAAGCCCTGGCCCCCAACTCCTGCTATAATAATATTCTTCATACTATCCCTCCTATTCCTTCCTATGAATGGCATTAACTGGACAAACCTGTGCACAAACACTACAGCCTACACACATATCCTCATCTATAGATGACTTTAACTTGTCTATGCCCTCATACTTCTTCATTCTAATAGGCGGACAATTAGTTCTAACACAAGATCTACAAGCTATACAGATATTAGGATCCACCTCAAAAGGTCCCTCCTTGATCTTATACCTAAGAGCACAAGGCCTAGTAGCTATAATAACTGAAATACCCTTCTTCTTGATCTCGTCATTTATAATCTTCTTTGCTCCATCATAGTCAAACTGATCTATTTCAACTACATTTTCAATACCCATAGTAGATAAAAGTTCCCTTATTGAAATATCCATATCATCACTAGTATTATAGTTACCGCTACCAGCATTAGCCTGTCCCCCTGTCATAGCAGTAGTACTATTATCTAGGATAATAAAGGTCATATTATCTTCCTCATCCAGATTATGCAAAAGGTTGGCAAAGCCTGGCATTCCAGAATGGAAGAAAGTTCCATCACCAATAACAGAAACTATAGGTTCTTGACTCTCTGCCTGTCTCATGGCCTTATTCATACCCTTGGTAATTCCCAGGGTAGCTCCCATACTAACCATTACATTACTAACAGCAAAAGCTGGCAAAACAGACATAGAGTAGCAACCTATATCCCCAATAACCTTAACCTTGGCCTTCTTTAAAATATCAAATATTGGCCTATGGGGACATCCAGCACAAAACATAGGTGGCCTAGAAACCGTATCTCCTCTAGAATCACCGGAATAGCTTAAGCTATCTATAATTCCAGCCTCATAAAGTCCCTTCTCTATTTCCTCTGTAAAAAGCTCTCCTGTAAAGGAAAAATATTTCTTACCTTCTACTTCAAGCCCCATCAAAGTCAGCTCATTTTCTATAAAAGGCATCATCTCTTCTATAACTATAATCCTCTTATACTTTTGACTTAATTCCTCCATCCTTTTTTTGGATATAGGATAAACCATACCTAGTTTATAGATACTTAGGTCCAGGTCCAGCTCCTTTAGGTTGTAGTAGCCTATACCTGTTGTAACCACAAGGGTATCTGCCCCTTCCTTCTCCTCTAAAATATTTATAGGGCAATGGTAGGCATAGTCTTCTAGGGCCTTGATTCTATCCACCATCCTATACTGAGCCTTAAAGGTATTTGGCGGAAGCATAGTATAGCTTTCCTGATCTGGCACAAATCCTCCTGGCACTGAATCAATCCTATCTCCCAGTTCTACAATCCCCCTACTATGGCAAATTCTACTGGTTATATCTAAAAGCATAGGTGTATTGTATTCCTCTGAAAGCTCCAGACCCAACTTTGTATAGTCCTTGGCCTCCTGGCTGGAACCTGGGTATAGGATTCCCATATTGGCAAACTTACCTATAATCCTATTATCTTGCTCATTTTGAGAACTAGCCATACCTGGGTCATCACCACTAACCAATAAGAAGCCTCCATTAATAGGCATCTGAGTAAAGGTCATAAGTGGATCCATAGCAATATTAAGTCCCACATGTTTCATAACAGCCATAGACCTGGCCCCGTAAAGAGCTCCACCTATAGCCACCTCCAAGGCCACCTTCTCATTTAAGGAAAACTCAGAATAAATCTCATCATACTCTTTCACAGTCTCTACTATCTCTACAGTAGGTGAGCCTGGATAGGCTGCAGCCACTCTACCACCGGCTTCGTAGAAACCTCTAGCCACTGACTGATTACCTGTTAAAACACTCTTCATATAGAATACTCCCCCTTTCCCTGTATTTTTACCCTAGTTTTCCCCCCTATAATCTATAGAGGGAACTATTGGTCCCTTATTTTCTAGGAAAATAAAAAAAGAGAGGTTTTATCCTCTCTTGCCCTTCTTTGAAAAACTCTTTCTCTTATTCTTATCCTTGTAGTATCTTTGCTTGTTCTTTGAACCCCTAACCTTCTTATACTTCTTCTTAGGCTCCCTGTCATCTTTTTTCTTAGAATCTCTCTTGGCCTGATTCTCCTTATAAAGTTCACGCTTCCTATCTTCCTCTGTAACAAAGGTAACAGCTACACCCTCTTCACCTGCACGACCTGTTCTACCAATCCTATGAATATACCAGGTTTCGTTTTCAGGATAATCATAGTTTATTACATGGGTCACTCCATCTATATCCAAGCCCCTAGCTGCAATATCTGTAGCTACCAAATACTGGGTCTTTAGGTCCCTAAAGTCCTTTAAGGCCCTCTCCCTCTTAGCCTGACTAAGATCTCCATGTAGCTCATCAACATTATAGCCATCTATCTGCATCTTATCCCTTAGCTCTGAAACCCTTCTCTTGCTTCTGCAAAAGATTATAGCCATAAAAGGATTTTCCTCTGCCAAGTAGGCCTTAAAGTCATCATACTTCTCCCTTTGGGTGGTCTCCATAAGCTTCTCTTCTATATTTTCCAGCTTTTTGAAGGACTGTCTAGTCTCAAATTTAATAGGTGACTTCATAAACTTCTTACCCATGCTACCTACACCCTTAGATATAGTAGCTGAGAAAAGAAGGGTCTGTCTAGATCTAGGAGTTTGTTTTATAATCGCCTCTGTATCCTCTAAGAATCCCATCTTTATAATCTCATCTGCCTCATCTAAAACTAAGAACCTAACCTTTGAAAGATCTATAGTAGATCTTCCTATATGATCCTTTAATCTTCCTGGCGTTCCCACTACTATTTCCGCACCTCTATCAAGTTTTGACACCTGGCTAGCCACATCCTGACCACCATATACTGATAGAACCTGAAGGTCCCTATCTTCAGTTAACTTCTTAGTTTCCTCTGTAATCTGTCTAGCCAACTCCCTAGTAGGAGTAATTATAAGGGCCTGGGTGATACCATTCTCCTTAACCATTTCAAGAATAGGAAGGATAAAAGCATAGGTCTTTCCACTTCCTGTCTCTGACTGACCTATAAGGTCCTTACCTCTTAATATTTGAGGAATGGCCATGGTCTGAATATCTGTTGGCTCAACAATCCTCTCTTCCTTTAACTTGTCTGCCAAGTTCTCACTTAATCCTAATTTAATAAATTCCTTCATAATATACCTCTCTTCTCTTATAATCTTCCAATATCCCTTAACTCCTCATCAGTTAAATATCTCCAATATCCCACTGGTAGATCTCCTAAGTGAATATTCTTTATCCTAACTCTCTTAAGCTTAACAACTTCATATCCTAACTTTGAAGTCATCCTCCTAATCTGTCTATTTAACCCTTGAGACAAGACTATCCTAAAACTAATATTATCTATTTTTTCTACTGGGCAAGCCTTGGTAATAGTATACTCATCACGAACTGGATTGTAGATCTTAACACCCTTTGACATTCCCTTAAGAAAGTCATCATCCACAGGCTTGTTTACAGTAACAATATATTCCTTGGTATTCTTGTTTTCCTCCCTTAGGATTTCATTGACCAGATCCCCATCATTAGTAAGCAATATTAAACCTTCAGATGGCTTATCCAGTCTACCAATAGGAAAAATCCTCTCAGGATAATTTACAAAGTCCACTATATTACCCTCCACATGGGTCTCCGTTGTACAAGTTATTCCCACAGGCTTATTCAAGGCAAGGTAGACAAACTCATCCTTAGACTCTAACAGCTTTCCATCCAAAGTAACCCTATCTGTATTTTTAACCCTATATCCAATAGAAGGCAAGTCTCCATTAACTCTTACCCGACCATTCTTTATAAAATCATCTGCCTCACGCCTAGAACAAACTCCTGTTGAACTTATATACTTATTTAACCTCATACAATTCTCCTTTGATTAAATTATTACATACCATTATACCACAAAGGAAGGCCTCCATCACATGGCAGTCTTACTTACTTGGTCTATTTTTTAATCTTTTAAAGAAAAAAAGAGGGTTTCCCCTCTTTAAATAGCCAGCTCTAAATCTAACAAAGCTGGTAGATCCTTAAGTTCTCTCTCCTTTTCCTCTACTCTTCTTAAAAGCTGGTGGTTCATATCAATACTTTCCACCCTTTCTCTTATGCTTAATAGCCTTTCAAGCTTCCTTTTGTAGTTAAACTTATTAACCTTTATTCCCTCAAATTCAGCCTCTAAAGTTTTAAGCTCAACTTCTTTTTCATGAGTTTTCTTTAAGTTTACAAAAGCAAGTTTATATTCCTCTAAATCTCTAATTTCATCTATGTCCACTAAATATTTCTTAGACTCAAGCTCTGAGATTAAAGCCATGAAGTTGTCATATTCCCTAGTATCAAAGTTTCTTGGAAGCTCTTTTTCCAATAGTTCTTCCAGCTCAGACCTTAAGCTAAGATCTCTCTTAAGATTTTTTAAGTCCCCATCTAAGCTAGTGTAAAGTTTATAATTATTCTTCCTCTCTCTTAGGGGCTGATTTGATATATAATAGTCTAAAACAGCAAGCTTCTCCTCAAGTTCTACTAGATCTACTGACTTAAAGCTCAGATGATCTCTTCTTGCTTCTTCAAGAGCATAACTTAAATCCTCTAGTTTCTCCGTCACTTCTTTAGATAAAGTCTCCCTAAAATCCAAGGATAACTCTAACTCAGACCTATTCTTTTCAACTCTGGACATATACTCAGAGTAAGTCTTATTCTTATCAAACTCATTTTGGAAGTTTTTGTCCATATAATCTATAATACTCCTAAGCTCTTGAAATCTCTTATCTAAAGACTTAAGGTCCTCTTTACTAGGACTTATTTTTAATCGCTCACTCCTCATCTCCAGCTTCAAAAGCTCCTTGTTTATAGAGCTATCCAACCTTAAGAAGAAAAATTTTCTAGCATCTTCTTTTAAACTAGCATCAAATATTTTATTCTCTATATAGCTATCAACTTCTTTAACATAATTTAAACTTAAGTTCCTATCAAGTTTATTTATATTTATTTTTACCTTAATACTTCTTATCATAGACTTTATCTCTCTTAAGTCCCTTATTATTCCCTTAACACTTTTAAGTGCAGATTGAAAGCTAGTAATTCCATCTACATTTTCATACAAAGATAGGATTTTTAATATTACCTTCCCTATATCTTTAGAGATGTCAGCTTCAGCTCCATAGGAAGCCTTTAACCTTTCTAGCTCTACTATATCCAAAGTATCAATTAGGCTTGTCAGTTTTGATTTTATACTGATAGTCCTGTCTAAAGTTTCCAATCTAATATTGTCATATCCTGCAGCCATTCCCAGTCCATAAAAACCAGCATTGCCACTGGATCTATAGATATTTCTATAGTTTTCCAGTCTCCTTAGGTCTTCTAGATCTTCCTTTATGCTAAAATCCTCTAGCTCCTCAGAACTTTCTCCAATCCTAATTTCTGATTCTAAAAAACTTTCTATTTCTTCAATATCTTCTTCCAGTAAATCCAACTCTTCAAAACTTTCTACCTCATATTCAGAGGCAAAAACTGGTAGGATATTGCTAAGTATTAAACTCATCATAAGAATTAGTGAAACTATCTTTTGTCTATTCTTCATATGTCTCGCTCCTTTTGCTGAATTTTCTGATAATTTTACTTTACAACTAATTAGTTGGTAACTATATTATAACTTATTTACCATAAATGTCCAGCAAATTGTTAATTTAAATACAATCTTTCAGAAAAAAACCCTAATTCATATGAATTAGAGTCTTAAACAAGTTCCTTCTTCCTTAGGGCCATATAGTAAAGTCCTGTCATAAGTCCAGTGGCCAAAAGTAGAGCTATTGGATAGGCCTGTTCTGGGTAGGTCCTAGCTAGGGCCTTCAGTATAAAGTACTTAGATGAAAGACCTATAAGACTTACCAGTATAGGTGTTTTTAAATTTCTCATCCCTATAAAGGCCCTTACATATAGGAGCATAAAACCTTCTATAAACATGGTTATAGTGGCTAATCTAAAGGCCAGGCGTATATTATCCATATGCTCAAGCTCAACTGTACCACCATAGGCCCCTCTTATAAAGGGTTCCGAAAGCAGCAGCATAATTAAGACCATTAGTCCTCCAAACTTTACTAGTCCCTGACTAAGATAGGACATACTATACTTAAATCCTTCCTTGCTTCTAGAGTTGTAGTTCTCGCTAAATAAGGGAAAGGCTATAGTTACTATACTGATGATTAAAATTCCCCTAGGTACATCTACAACTGCCTTGGCCAGATTATAGCTTTCCTTTCTTAGGCCTAGATCAATAGAGTCTGACCATCTTAGGATAATTAAAAATACCACTAACTCCAAGAAAAGATTTAAAAAATCGCCAAACCTTTCCTTACTAAAGGATACATCAAAGTTAAAACTATAGTCCTGCTTTCTCATAATAGGTATTATTATTGCATAATAAGATAGATTTGCTACTACTGTTGCCAGCATAAGCCCACCTAGGCCTGTATTCCTAAAGAATAAGAGAAAGACAATCAAGACCAAATTATAGTAAACCCCTCCTACCAGGCCAGATTTAAAGCCATGATTACTTTGTAGATAGGCCAGGTATGCTGTTCTGGTTAGCATGGGAATCAGCATAAAAAGTCCCAACCTAAAAAGTCCCACTACTTCCCCTAGATTATAGCTAGGATCCAGCCTTAACTCTATAAACTTAGGCCCTAGAAAAAAGGCCAAAAAAGCCAATAGAAGAGAAAAAACAAAGCTTAAACTTACTAGGTTATTTAAGAATTCAAATCTACCATTTTTCTCCTTATCTCCATACTTTAACTTTAGGTCTGTAAATATTGGCACCAATCCAATTAAGACAGCCTCATTTATAAGCCCTACCAAGAGGCCTATAAAAAATATGGCCTGACTGTAACTTGGCATATTATAGCTATCTACCATATGTTTGGCTATAAGGTTTGACTTAAATAAGATCAAGGCCTGGTTTATAACCTTGTAAAAAAGCATCATCTTAAAGGCCCCTATAGCCTTGTTCTTAATAATTTCTTTATCCAAAATCTCCCCTCCTTTAAAATATACTAACTTAGTATATTTTACCATTTAAAATCCCCTATACCTATACCCTATTTTTACCAAATATCAAAAAAGAAGGTGGATAAAAAATCCACCTTCTGAAAACACAGCTACTATTTATCGAAAAGTCCCTTAAGCCAAGTTACGAAACCTCTTCTTCCAGTTTCTTCCTCTACCTCCTGAACTACTTCCTTAACTTCCTCATATTCAACACCATCAGTTTTCATTATAAACTTCAGTGATCCATCCCAGTTGTCTGATATACCTGAAAAACTATTGTTGTCCTTGGATATGCTAACCAGTTGGTCCTTGATGTCTATAATCTTAACTACATCTAGGTCCTTGCTGTCTATTTCATCCTTGATCTTTCCACTAGCTTCCTCATTAAACTTGTGCATACCCTCATCTAATTCCTTGGATCCATCCTTTAACTTATTGCTGGCATCCAATAGCTTTCCACCATTTTCATCTAGGGCCTTAGAGCCTTCTGCCAATTCACCAAGGCCATTTCCCAAGGCCTTGGAGCCTTCTGTTAACTGACCTAAACCATTAGTTAGGGCATTTGCTCCTCCTGCTAGCTCTGAACTTCCTTCCTTAAATTGACCTGCTCCCTGAGCTGCCTTCTTGGCATTTTCGTTTAAGGCTCCTGCGCCATTTTCCAGTCCCTTGCTTCCTTCAACCAAGGCCTTGGCTCCATCTTCCAAGCCCTTAGAGCCTTCAGCTAATTGACCTAGTCCACCACTCACTTCCTTCTGTCCTGCCTGAACCTTGTCTATGCCCATTGATAGCTCCTTAGAAGCCATTTCAGCTTCCTTTAAGCCTTCTTCCAGCTGATTTAGACCTTCTAGTAGTTGGTCTGAAGATGATTTTATTCCTTCTAGACCCTTTCTTTGCTCTCCTAAAATAGCCTTCATCTTTCCTGCTAGATCTTTAGCTCCTGGAACTTGTCCCAGGCCATTTGCTATTTCATCTAGGCCATCTACAGCCTTTAAAACCATAGTTATAACTTCTTTTTCACGAGTTTTTCCTGCCTTTAATTTATCTATGGCAGCCCTACTTTTTCCCAATCCTTCTGAAAGATTATCCTGGCCTGACTTTAATTTGTCAGTTCCTGCCATAACTTCCTTCATACCATTATTTAAGGCATTGGCTGAATCCGGTATAGCCTTAACTCCTTCTGCCAACTGGCCTGCACCAGCAGAGAATTCCTTGGCTTTTTCACTAAATTCCACACTTCCCTGACCTAGTTTATTAAAGCCATCTCCCAATTCCTTGCTGCTTTCTGCCAACTTGTTGCTTCCTTCTGAAATCTTCTTGCTACCTTCAAAACTTTGACTTAATCCATCTTCTAGAGACTTAGAACCCTCTTTTAACTTATCTGATCCTAGTCTTAACTTTGAAGCTCCATCTACATACTGACCTAGACCATCATTAAATTCTGACTGGCCATCAGCTAACTTTGTGGTAGCTTCTGCTAGCTTGTCTGTAGCTTCCTCAATTTTTTCCAGACCCTCAAAAAGCTGGTCTAAGTCCTTAGCATCATCTATAGCGTCTATCTCTGGTATATCAGAGCTGGCTGTAAATACTATAGGCTTCATTTCAAATTTTTCCACATCAGCCTCTATTACCAGTTTTTCCTCTAGATCTATCTTGTCTAACTTCATATCCATAGTTTCCTTAAGTCCTGGTACTGTAACAAAGGTAACTATCTTGTTGCTACCATCATCTACTATCTTGCCAGTGTTAGTCTTAACATTGAAGAAAGTATCTTCTGGTAGATCCACTACTGTAGCCACTAGATAGGGAGCATATCCATCTCTTTTTTCATTTTTAAGATTTAAAACTCTCTTGTCCCTATTCTTTATATCTATTATTATCTTAAGTTTTCCACTTTCTCCAGCTATTTCTTCTGGCTTAACTTCATTGCCATCTAGAAAATAGCTTACCTTCATATCCAAAGGCAGTTTTTTATCTGTTTTACCTTGGTAGTATATGTCTTTATCCTCTGAATTCCAGTGAAGCTCATTTCCCTTTATCTCTGGATTTTCATCAGTTTTAACATTTTCTACATCCTTTAAATTTGATTTATCAACTATATTCTTAAGGGCTTGGTCTGAGGATAGTCTTATACTAGACACCTGCTCCTCTACCTTACCTGAATTATCTAAGTTTACATAAACTGTTTCGTCCTTACTTACATTAGCTGCAAGCACTACTGATGATGACATTATACTTACTGCCAACCCTAAGGACATAGCTCTTAAAGCCTTATTATTTGTTTTCATATGCCACACTCTCCTTATTAGCTTTTCTCCAATTTTTAGTTGTAACAGCTACTATTTTCTCTGTTGCCAATAAAATACCTGGTAGGATAAATAGTATAACTGCTGTTGATATAAGAGCTCCCCTAGCTATCATACCGCTTAGGGCCTTAACTAACTCCATTTCTGATATAAGTGCTACTCCTACTGTTGAACCAAAGAATGCCAGTCCACTTGTTAGTATTGACTTGGCTGATTCCTTAACAGCTATCTCCATAGCCTCCATCTTTCCATTGCCATTAAAAAGCTCTTCTCTAAATCTTGTAGTTAGGAGTATTGCATAGTCTACAGTAGCTCCTAGCTGTATGGATCCTATAACTATACCTGCTATAAATGGTATGGAGCCTCCTGTGTAAAATGGAACACTCATATTTATAAATATAGCCAGGGTTATAGCTAGGATTAAAAGTATTGGTATTGTTATAGATGTAAATACAATCATTATGATTACAAATACAGCTGCTATACTTAAGCTGTTTACCCTCTTAAAGTCATGGTCTGCTATACCTATTAGGTCCTTGGTTAAAACTCCCTCTCCTGTTAGCATAGCCTGACTATCATAGGACTTAACTATTTTTTCTATTTCAGCTATCTGATTGTTTTCTTCCTCTGTAGCTGACTTGTATTCTGAATTTATTAAAAGTCTTCTATAGTCTCCACTTTCAAAGGTCTTCTTAACCTTATCTGGTATGAAATTTTCTGGAATAGATGGTCCTATTAGCTTTTGATAGGCCAGAACATTCTCCACCCCGTCAACTTTTTCTATCTCATCTATCATCTGCTTGATTTTGTGATTAGGAACTGACTTTTTCATAACTACCATGTGGGTAGTCATCATATTGTAGTCATCCTTAAGCTTTCTAAAAGCCACTATAGACTCCATATCATCTGGTAATGATTCATCAAGATTATAGTAAACATCATTATTACTTTGGCCATAGTAGGCTGGTAAAAATAAAATCAAGCCTATTATTATAAAAATTCTATAGTGCTTGGTTACCAAGCTTGAAAGATGATTAAATTCTGGAAGCAAAGTTCCATGTTGAAATCTCTTTATAGGCTTATCAAACACTAGGATCAAGGATGGTAGTATAGTTAATACTGAAATAACTCCTAGAGCCACCCCTTTAGCCATTACAAATCCAATATCCTTACCTATAGTCAATTCCATAGCTGCTATAGCCAAGAAACCTGCTATAGTTGTAAGAGAACTACCCACTATTGAAGAAGCTGTCTTTCCTATAGCCACTCCCATAGCCTCTATATGATCTGAAGTCTTAGTTTGTTCCTCCTCATACCTGTGAAGTAAGAAGATAGAGTAGTCAAGAGTAACCCCCAACTGAAGCACTGCTGCCAGTGACTTAGTTATATATGATATTTCTCCAAAGAATACATTGGTACCAAAGTTATATAGTATGGCATAGCCAATACTTATAAGAATTATAAAAGGTACTATAGTTGACTCTAGGGTCAACATTAAAACTATAGTAGCCAATAAAACTGCCAGACCTACATAAATAGGTGTTTGCTGATCTGCCAACTCCTTAGTATCCTTTAGGACTGCAGCCATACCTGATAAAAATGAATTGTCATCTATAATTTCTCTAATATCTCCTATGGCACTGTGAGTTTCTGCACTAGATGAATTCCCATCAAACTTAATTAAAAGCAAAGTGGAATTTTCCCTGTAAAGCATATCCTGTAGCTGTTTGGGCATCATGTTTTCTGGAATACTTATATCTAGAAAATCATCTACCCAGGTAACACTGTCAACACCATGGACTTCTTCAATCTTACCCTTAACCTTAACTACATCCTTTGCCACCATATTTTCTATGATCAACATTCCCGTAGCTGAGTTGTCAAACTCATCAGTTAAAACCTCCTGGCCCTTAACTGACTCCAAATCCTTTGGAAGATAGGTCAAAATATCATAGTTAATTTTTGTAGCTATCATCCCATATAGAGCTGGTAGTAGTAAAAGCGTAGCTACTAATAATACCAACTTTCTATGTTTGGCTACAAAAGCACCAAAGTTATTCATCAAATCATCTCCTATACAATCTTCTTAATAGTTTCAAATAATAATGGTTTCATTTCATCTATGCTAGCAGGTTCCTGTAATACTATTGCACTATAGGAAATTGAGCCTGTTAACTCCATTATCATAAAGAGTATCCTCTTTATTTCTTCCTCTGTTCTTCCCTTTCCCTCATAGCCTCTCTCAAACATATAGTAGATTTCATTTATCTCCTCATAGTCCTTAAAAGCCCTCTTAAGTACACCCCAGGAAAGGTTCTTATGAATAAGTTTTAAAAGAAGCTTATCTTTTTTAAAGTATTCTATTATATGATCTATAAAGAAAAGTAATTCATCTTCGAAACTTGTAAAGGCTTCCTCCTTAGTCTTTCTTATAGACTCACATAGAACCTCTGAACTCTTGTTTAAAATAATTCTATCTAAAATATCATACTTATCACTAAAATATAAGTAAAATGTTCCCTTGCCAACTCCAGCTTTTTTTACAATTTCATTTATAGATGTATCGTTTATCCCATTTTTCATAAAAAGTTCATATGCTGCCCTATACAACGAGGTCTCCTTCTTCTTCTTGTTTTCTTCAACCTTTGAAACCAAATCTTCCCCTCCTCTAAGAGAATGACCGTTGGTCACTTTTCTTTATATTAGATATCTTAACACCAAACTGACCATCGGTCAACTATCTTTCTAAACTTTTTTCCTCCTTTCAATCTAAAAAGCCATAAAACTGAGCAATATAGCCATTCTTTCTAGGACTTTTTCTAGAAAAAATATAAAAAAAGAGCCAGTTTCATAGAGAAACTGACTCAAAACCTATTTTTTTCTGGTTAATAGTGACCTAAATAAAATCTTAACCTCCCTAACCTGTAAAACCAAGCAGCTGGTAAAATAAACCAGAACCCCTGAAGAAACTGCAAAAACCAAAAGCAGCATTTCCTTAATCCAGGATCCATCTACAAGGTAGAGAAGATTAAAGTAGATGCCCTTAACTAAAAGCCCCATTATAAGGGCAGATATACCTGTCCTTATAAGACAGCTAATATAACTCTTAATCCCTATAGGACCAATCTTCCTTCTCAACTTTATAAAGAGGAAGAGACTGGTTACAGTAGTAGATATACTGGTTGCCAGAGCCAGACCCTCATGCTTCATCTTACCTACTAGAAGGTAGTTTAAAACAAGGTTTAAAACAACTGCTATAATGCCATTTATCATAGGGGTCTTAGTATCCTGAAAAGAATAAAAGACCTTATTTAGCATTAATCTTAGGCTAGCACCTATAAGTCCAAGAGAGTAGAAAAATAAGGCTCCTGCTGTCATATTGGTAGCCAGCTCATCAAAGGCTCCCCTTTGAAAAAACAATCTTACTATAGGTTCTGATAAGAGCAATATACCAACTGTTGCTGGAACAGTTACTATAAGTATAATGTTTACCCCTTGAATAAGAATCCTTTTTACCTGCCTCTTTTCCTTTTTGGCAAAGGCCCTTGACAACATAGGGAAAACCACTGTAGTTATAGCCATTACAAAAACGGTTATTATAAGGTCATTTATCCTTGAAGCATAGGTCAAAGACGATATACTTCCATCTACCAGGTCAGAGGCCAAAGTCTTATCTATAACTGTGTTTATCTGCTGAACTGCTGAACCTAGCACTACTGGAATTACAAGGACCATGGCCTTCTTAAGATACTTGTCCTTAGGATTTGAATTCATACTATATCTATAACCCTGGTGCCTTATGGCTGGAATCTGAATTAAAAACTGGGTTGATGATGCTAAAACACTGGCAAACATCAAGCCCTCTATATAGTCTTCCTTGGCAAAAAACAAGAGAAATACTATAAAAACAGCATTATAGGGTAGTCCCATTATAGCTGGAGGGCCAAAAATTTCACTGCTATGAAGATAGCCTGAAAAAACATAGGTAAAACCTAAAAATATAACTATAGGCAGCCCAATCCTATTTAACTTAACTGCCAGATCAAACTGCTGACCCTCAAAGCCCTTGGCCAAGACCCTTATAATATAAGGTGACATAAAAAATCCAGCTATAGCCAAAATCAAGGTTATAAAGAAAACCATATTAAGTACATTATTTAAAAACTTAAGCTTACCCCTTCTACCAGATCTAGCCTCAATTTCTGTAAATATAGGTATGAGGGTAGTATTTAAGCCTGCTCCCAAGGTTGTCATTATAATAACTGTTGCTGTCATAGCTACAAAGTAAGTATCTGTTCTAATACCAGAACCAAACTTATAGGCTATAAGTACCTCCCTTAAGAAGCCTAAAAATTTACTAACAAGAGTAAATACAGCTATCATAGCTGCCGATTGAGCTACTTTTTTACCACTATCCATAGACTATTTCTCCTTCTCTAACTAATTTCAAACTCTTCCTTAGAGTCCAGTTTAAGCTCCATCCTAGGCACATTTCCAAGAAATAACTTTCTAGTGTCTAGACAGGCAATTAAAAATACAAAAGCTATAGTAAGGCCAAGACCTAAAACTAAGAATATAAAAAGACTAGAAATTCTACTATAGCCAAAACCACTAATCTCAAATAATCTCATCTTAAGCTTCTCTAAAACCATAGGATGTATAAAATAGATACCAAAAGAATAAGTCCCAAGATTCTCTAAAAACTTACTCCTTCCCACAAGTCTCCTTGAAATGTATATAAGAACCAGTATCCCAATACTGGCATAGAACATAGTCTCTGGTCTTGAAGACCCAAATCTAGAGTAGACATCCCTTCCCCCAGTTTTTCCTATACTATAATAAACCTGGCCTAAATAGAGGATAGTCACTCCTATAAAACTTAGACCAATACCCCTAATATGCTTATCTACAAATTTAACTACCCTAGGATAGTTAACTCCTATTGTAGCCCCTAGTAAAAAATAGTAGTGCCAGGACAGGGGAGTCTTCCAGTAGTACTGGTTAAATATTCCTAAAAAACCACTAGCATCTGGGCTTTTTAAATACCTACCATACAGTGCCATGGCAAGTTGCAGGGAAAAAGATATAAACATAAGCTTAAAAGGATCTTTTTCCATTTTCTCTGGAAGAAATCTTAGGAAGATAGGAACCAGCAGATAAAACTGAAAGATTAGAAAGATAAAATACAGATGGGGAAAACCCTCACCTAAAAGTATATTTCTAACTAGAATTCCTAAACTATCCCTTGTAATCTCTATATTATAAGTTCTTACATTGTAGATAAAATACAAGACAGTCCATATAATATAAGGCAATAAGATAAATCTAGCCTTCTTCTTTATAAATCTAGGAAAATCAAACTCCTCCCTGGACCTATAATTATAAAAAATTACCAAACCTGAAATCATCATAAATATAGGACTTCCATACCTAAAGAATTGATTTAAAAATATTCCCAGATACATAGCCTTAGTCCCATAGTCTGAAGATACTGCAAATCCTCCACTAGCATGAATAATCAAAATACCCAGAGCCGCTATAGCCCTTATGTAAACTAATTCATCTATTCTCGGCCTACTTACCCTCTTTTTTTCAGACATTTCAAAACTCCTTTTCAAGATATTTTATCCTACAATTATTATAACATAGGCAACTTATTAAATAAAAAAATCCCCTCCTAAGAGGGGACCTTCTTACATGGCCTTATCTATTAATCTTATAGTCTCATATTTTGTCATAGTCTTGTTTGGATCTAAAAGATTATTATACAGCTTAAATCCTTGTTTTTCACTAGTGTATTTCATAGCCTCAAGAGCCCAAGCAGGAACTATATCCTTATCTATAAAATCCAGCTCCTTCATCTGTAGTGTCATGCCATCTCTTGACTCTAGTCTATAGATCATAAGACTTGCTGTAGCCCTTGTAATTGGCTGATCAAGCTTATAGTCTCCAGCCTTATTTCCTTCTATAAGTCCTAGCTCTTCAGCCTTAGCCACTGGATTTTCATAAGCTATAGCCTTCTTATCCAAGATAGCCTTTATAAACTCAAGCCTAGTCATTTCATAATCCCTGTCCATATTTCTATTAGAAAAATCTCCTTCCCCAAGGTCCTTTCCATAACCTTCATGGACATTTGAGTTGTAGATAGCTCTTGAATTTCCCTTTTCATCATTTAAAATAATAAAGTTAACTCTATAGTCAGCCTCAGGAGCCCCTCTCATAAAGTCTAAATCTGACTTGTAAACTCCCCCATCAAGACTTAATCTTTCCTTGATTTCAACTCTTTGCATATCCTTATCCCTTCCGATAAATCCTATATAAGCATATTGTCCTAGATCTGAAGCTTCCCCTTTATTTACTGCTTCAAGATACACAAAGTCCTCATCAAATTTAAGAGATTTTACATCTAAACCATCACTATAGTCAACTTTTGGGTTATTCAAAAATCTATTCATAACTCTAATCTTAGCCCTGCTTCTATCAGCATCTTCCTCTAAAACCAAAGCCTTTACTCCATAAGGCTCTAACTGTAGCCCTGACTGTCTGTTAACTGGATTAACATAGGAATAATAGTCATTAAAGTCAGGTGTCATAAATATATCCCTATCTCTAGTAACTGTACCTCCACCCCAGTTATGGTAAAATTCTTTCTCAGGCCTTAAATTAAAGGCTGCATCATGCATATTAAAGTCTCCTCTAGAGTCATTATTAAAGCTACCATCAGCCCTTTCATATCCTATAGGATTTTGATCGCTATCAACTACCCCAGCATGAGTAAAACCTGGGTGGTCTGCCACCTGCTGATCTGGTCTATTCCAAGCATCCATATAAGCCTTGTTTATATACCAAATAACAAGTCCTGGATCATAACCTATATTAGGCCACTGGTAGTGGGCATAACCTAGACCCTCATCTATCTTGCCTTCCTCTATATTTCTCCACTCTAAAAGATAGTAATGATCACTTTTTACCAATCCATCAGTTTTCTTAAATCCACCAGAAAGATCAAACTTTAACTCTCCCTCTACATTATCAGTAAAGACAGTAACCCTTTCTTGGACTTCTTCCTCTAGCTTCTCCTCTAGATCTTTAGGCTCTTCCTTTTTCTCTTCAACTTCTTCCTTAACTTCCTCAGTTTCTTCCTTTAGAGCCTCTTCTTTCTTTGGCTCCTCCACTTCTTCCTTTACTTCCTCTTTCTCTCCCGCTAATCCAGCCTGATTAGCCTTAAGACCAGTTACAACTATATCATCAATATAGATACCTTCTTCTGGTGTATTTGAGTCTGTAAAGAAGTGGAAACTTAATTCTATTTCCTTACCATCATATTCTGATAGGTCAAATTCTCCATCAACCCAGCCCTTAGAATCTCCTGTTATCCCATGACCTGGATTTCTCTCTAATCTTTCTTCCTCTGTTTCATTATCTATTAGCCACTGGTCAATCTTGTCTGTAGTTATATTTCCCTTTACAGTTTTCCAGTCTTCCTTGCCCACTTCCTTAACCCTAACTGTAGCAAAGTCAAAAAGTGGATCTATCTTATACCAAGCCTTAAAACCAAGCTTATTATCTACTGTCTCTCTTAGATCTAACTTACTAGACATAGAAGTTCTAAGATCATCTCCTTTGCCACTAAAGTACATATAACTACCACTTGTAGCCTTAGCAACATATGTTTCCTTCTCTGGCAACTGAAGCTTAAGAAGGTCTGTCTTACCCTCTCCCCTATCATGGGCCTGGTCTAAAACAAACTCAAAGCCCTTATCATCTATATCCTTAAAGTTTTTCTCAATCATATTAGTCCAAGTAACAAAAGGAGCCTCTCCCTCATTAAAACTTTCCTGTAGCCACTCTCTCATATAGGCTCCATAAGCAATAGGCATAGTACCTGCTACATCCTTACCTGTATAGGAACCACCCATTATATCCCACTTTTCCACAGGAGGATAGCTTCCACTAAAGCCATAAAGATCTGGCAGGCCTAAAACATGACCAAACTCATGAATCAACATATCTGATGCTGAATCCTGGGCTATAATTGTAAAGTCATCAAATCTCCACTCCTTACCCTTGTGGTCCTTGGTCTTATACTCTTTTAGATTCCAGTCTCCACCATACCAGGTAAAACCCCTTCTAAAAGGCCAGATAGCATCATCTCCCAAGCTACCTCCACCCCACTCTTGGCCTAGGCCTGGATGAATAACTATAACCGTATCCACCTGTCCATCTGACTTTCCATAGCTAATGTGCGTCTCATTAGTATCCCTATCCCTAACTCTAGTCTCCACATCAAACTTTGAAAGATCCACCTTAGGATCCTTAGCCACAGCCTCTATAGCCTCTTCAACTAGCTTTCTAGCATTATCCTGATCATCTCCAGCATATTCAAGATCCTTACCATAGTAGGCTGCCTTGTGCTTGGCTGTATAAGGGCCAAATACCTCTCCCTTAAAATCATATGTATCATTAGTCAACTGCCTGTAGAAACTTCTTACAGACATAAAATCCCTACCATCCTCACCCTTATAAGTCTCTGGTGAGAATAAAAGTTCATTAACAAAATCCCTATTATAGTCCTCTCCAGGAATTCCTCTTAGACGCCATTCTTCCTTTTGGTCTATCTCATTAAACTTATAGTCCTGGTACTCCATAAGTATAACTATTGGTCTACCAGTAACAGTCTCCTTATCTGCAAAAGCCTTTGTAGGTCCAGCTATCCCAAGAAAAATAACCAGGGCCAACATCAAGGATATACTTCTTTTTCTCATATTTTTACTATGCACAAAATCCCTCCCAATTAATCTTAATATAGACTATTTCAGTCTTATTTTCTGTTGATTCTTAATTTTCTGAAAATAGCGCTTTTTTATATTCTAAAGCTTTTAAAGACTTTTTGCAAGTATATTTATCCTCTTTTCAAGTTTAAAAGTTTTTTCTATTTTTTTGTAAGATAGAACCAAAGTCTATAAATACATATCTTCAAGCTTCCTTATATTCCTATTCCCTCCTCCTTATATTTTCTTGGCATGGATTTTATTTCCATAATTTAGGTCTATAAGAGAAGCCATACATATATATATACTGCATATTTTTTCATTTCTGCATAGTCAGCTTTTTTAAGGGTAGAAATAAAACATAGCTTTAGAAAGGGGGATTACATGGATAAGAAAATAGTTTTTTTCTCATTTAATGAAAGTAAAATGTGTTTCATGCACGTGCTCTTAAATCTTTTAGACATGAATGAAAAAGGCATTGATGCCAGACTCGTAATGGAGGGAGCATCAACAAAGCTAGCCAAAGATCTAAGCGAGGAAGAAAACCCACTTTTTAAAAAGGTAGTGGAAAAAGGTCTACTAGACTCTATCTGTAAGGCCTGTGCCAATCAAATGGGAGTTCTAGACTACATTGAAAACGAAACTGACCTACCCCTAAATGGGGACATGGAAGGCCATCCACCAATGGAGCCCTACATTAAAGAAGACTACTCTGTAATAAGTCTTTAAAAAAAGCCCTTAAATCTAGATTTAAGGGCTTTTTTCTATATAATATCTATAGGAGGTGTTTCTTTGGAAAGAATAGATTTTAGTGAAATAGAAGGTATCAGAACCGGTTCTAGAGAGGACTTAAAGGGTGGAACTGGCTGTACTGTTATAATAGCTGATCAGTCTGCCAGTGCTGGCGTAGATGTTAGGGGTGGCTCGCCTGCCACTAGAGAAACTGATCTTTTAAGGTCTGAAAACCAGGTGGACAGAATTCATGCCATCTACCTGTCTGGAGGTTCAGCCTTTGGACTGGAGGGGGCTTCTGGAGTTATGAAGTACTTAGAGGAAAGAAATATAGGCTTTGATGTAGGCCTGGGCGTAGTACCTATAGTAGTAGCTGCAGCTCTTTTTGACCTGGATCTAGGGGACAAGGATGCCAGACCAGATATTAGCATGGGCTATCTTGCCTGTGTAGAGTCTGAGAAAAACTATGTAAGACATGGTAATTATGGAGCTGGTACTGGTGCTACAGTAGGTAAGTTCTTTGGTCCTGAAAGAAGTATGAAGGGTGGTCTAGGCTCCTATGCCATTCAACTAGGAGATCTCCAGGTAGGGGCCCTGGTTGCTGTCAATGCCCTAGGAGATGTAGTAGACAGGTCTAGGGATATGGTCCTGGCTGGACTCTTAGACAGTGACAGGAGATTTCCCTCCAGCACTTTTAAGGAAATGATCCAGCACCATGACAGGCTAAAAGATGTTTTCTCTGGCAATACCACCATAGGCTGTATAGTTACAAATGCCAGCTTTGAAAAGCCACAGATGAATAAAATAGCCTCCATAGCCCACAATGGCTATGCCAGAGCCATAGTCCCTGTCCACACCTCTTTTGATGGAGACACTATATTTTCCATGGCTACCAATAAGATAGAGGCTGATTTTAACCTAGTTGGATCCTTGGCTGCCTATGTTATGGAAAAGGCTATTATAGAAGCTGTTATCCACTCTGAAGAAGCTTATGGCTACAAATCCTATAAATCCATAAAATAAATCCCTGAAGATTTCTCTCCAGGGATTTTTTTACTTATTCTTGTAAAAAACTGATTTAATTTCAAAACTGTGACTCTTAGGCTGGCAAAGCTCCTTCATCTCTTCCAGATTGTTTACAAGCTTAACCTCAGCTGTATTTTTTCCCTTATGCTTTAATAAATCTATGTTTACTCCCATCATATACTCATCTACAAACTTACTAAAGTTAGCATATCTTACAGCATACTTATTTCCCTTTTTATCTGAAAGTTCCATTATAACGATTCCGTCCTCAACATCGCCAATAGTTTCTAGTTCAGCCTTCATAAATACCAGGCTCTTTCTAGCAAATACATCTGTTTCCTTAAGGTCTTCATCATAAGTTTTAAGAGATTTTATCTCAACAGTACCCTTCTCCTTAACTTCTTCGCCCTTAACTAGATTGCTATTATCGATTTTTCCTAGATCCATACCATAGCCTGAATACAGTCTACTATTATAGATGGCTCTAGCATTTTCATTCCTATCTTCTACTACTATAAACTCTATATCATACTCACCCTTTGAAGCAGCCATAAGTGAGTTTAAGTTATTCTTGTAAACTCCATCAACTAGCTTCAAATCCATCTTAACTCTTTCGTCACCCTTAACAAATCCTATATAGGCCTTCTTACCTAGGTTTTCTCCCTCTAGGCTTAGTTCTACACTCTTATCTGTAAACTTAAGGTCCATACCCTCAAAATGGCCACCATCATAGTTTCCATTTTTTCTCATAAGCTTAACTTTACCTTCTGATCTGTCTCCAGTTTCTTCTAGAACTAAGAACTTAAGACCATGATTCTCTAGGATCAAACCAGCTTCTGCAGCTCCTGGATTTGAGTAGTCCCTGCTATCATCAAAGTCAGGTACCATGAAAGTGTGTCTGTCATGAGTTGTAACTGAACCCCAATCATACTTAAATTCTTTCTCTTCCTTCAAGCTGAAAGTTGCGTCATGCATATTGTAGTCAACTCTAGCATCTGGGTTGTATCTTCCATTAGAATCCACATACTCCATTTGGTTTTGGTCTGCATCCACAACACCTGCAAAAACAAATCCTGGGTGATCTCCTGTGTTCTGATCTGGTGAATTCCACTCATCTATATAATACTCATTTACATACCAAACCAATAAACCTGACTCATAGTTTAGTTTGTTCCAAACCTGAAGATTGTCAAGACCTCCATCAGCCTTACCATGAACTCCATGTCTCCACTCTAATAGATAGTAGTGGTCTGTAAAGTGAACTCCATCATCCTTACTAAAGCCCTTGTAGATAAACTCATCCTCATCCTTGGCACTAGCTTCTAAAATACTAGTCCACTCCTTGTTTGGATCCTTATTCTTATCTACTTCTACAGGTTTCTCTTCTTCTTTAACTTCCTCTACATACTCTTCTATTCTTATGTGGAAATTACCTGCCACTGGATCTGTAGATCCGTAAAGAGTTAGGGTATGTTCTCCCTTAGGAAGTTTAAACTTACCATAGGCACCCTTTTCACTAGTCTCTAAAGGATAGGCAATAGCTTGACCTGTTTCATCGTCATAAATAGCCCAAGTTAGATTTCTAGCATCCTCATAGTCTACCTTTATAAGAACTTCCTCTTCTTTTTCAAGATTAAACTTAAAGTAGTTTTGTTCTCCCACTACAAAGTTCTGGTCCTTCTCTTCAAGGAATACCTTGTCTTCTTCCTCTTCCACTGGTTCCTCTGGTTCTACTGGTTCCTCTACCTTAGCTTCCTTGCTAGCTGTTACCTTTATATTATCAAAGTACATTCCCTCTTCTGGTGTATTCTCATCTGTATGGAAATAGAAAGCCAACTGTATCTCCTTACCTACATAGGCAGAAAGGTCAAATTCAGCTTCTAACCAACCCTTAGAATCTCCCGTTATACCTTGACCTGGATTTCTCTCTAGTCTTTCTTCCTCAGTTTCATTTTCCATCAACCACTTGTCAAACTCATCAGTAGTTATATTTCCCTTAAGAGTATCCCACTCTTTTATCTCTCTCTTGTCTCCCTTCTCTGCCACCCTAACACTAGCAAAGTCAAAGTTAGGATCTATCTTATACCAAGCATCAAATTCTAGGAAGGCTTCACTATAGTCCCTTAGGTCTATATCACCTAGAAGCATTGAGTTTCTAAGTCCATCTCCCTTACCTGTAAAGAACATCTTTCCACCATTCTTAGACTCTAGTATGGCAGTCTCCTTCTTAGGTAGATTTATCTTTATAAGATCCTTCATACCATCTTTTTTGTCAACAGACATTCTAAGATCTACTTCCTGACCTGCAATTTCATCTAGGTCATACTCAGCTATATTAGCCCACTTAGAGAAGTTAGCACCGCCCTTTTCAAAGGCCTTTTGCAAATAGTATCTGTTGTAGGCACCATAGGATATAGGACCATCTCCCACTACATTTTTTCCAGTATAGGAACCACCCATTATATCCCAGTACTGCACTGGTGGTTGTCCATTTTGTGTAGCATACAGGTCTGGTAAACCAAGAGCATGACCAAACTCATGCATAACTATATCTGAAGCACAATCCTGTGAAACAATAACAAAGTCATCAAATCTCCAATCCTTACCCTTATGGTCCTTAGTCTCATACTCCTTTAGACCCCATTCTCCACCATACCAAGTGAAACCTCTTCTAAATGGCCAGATAGAATCATCACCATAAATTCCTCCACCCCATTCTCCACCAAGACCTGGATGAATTACTATAACTGTATCCACCTGTCCATCTGGTTGGTTAAAGGTAATTTCAGTTTCGAAATTACTCCTATCCCTAACCCTAGTTTCCACATCAAAGTCTGAAAGGTCAACATTTGGATCCTTGGAAATAGCTTCTATAGCCTCTTCCACTAGAAGTCTTGCAGAATCCTGTCCATTCTTACCATAAAATCTCCCCTCATGCTTGGCAGTATAGGGACCAAAAACCTTCCCATTAAAATCATATGTACCACCAGAAACTTCACTCATAGCCTTTCTAATAGTTATAACATCATGATCATTGCCATCCCAATCCTTAGAGCTATAAGTGCTTTCTCCAAACAGCCACTCCTGAACAAACTCAGCTGTAAAGTCCTCTCCCCTAGTTCCTCTTACACGATTATTAGGGTCTTCCTTCTTATCAATATCACTAAACTTATAGTCCTGATACTCCATAAGTACAACTATAGGTTTTCCTGTAACCTTTTGGCCCGAAGCCTCAACTGGCTCTGCCAATGGTGCAAATACCCCTAAAACCATAGCCATTACTAAAATAATAGAAATGACATTTTTCCTTAATTTACCCATTCATACCCCTCCCATTTTTTAACTCATACTTTTTTAGCTCTATTTCGAATTTTCTGATAATTCTTATACTTTCTATCTTAAAGGTTATACGCTTATTTTGCAAGAGAATAATTATTCATAGTAATAAAAATTATTCCTATATGATTTTTTTCATATTTTTTGTTTTATTCTCTAACTCAGTTATTATCGAGCCTTTAACATTAATTTCTTTTATGGATATTCCTGGAAATTGTGTATAAATAAAATATTGGCATGATTTTTTATTTTCTGATGAATTAGAAGTATTCTATATGTATATCAGTCCTAATAGATTATTCCTATTAAAAGAGAAGAAAAAACTGCCCTAGAAATAAATCTAGTGGCAGTTAAGATTTAGGCTAGTAGAAGTCTCACTATCCAAGAAAACCGATTTATATATTAAGATATAGGCAGCTGCAGACCAGCTAAAATTGCTGGTATGAAGGCCCTGGCCTGTTAGGGGATTGTAGTTTTCCCTAATAGATCCATCTCCCATAAGCCCCTCTGGATTTTCAAATAGCTTTACCGACAGCTCTCTGGCCTCCTTTTCATAGCCATAGTTTAAAAGAGCCTCAACTCCAAAAAGTGCCTGGTCCATCCAAACAGGCCCCCTCCAATACTTGTCGGCATGGAAGTTTGGATTATCCTTGGAGGCTGTTGGGAAGGGCACAAAAGTATTAAACATATTCTCATCCATTATGTTTTCAACAACTCTCCTAGCCTGGTCCTCCCTAGCTATATTGGCCCAAAGTGGCAGCCAGCCCTCACAGCCCTTACCACGATTTACCAAAAGCTTCTTCTTTTCTCCACTTTCACTAACCTGAAGGTCATAAAAGAACCCTGTTTCTTCATCATACATATTCTCAACTATATAGTCCTTAATATAGGCAGCCTCTAGAAGAAATTTCTCCCTGTCTTCTTCCTTGGATAAAAGACCTGCCATAGCTGCTAAAAATATCTTCTCCTTATAATAGTAGGAATTAAGGTCAACTGACTCCTGGTTTATGGAATAGCCTATAACCCTTCCCCAACTATCCCTAGTCTTAAAAATCCTTATGCCTATATCCTTATCCCCTACTCCATGAAGATCAAATCTAGTATCATTATCCATTCCACTTTCCCAGGCCGCAGATAGGATTAGCTGATCCAGATCTAAAACCTTGTCTCCATCCTCAGTCTTAAGATAATTTCCATCTTCATCTCTCTTGTAGTGGTAGTCATGTACCATGGCACCATACTCTAAAATTCCATTGCCATCATGATCCCTATTCCTAATCCACCAGTAGTGGTAGTCCTTTAGGGCAGGGTAGATTTCCCTTATAAAGTCCAGGTCCCCACTCTCCCTATAGACATTCCAAATAGCCCAGGCAGATAGAGGTGGCTTGGAATTTCTCTCATTCCAGTTATCCCCGTCTCCACCACGGAAACTATCCTTATTATAGAAAATAGCATCAATAATAGCTCCCCTATCAAAAGGTCTTATACCATCATCTCCAGTAATTTGATGGCTATAAAGAGCTCTTATATTATTCTTAGCCAAATCCAAATCAAATCTTGAACTGGCCACAGCCTGCTTCCAACTGTCCCAAGCCCACATACCTATAAACCATTTATAGCTCATAGAGGGAATAATCCCATCAAAGTCAAGGGCCCCAGCAGGACTTCGCCAATTGGTAACCAGAGTTAAAAGTGCCTTAATAACAGGTCTAGAGTATTCTGTCTCCCCTTCTCCTAAAATACTTTCTATATAGGAATTCCATCTCCTTTCATTGTCAGAAAAATATTCCTTAAAACCTTTAAACTTAAGGGATAAATCCCCTCTTTCCTCCCTGGTAAAGGAGTAGTTTTCCAAATGATAGCCCATATAACTATCTTTAATATTAATCTCTCCTAGGTCTGCCCTATAGTAGCCTCCATCTATATCTAAGTGGAAGTCCTGCCCAAAGTAAAGATTAAAGTTTGTATCCTCAGTAGAAAAGAAATCATACTTCTCCCTAATCCTTGGGAAGGAAAGTTCCAAGCCTCCATCAAGGGGCTTCCAAGCCAAATCCAAATCCAACTTATAGGCTCCATAATCTATATGGTCGAAAACCTTGCCCTCATAAACCAATCGGAGCTTTAGTGGATCCTTAGCTTTATTATCTATCCTCCTCTCTATAAGAGCTGTCCTCTCATCTATAAATATAAGCCTAAGCCTTAGGCTAAAATCATCAAAGTCATAAGTCTGTTCTAGAAGTCCTGGGTAGTAGCTGATCCTTGGCTCTCTTAAGCTAACTCTCTCCCCTTCCCTATATATCCTAAGCTTTGCAACAGATCTAGCCAGATTAATAGGATACTCCTCCCCTATTATAAGAGGTCCTGGAAAACTTCCATAATCTTCCTCCACTTCTGGTAGATAGTAGCCATGCCAGGCACCTAGGTCAGAAAAGTTATTGTATTTATTGGTAGAGTAAGACTGAAAGACCTCCTCTGTGGGACTTCCCAATATATTAAGTACATTTTTATAATTATATCTCATAGGCCACCTCACTTATTTTTTAATCCTTCCAGCTATATTCTACCATAAAGTTTTCCATCTTTAATACAATTTAACCTATAAAAAAAAGACCCCTAAGGGTCTTTTAAAAACTACATAAATATAGTTTTTAATACAAATAGGATTGCTAGTACATACATTATAACTGAAATATCTTCTTTCTTTCCTGAGATAAGCTTAAGTATAACATATGAAACCATACCAAACACTATACCTTCTGAAATACTATAGGCAAAAGGCATCATTACAATAGTTAAAAATGCTGGTATTCCCTCTGTAAAATCATCAAAGTCTATATCCTTAACTGCACTCATCATAAATAGTCCAACAAGTATTAAAGCTGGTGCTGTTGCTGCTGATGGTATCATACCAAAGAATGGTGCCAATACCAAAGCTATAGCGAACATAGCTGCTGTTGAAAGAGCTGTTAATCCTGTTCTTCCACCTTCAGCTACTCCTGCTGATGATTCTACGAAAGTTGTAACTGTACTAGTTCCTAATAGGGCTCCTGACACAGTACCAACGGCATCTGCCATAAGTGCTTCCTTTACCCTAGGTAGATTGCCATCCTCATCTAACATATTAGACTTAGACGCAACTCCTATAAGAGTTCCTATAGTGTCAAATATATCTACAAATAAAAATGCAAATACAGCCATTAGCATGTCAAATGTAAAGATGTTTTCAAGCTCCAGCTTGAACATAACATTTTTCATTGACGGTGGCAAAGAAAATATGCCTGCTTCTGGTAATTGAGTTACTCCCATAGGTATTCCTATTACTGTCGTAGCTACTATTCCAAAAAATAGGGCGCCCTTTACATTCTTAGCCAATAAAAGTCCTGTAAGAAGAATTCCTATTATAGCTAAAAGAGCTTCTGGAGATTTTAAGTTCCCCAACTGCATTATTAGTCCATCTGGGTTTAAAACAGCCTCCCCATCTACCATTATGATCTTACCTGATTCGACTATTCCTGCATTTATAAGTCCTATTAAGGCTATAAACAATCCTATACCTACAGAAACAGACTTCTTCAAGTTTTTAGGTATAGCGTGGAATATTGCCTCCCTAACATTAAAGAATGATAGTAATATAAATATTATACCTTCTAAAAATACCGCTGTTAAAGCGAATTCCCATGAGTGTCCCATTCCTATAACAACCCCATAGGTAAAATATGCATTTAGGCCCATACCTGGTGCCAATGCAAAAGGATAGTTAGCATAAAGTGCCATAACTAATGTAGCAATAACGGCTGATAAAGCTGTGGCTGTAAATACCCCACCCCTATCCATTCCCGCTTGAGACAGTATAATAGGGTTAACTGCCAAGATATAACTCATTGTCATAAATGTAGTTATACCTGCGAGGATTTCTGTTTTTACATCGGTTTTATTTTCGGTCAGCTTGAACTGTCTTTCTAAAAAACCGTTGTTACTCATTCCTTTTGACATTAATTTGTCGCCTCCTTATTATTTAGTTGGACATTATCATTATAACAAAAATCTATAGAGATTACCTAAAAATATAAAGATAGACCTAAATAAACTTATTTAGGTCTATCTTTAACATCCTCCTGACTATTTAATAACTCCTTCCTCTTTTTCCTAAATTCTATTATAGGTAGATCCCCCTGAATTAAGTTCTCACCCATTCTAAGCTCACTCTTCTTAGGTAGTTGAGTTAAAACTACTCTTCTATCCTGATGAAGAACTAGACGATTAAATACATTTGAAAGTCCATTAACCAAGTCCTTAACTATAGGTAACTTTGCAAAACTTTGATAGAATCTCAAATAAATCATAGTATTCTCTTCATCTATAGGAGCAAAAGCTGCCATAACCCTAACCTTATCAGAAATCCTATTTTGCCATATATTAGGCATATGATACTGTAGGCTATACAAGTCCCTATAGTTCTCAATCTCTCCTGGCTTTTCAGGCCTTTGACCATGATCCTTCTCGTTCTTAACATAAAAAGTCATAAGATCTCCATCCCACTCAACTACAGGTCCATTTACAAGCTTTTTTTCAGACCTACCTATAGTAGTTCTATGAACAAAAGGCAAATGAACTACATCCAGCTGATTTTCTGCCGCCCTAGTATAATGTACATTCCAGGCCTCATTAAAACTAGAATATGTGAAGCCTGACTTTAAATCATCGAAAAAAGGTATTTGTGGTAAACTTTCCCTATCCTCTCCATACCAAAGCCATATAAAGCCATAGGCTTCTTCTACCCTATAGGAATGAACCCTAAAATTCTTACCTATCTTAGCCCCTCTTCCATTGGCTGGAATATGTACAACCTCCCCCTCTTTATTATACTCAAAACCATGGAAGGGACATTGAAGATTACCATCCTTTACTTCACCACAACTTAAAGAAGCACCTCTGTGACAACACTGATCATATATACAGTGAACCTTACCAGCATCCCTCCACAAAACCAACTTCTCCGAAAGCCTAGTAACCCCTATGGTCCTGCCCTCCTTTAACTCCTTAGACTCTAAAATAGCATACCAGCAATTCTTAATCATAAAAGTCCCCCTAACCAATTTCTAACTTTTAGTTTTAATCACACAGCTTATATATACCCCTCTATAATAAAATATAAAAAGGAGCAACTAAAATTTTCATCTTAGATGCTCCTATACTAGGTCTAATTTAAAGTTTCATATCCATATTCATTTCACTGGTAAAATACCCTATATTCTCTCTCCACATACTATAGCAGGTAACCTTACTTAAAACTGTATTTACATTTTCATTTATAGCATCTACATTCTCCTTGGAAATAAACTCTATCTTTATCTTGCTCTGAAAATTTCTAGCAATAAGTCCCATAATATAGTTTATTATATCCAGTCTCTCCTCCTCATCAAACTTATCTAAAAGATCTTCATTATCCAAAAGATTATCTAGAAAACAATCTCTAGTATAGTAGACAAAGGCCTTGAAATCCTCTAGATGCCTGCCTGTTTCAAGCTCTGATATTATCTTGAAGAAAATATTCCACTTAAAATCCTTGTTTATAACACTTAGGATAGACTCGCCTACAACCTCAGAAAAATGATCCTCATAGTCTATATCAGACTCTATTTCTATATGGTCACCGAAGCTTATTTCATCCTCACCTATATGACTAATTTTTTCCATAATCTCTACAAAGTTGCTATCAGAGGAGCTAAACCTGTCCTCCCTTAAAACATAGGAGATAATAATGTCACAAACCTTCCTATAGTCTATTACAAACCCAAACTCCTTCTTGGTCATCTCAGAATATATTTCATATATAATCTTGGATAGGATTCTCTCTATCTGAGCCCTGCTCTGCTCCCTGCTACTACTATCTATATCCACCAAATGATTGTTAAGAGTCATAAGCTGCTTATCAATCATAATAAGACTTTCCATTAAATTATCCATCATATCCTTGAAAAGATCCTCTGTCAAAAGATACCTATAATTCTTATAAAGTATCTTGTGCTCTACCTCTCCCCAGAAAACATTTACCATGGACTTAACCTGCAGCTCAAAGTTTATATTTATCTCACCAAACCTATAAAGGCCATCTATCTTATATATGTAGAAGCCATTTTTTTGAGTCTGTGGCTGCTTATCACTTAATTTCAAAAGCAAATCCTGATTATTTTTATTGTAAAAATATCCCTCTAAATCCTCATCTTCCTCATTAAAGAACTTAAGAATCTTCCTATATACATCTTCCTCATCCTCTATAAACCTACATTCCAACCTAACTCCTATAAGGTCAGATAGATTTCCAATAAGATTCTCTGGTGTCTTGTACTTTAGGTAGAAGTCCTGCCTTAAAACCTTCTCCTTAATACTCTTAGTTGATTTAATTCTTGAACTTATATTGATAACATTGTCAAAAGGTAGAAAGTGATCCTCAAAAAAATGTAATATTTCCTTGGAGCTCTCCCTTAACATAACCTTCTTCTCTTCCAATATTCCTATAGTTTCATCAATAAAGTCAAATATCTCAAGTCGCATAAAAGTTCCTCCTTGTCAGATACTGAAAACAAGCCTATAGTTATTATAACCTATTTAGAAGATTAATTATAAGGGATTAATTATTTTTTTAAAATATGATATATTAGAATATAGACAGAAAAGGGAGGTATTAAAAATGAAAAGAAAAATTAGAGTTTCTCTAGTCCTCTTGCTGCTAATTATAATTCCACAACTCTCTCTGGCAGCACCTGTTCAAAGAGGACCCATAAGACAGGAATACATCAATGTACAAGGAAAAACCTATAAGCTACCAGTCCTTATGTACCATCACATTCTAAGGGATAAGGACATTAAAAGCCAAAACCTTCAAAGAAATTCCTCTATAATATCCCTAGAACAATTTGAAAGGCAAATAAAGTATCTTCATGATCAGAACTTCTACACTGCCAGCCTAGAAGAACTAGAGCTATTTCTTGAAAACAAGGCTCAATTTCCTAAAAAAACAGTCTTTATAACCTTTGATGATGGCTATCTTTCAAATCTAGAATATGCCTATCCCATACTAAAAAAATACAATATGAGGGCCAGCATATTTACAGTAGGAAGCTATATAGACTTTGACGGACAGGAAGACTTTAACCCTAAAAAGCTACAATTTATAGCTAGGGATCAAATGGATAAATATAGTGATGTCTTTGACTACCAAAGTCATAGCTACAAACATCACCGAAAATTTAATGGAAAGCCAGCCCTTACCATAGGAACAGATATGGGCCTGGCCAATGACCACAAGAAAATGGAAGAGCTAATCCATCCTAAATACATAGCCTATCCCTACGGAGCCTATAACGGAAGGGTAATAAATATCTTAAAATCCCAGGGTTATAAACTAGGTTTCACCATAGAAAAAGGCTATGTAACCAAAGATACAGATCCTTTTAGGATTCCTCGCTTTGGAATAAATCCCTGGACCAGCTTTTCAGACTTTAAAAAAATAGTAAACTAAAGAAGCAGCCAAAAGGCTGCTTCTACTTTTGTCTAGGATTTAAGTCTAAGCCGTTAAGGTCCAAGACCCTCCCCTTCTCATCATAGACCTTAAGAACCAAAGACCCTGCCTTGTCTGGCACAGGTAGGAGAAAATACTTCTCACTAGTTCTATATTCCCTATCTCCTATAATTATTCCAAAACTATAAAAGTCCCCGTCATAATCATAGGTAAGCTCCATAGTCGATCCAACCAAGGGCCTAGTAGTACTAGCTATCATATTTAACTTAGATTCTGATCTATCAACTATAGTAAAGTCCTTGCTAGTCTTATTAAGACTATGATCATAGGCTACTAATCTGGCTCTGTAAACTGGACCTCCACCCTTAGGCAACTTAAACCTAAGCTCATACAAATCTCCAGACTTATTAGGATAGTGAAAGTAAGTTCCATCTAAAGCTTGAACCTTCCCATCATCAACTATAATTTCAAAGGCCAAGACCCCAGTTAAGTTGTCCTCTGCCTCTACCTTTAAAAGAAGATTCTCTCCTGAGCTAAAAATATAGTCATCAAGATTTAAACTTGGAGCTGTCTTATCTACATAGACAGGAAGGAGATAGCTATTTCTCCCAGCTTGGGACTTAAAGCTATAGTTTATATAATACTCTCCCTCATCAGCCTCCACCAAACTGTCATCCTTCATTAATTTACCATCCCACCTGCAAACATCATAAACCTCTCCATCTGGTGCATCCATGCCATAAGTCTTCCCTATAAATTTAATCCTAGCAATATTTCTCAAAGTCTGCCTTCTAGTATCCACTAACTTAAAGGAAAAATCCTCTAGATCCCTAAAGGCATTTAAAGACTGAACCAGCTGACTATATCCATCTTCCGACTCAGGATTTATACTAACCTTTCCCTTAAAGTCTTCTAACTCCAGCCTTCCATCTATATTTCTCACAGCCTTAAGCCTAGTTTTCCCAGTATAGGAAGTTAGAGTCTCCCTAGGGTTATCCAGTTTTTTCTGACCTTCATAGTCCCCATAAAAACCCATATAGGCCAGGGAAAGAGAAGGATAATCACCCTGGCTCTTAAAGAAAATAAAGCCCTCTATAAAGTTGTCTTCTAAAACCGATGGTCCCAACCTAAGTCTAGCCTTCAACTCCCTAGTCTCCCCAGGTCCTAAAACTATAGTATCCTCTTTAAGCTCAAGACTAGAATCCTCAAGAACTATATTATAGGGCTCCTGATTTCTGCTAGTCCCTATCTCCCTATAAACCTTAGGCTTATCTATCTTAAACTCCAGGACCTCCTGACCTAAATTTTCCATATATATGCTAAATTCTTCCTCATCAGAAATTTCCCCCAAAGAAATATTAAAACCACTATCTCCATAAACTATGGCCTCCGTCCTTAAGGCCCTATAGGCATTTATAAGACCTGCACCCTGCTTTCTAGGAGAATAGGGGACTCCTAAGCTATATTGAGGGCTGGCTGTATTCATAAGAATCCCCTTTATAAGTTCCGCTTCTTCAAAGTTTTTAGACTTTAAATTCTCCCTCCTAATCTGCTCCTTTAAGATCAAGGACATAGAGGAAACTTGACCTACAGCCATAGATGTACCTGACATACTCTTATAGCTATTACCATTTATGGTTGAATAAACATTTCCTCCTATAGCAGACAAATCAGGCTTTAAATTAAGGTCTTCTCCAGGCCCCCAAGATGAAAAATAGGATAGCTTCTTATAGCTACTATAACCTTCAAAGATCTCTTCACTAAAATTAAAAACCTTAGACTCCAAGGAGCCTATCCTCTTAAAATCCTCTCTCTTAAGTTGACCATAAAAGTAATCACCATCCAGATTCCAATCCTTATAAAAATCATCTGTAAGAAAAAGAAAACCAGCTAAATTTTTTTCCTTGGCCAAGGTCATCTCCCCTCTATAGTCTTCCTCTGAATCCAATACTAATATAGTCCTTTGTGGATTCTCCAAATCCTCTAAGTCACTAATTATATTGTAGTCTCCCTTTAGCTTTAAGCTATCTCCATAGTAACTATAGGGAAGCCTTCTCTCCCTCCCTTCAAACTGGAAAATCAAACTAGGATAGGTCTCCCTACTATTATCTACAGAAGCCACCTGAATTACATCTTTAGGAAGTTTAGATATAGTAGAGGTATCATATATTCCCCTATACTTATTGGGATAGCTACTAAAACTTTTATTTCCAGCAGAGCCTACCACCAAAACCCCCATATCTAAGGCATTCTCTATAGCCCTATAAAAGCCATCCCTCCTCATATTTTCATAACCCAAACTAAGATTAATCACATCTGCCCCTAAGATTACACTATCCTCCAAGGCCTTTATAAGATCTGCCTCAGAACTAGGAACTCCCTGTCTATTAGAAAAAACCTTCATAGAAAGAATCTGAGCTTCTGGAGCCAGGCCCTTAAGCTCACCATTAGCTCCGATAATTCCTGCTATATGCATGCCATGCATATAGGTCTTGCTCCATATGTTTCCATCCTTAATATCCCTAGGATTTTCATCTATATAATTAACCCCATAGGGCACCTTATCTGTAAAAAATCCTCCCTTCAAACCATAGTCTTTAGTGAGCTTCTCCACCTTCCTCCTATCAAGCTTCATCTTAGAGCTATTAAGAACCATATCCTTATGCCTATAGTCCAGCCCTGAATCTATAAGAGCCAAAACCATTCCCTCACCTCTATAGGGAAAACTTTCATAGGCCCTATCAAGACCTATGCTTCTATTAGAATATGTCATATCCATAAAGGCACTACCCGCCTCCCTAATCTTAAATCCATCTCCCTGCCAATCCAAGATACTATCCTGAGAACTTTCAAAGGCCAGGCCATTTAAAAGATAGCTATATCTATAGGACAATTTGAAAAACCTATCCTTCCCAGCTAATACTTCTAAAAAGGCAGTCTGTTCATCCTCGATAACCTCTCTATCTCCACCCTCAGAAATAGAAGGACTCTTAAATTCTACTATATAGGTCCTTCTGGAACTTCCAGCTCCCATGGAAAAAATCAAAGCCAAAAGTCCAAGAAAGACAAGTATTTTCTTCTTCATAAAAATCTCCCCATAAAAAAAGATTAGCCAGTTTCCCAGCTAATCTTATTATATCCTATTCTTCAACCTATATAACATAGTAACTACTTCCTCCCTAGTAGCAGTTGACTTAGGTCTAGTTCCATCACTAATCCCCAAGCTCTTGGCCCACTTCCAAGACTCCCTAGCCCAAAAGCTAGGTCCATCAAATTTATCATAGCTATCTAAACCATACTCCTCAATAATAGCTATAAGCTTGGCTGAATACCTAGGATCAGTAGCATAACCTGCCTCCCTAACCCTCAAAGCAGCCTCCCTATAGTTCTTGGCCTTTAAAACATGCCTATACCTAGTGGCAGATGACAATAGCCTATGATAGTCCCTTATACTGTCCTCAATAGAATCATAAACACGAAACTCATCTATAATCTTGATCTTCTTCCCTCCAATATGTTCATGAGTAAAAACCTTCCTAGTCTTTCCCTTCCAACTACTGCCCTTCTTAATCCCAAAAATATTATTACCTATAGGATTTCTGCCCCAATTTGACTCCAATATAGCCTGGGCCATAGTTAAGCTAGCTAAAATATTGTATTTTTCCTGGCCCTCCCTAGCTACTGGAGCAATCCTCTTTATAAATTTTTCTCTATACATAAAAGCACCTCCTACTATATATATAGTTTTTAGGTGCTTTTTTTACCAATGCTTTATGGAATTAATAAAACTATCTATATCATAAATCCCCTCTAGGTCCAAAACATCCTTAGCCAGAGAATTTAATCTAGGTCGCTTAATACCAGTCCTAGACAAGACTTCCTCCCTAAAAACCTCCTCTTTCGACCCAAAGAAATGACCCAAATCATTATCCAAAATCAAAATCTTATCTGACGCCTTATAAAGAAACTCTATGTCATTGGAAGCTATAACCAAGGTCTTAGACTCCTTCTGAAGCTCCTCAATAACCTTAAAAACTATCCTTCTCTCATCCCAATCCAAGCCAGACATAGGCTCATCTAAAAGTAAAATATCAAAATCGCATACAAGCTCTGAACCAATAGTCAAAAGCCTCTTATCTGTATAGGACAGATTCATAGGATCATCCTTAAGCTTATCCTCCAACTCCATCAAAGCAGCCACTCTGCCAACCATAGACTCCACATAATAATCTGGTGCCTTAGCCTGTCTCAAGGCAAAAGCCAATTCATCATAAACAGTCTTACAAAATATCTCCTCTGTAGGATTCTGAAATACTATACTAACCCACTTGGAAAGGTAGGCCGGCCCATAGTCCTTACTATTAAACAGATTTATATACACATCCCCAGACCTTGGCTTTAAAAAGCCGGCTAAAAGCTTCAATAAAGTTGACTTTCCCGCACCAGTCCTAGCTGTAATACCTAAAACCTCCCCCTCATCCAAGCTAAAGCTAAGATTCTCTAAAATCTTAAAACCCTTTACACTATAGTTTAAATTTTGAACCTCTATAATACTCATAAACTTTATTCATCCCCTTCAAGTAATTCCCTAAGAAGTCTAAGTTGGTCCTCATAGGATATTGGAATCTCATCTATAGGATAGCCCTCTTTTTTAAGTCTCTGAAAAAGCATTATATTATCTGGTATAACTAAGCCATAATGTTCTATAAGCTTATTACAAAGCACATCCTCAGCTCTTCCAAGCATAACCAATCTTCCCTTGTAAAGCACTCCTATAAAATCAGCCAGCTCTCCCATATCCCTTATATCAGACTCTAAAATAAGGAAGGACTTACCCTGATTCTTCATCTTTTCTATCTTCCCATAGAATCTAGCCCTCATTCCATAGTCCAGCTCACTAAAGGCCTCATCTAAAATATAAAAGTCCTGGTCCATAGCCAGGCTAGATATAAGACTTAGAATCTGCCTCTCTCCAGCTGAAAGCTTATTAGGATCCTCATACCTTTTGGAATAAAGATTAAACTCCTCTAGAATCTCATCGGTCTTTTTAATAATATGATTCCTGCTCTCCCCAATATTCTCCAAGCCAAAGCTAACCTCATCATAAACCGTAGTCATTATACTTCTACTCTGATTATAGGAATTTTCAAGTACGATTCCCATAAAATTAGCTAGATCACCAAACTTCCACTCCCTAAAATTCTTACCATCCAGCTCTATATCTCCCAGAACTCTCCCCTTTTCTAATCTAGGTATAAAACCTCTTAGGGCCTTACTAAGACTGGTTTTACCACTATTATTAGTACCTATAATAGCCAAAGTCTGACCCTTCTTTAGGGAAAAGTTTATATTATCCAAGATTTTTTCATTTGTCTCATTATATAGATACAAATTATCTACACTTAAAATATCCATTTCCAAGACCTCCCAACTAAAATCATTAGAGGAAAAATATAGGAAACTAACCTAATACCACGATCCAGACCACTATCCTCCACCCTAGTCAAATAATTCTTCCTGTTACTAGTTGAAACACCCCTAGACTCTAATATAAGGAGATTCTTTTCTACAGTATCCAAGGCCTTTCTGTAGAGAACAGGTAAAAATGGAAGCAGTGTCCTAAATTTTACAAATAAGTTTGAATCCACATGAATACCCTTTGACTTTTGTATATCTAAAAATCTATCTATATTAGCCCTAAAATTTTTAAATATCTCGAAAAATGACAGAAACATAAAAACCTCTTTTCTGCTTCTCCCTCTACTCTGAAGGTAAAGTCCAATCTCCCTAACAGAACTAGTTCGGATAAAAAATATAAGTCCAGCACCGATAAGGTAAAGTCTAGACAATATGCCATTAGCCAAGACAACACCCTCTCTTTTAAAGCTAAAAAAGCCAAAAGACACTATAGAATCCTCCCCCTTAAATAGTCCTAAGATAAGAAGTAGTATCAAGGAAATAGGAAAAATCCAAAAGGCAAAGTCCCTAAAAAACTCCTCACCCTTCTCAGCCATTATAGCCAGCACTACAAAGGCAAAAAAACCCAGGTAACAATATATAAAATGCTTCATAAATAAGGAGCTCAATATAAGGCTCAATGCTCCCACAAATTTCGTCAAAGCTTGTAAATCTAAAATAAAATTGTATCTTCTAGTCATATCTATACCTCTTCTGTAAATATTTTCACTATCTCTATTTTACCATAAAAAATAAAAAATTAATATTTTTGAAAATCACCCTAGTTTAGACTTTTCCAAAAATAAAAAGGAGACACCAAATTGGCATCTCCCCAACAGAAACTAAAAGCTAGTTTATATTTAAACTCTTAACCTTATAACCTGCATTTCTTAAATTATCAATAGTCATACCATCCATAACATAGTGGGCAGCTCCTACAACTACAAAATAAGTTCCC
>JASLIL010000049.1 GCA_030152145.1 Tissierellales bacterium
GGAAAATCCTTATCAATAATGTTAGTTATATCCTCAATTATTTGTACTTTTTTTGTACTTCCCATACGATTCCAATTATAGTATTGCTTCCCATTTGCCAAGTCAACAGTAACCTTTACATCTAAAGAGTCCTTACTTTCAGTAAGCTCATAATTAAAGTCTATACCATCATAAGTTCCATAAGTATTATTTAAATATCTTTCAAGAGATTTTAAATCACCCTTAATAGGCTTATCTGTATTACCAGTGGAAGAATCATCTTTCTTTAAATCCTCTATCTCCTTCTTCAGCTTAGCATTCTCATCCTCAAGCTCCTTGATCTTTCCAGCCTTCTTATCCAGCTCAGCCTTCTTTGGATCTGAAATCTTTGCAGTCTTAGTAACCACATCATAATCCACATCTACACCAAGCACATCCCCTATAGCCCTAACAGGCACATAAGATCTGCTCTCCATAACAAAGCCAGGAGTATTGTAGAGTTTCTCAATATCCTTAGTAATGTCCTTACCCTCATACTCAAAATTAATACTACCAAAGGTAGCCGTAACCTTTCTCTTATAGATTTTACCAGCAGCATATCCTCCAGTAGCCAAAAGGACCACAGCCGCCAAACTAAGTACACCTGTTCTCAAGACTTTTTTGTTCTTAAACATTCTTTTCCCTCCTATATAAGTATAATAAAGCTCCTTCCTATATTATACCTTAAGACAGGAACTTTAAAGCAGTAATAAGCATTATGTAACAAGAACTTAATAAAAACCAGACTGGGCAAGCCCAGTCTGGTTTTCTTTCTATCTTTCTACAACTCTTACTACTATTGTTTTTGATTCTAATCCCGGATAACTATAGGTTATAAAGTAGTTACCAGGCTTTCTTGTATTTACATCTCCATCAACTTCTATTAAAGTTAAATCTAGCATATGGCCAGCATCTGTATACATAGAAGTAATATTATCATATTTTCTCCATCTTTGATATTTATAAACAGTTGAATCATGTGCCTTTATACTTTCCTCTACAGGTTTAGATTTAACTGTCACTACCACTTCTTCAGATACATTGTCTATAGCAAGTTTAACTCTATACTCTCCTGGAACATTCTCATTCACTCCACCTATAACTTTTAATGTTTCCAAGATTTTTTCTAATTCTTCATCAGAAAGGTCTTCTTCTTCATTTCTAATATAGATTTCCTCTCCCTTTTTGTTCTTTAACTCTATAATATTATCAAGTAATGACCATTTTTCACCAACATATATTGAAGAATCTTCTGCCTTTATTAAAGCTAGGGACTCTTCTACTATTATTTTAGCCTTGGCAGTTTGACCTTCAGGTGTCTTGTAAGTCACAGTATAAACTCCTGGCTTATTGGTATCTACAGATCCAATAACTTGAATATCCCTAAATGGAATCTCTAAACCATTTTTATCTTTAGCAGTTCTAAAGTTATCTCTAGATTTCCAGCTATCACCTACATAAATTGAACTATCATTTACTTCAATATTTGACTCTGAAGCTATAACTTTGACAGTAACTTTCTTATCTAATCCATCTATAGAGTATGTTACTTCGTAGTCACCAACTAGATCTACATTTACATTATGCTCTACCTCAAGATTGCTAAAATAAGCTGTATTACCTGATTTATTCTTTGCTGAAATAAAGTTATCTCTAGGGTTCCAGCTTTCACCTACATAGATAAGAGAGTCTTTTGCACGTATCTCTGCTTTACTATCTATTATTAGTACATTAGACACCTTTGTAATACCATTGTTTATATATTTAACCTCTTGGCTACCCAACTTGCTTGTATCTACATTTCCTTCAACCCTTATATCATCTACTGAAAGATCTTTTCCATCCTTATTCTTAGCTGAAACAAAGCCTAAATCCTTAGTCCAAGTTTGTCCCTTGTATATAACTAGATCCTTAACTACCAAGTTTGTATGGTCAACAGGTTTTGCCTTAACAATTACATTTGCAATTTCAACAGTGCTACCATAAATATATTTAACAGGATACACTCCTGGCTTATATATATTTACATCGCCAGCAACCCTAATATCTTGGAATGATATACTCTTTCCATTTTTGTCCTGGCCTGAATTAAATCCAGCCTCTTTATTCCATTTTTCTCCAACTGTTATAGTAACATCGCTAACATTTAAGTGCTCTTGGTTACCTTTAACAAGAACTTTAGCAGTAGCCTCAACCCTATCTATGCTAAACTTAACTGTATAGGAGCCTGGCTTATTTACATCTACATTGTTATCTATCTTAATATCTTTAAAGTATGCTACTTTACCATCCTTGTCTAAGGCAGACACAAAGTTATCTAAAGGTCTCCAGTTTCCACCAACAAACAGCTCAACATCTTTAGTTGAAATTTTACCCTTGTTTTCCTTAACTACTACTGTAACTTTTTTCTCTAAGCCATCTTTTGTCTTGTAAGTTATTTCATAGTCTCCTGGTGTATCTGTTTTTACTTCTCCTTCTACCTCTATATCTTCAAACGGAATGTCTTTTCCGTCCTTGTCCTTGGCACCCTTAAAGCTATCCTTTGGATCCCACTTGTCTCCCTCATAAATTTCCTTACCTTCAACATTTAATTCTGACTGGTCCTTCTTAACTACTACTGTAACTTTTTTCTCTAAGCCATCTTTTGTCTTGTAAGTTATTTCATAGTCTCCTGGTGTATCTGTTTTTACTTCTCCTTCTACCTCTATATCTTCAAACGGAATGTCTTTTCCATCC
>JASLIL010000072.1 GCA_030152145.1 Tissierellales bacterium
ACAGTAAGGCTTATTAACCCTATTAATAACTTTTTTTTCATAAAATCCCCCTCCTTATATAAATATGATTATATCACTTTTCAAATAGATTTGAAAAGTCAGAATATACTAAGTAATATAGCTATCTATGAAATTAGAGGAGAAATTTTGGCCTCAGGTAGGTATATGAGTAGAAATGGGGTAAAATATAAGATAGAATGGAATATAATCTGTAAAATAATGGCAATATACTTGAAAGAGAAAGGAATTTTAAAATGAGAAACTTTATTGAATTTAAGGATGTTAGCAAAATTTACAAGATGGGTGAAGTGGAAATTAAAGCATTGGACAAGATGTCCTTTTCTATAAATAAGGGAGAGTTTGTAATAATAGTAGGAGCCAGTGGAGCAGGTAAGTCAACTATCCTAAACATACTTGGTGGTATGGACTCACCTAGTAAGGGAGATATTATGGTTGATACTAGGAATATAAGCCAGTATTCAGATAAGGAGCTAACGGGCTACAGAAGAGATGATATAGGCTTTGTCTTCCAGTTCTACAATCTGGTGCAAAACCTGACTGCCATAGAAAATATAGAGCTGGCTACAGAAATATGCAAGGATCCCTTTAAGCCAGAGGATATTTTAAGGAAGGTGGGCCTAAAGGACAGGGCCAACAACTTCCCCAGCCAACTTTCTGGTGGGGAGCAGCAAAGGGTAGCCATAGCCCGTGCTTTGGCTAAAAACCCTAAGCTACTTCTTTGTGATGAGCCTACAGGAGCCCTGGACTACAAGACAGGTAAGTCCATACTCAAGCTCTTACAGGACACCAGCAGGGAGGAAAACATGACAGTAGTAGTAGTTACCCACAACCTAGCCATAGCACCTATGGCTGATAGGATTATAAAGGTTAAGAGTGGTAGGGTAGAGGAAGAGAATATAAATATAGATCCTATGCCTGTTGAAAGGATAGAGTGGTAAAGATGAAGAGGACTTTAATAAAGGATAGCTTTAGGGAGGTCTATAAGTCTTTAGATAGGTTCATATCTATAGTTTTAATCATATCCCTAGGAGTAGGTTTCTTTGCAGGAATAAAGGCTACAGCCCCAGATATGAAGGCTACAGCCCATGCCTACTACGAAGATCAGGCCCTAAATGATTTTTGGCTTATATCCAGTATGGGCTTTGAGGAAAAGGACAGGGAGGAATTGTCAAAGATTAGGGATGTCCGTCTAGTAAAGCTGGGACACACTATAGATGGGATCATAGAGGATGGGGACCAGTCTAAGGTTGTAAATATAAAAAGCCTGCCCCTAAGCCAGTCAGAGTATATAAATATTCCTGACTTGAAGGAGGGAAGATGGCCAGAGAAAAAGGGTGAGTGTATTTTAGAGTACACAAGCTTTCATGGAAAATACAAGGTAGGCGACCTGGTATCCCTAAGTTCTGGAAAGGATAGGGATCTAAAGGAGGACCTTGAGAATACTAATTTCAGGGTTGTAGGTTTTGCCAACTCCCCCCAACACCTTACTATTGAAAGAAGTGGTAGCAGTATTGGTAATGGAAAGGTATCAGGTTTTATGCTGATTGGGGAGGAGGAATTTAAGTCAGACTACTACAGTGAAGCCTATTTAAAGACCTATAATATGGACAACTTAAATAGCTACTCTGATGAATACAAGGATTATTTAAAATCCATAGAGAAGGATGTAGAGCTGGCAGGAGAGAGGATTGGTCAAAGAAGACTGGACCAGCTAAAGGATGACCTGGAGAAGGACTATGACAAGGCTGACAAGGAGTTTAGGGATGAGATCCTAAAGGCAGAAAGAGAGCTGGAGAAGGCTAGACTGGACCTGGACCAGGCCAAGGACAAGCTTAAGGCTGGAGATAGGGACTATAAAAAGGGTCTAGATAAGCTGGAAACGGAAATAGCCAAGGGAAGGTCTAGACTTGACCAGGAGGAAGTAAATCTTAATAAGGGCCAGGAAACCTATGAAAGGAACAAGGCTGACTTTGATAAAAAAAGGCCTAAGGCAGAGGCTAAGATAAAAGAGGGAGAGGCAGGCTTAAAAGAACTTAGGTCTGCCATAGCCCAGCTGGACAAGGGTCTGGAAGGACTTAAGCTTAAATTGGAAGGCCTTTTAGCCAGCCAGGAGGAAGAAGACAAGGAGGGTTTGGAGGCTGAAATCCAGGGCTTAAAAGCAGAAATTCAAGGGATGACAGAGGAAAGATCCAAGCTAGTAAAGCAGGCTCAGACCCTAGAGGGCCAGCTGGAAAAAGGTAAAAATGAATTGGCCTATGGAGAGAGGGAACTAGCCAAGGCCAAGAATAAGATAGACCTTGGAAGACAGGAAATAAAGTTGGCTAGGGACAGGCTTATAGCAGAGAAAAAGTCTGGTGAAAAGGAGCTTTCAAAGGCTAAAAAAGACCTGGATAGTGCCAGGGAAGAAATTTCCTCTGGAGAGAAGGACTATAAGAAGGGTCTGGAGGAACTGGACAAGGAAAGAAACAAGGGCGAGAGAGAGCTAAGAAAGTTTAGAAGGGAAATAGATAAGCTGGAAAAGCCAGAGTGGTATATAGTGAAGAGAACTGATACTAGGGACTATATAGATTTTGAAATGGCAGCTGATAGAATAGATGCTGTATCCAAGATCTTCCCTATATTCTTCTTCTTAATATCCCTTCTGGTCTGCCTAACTACCATGACCAGAATGGTAGATGAACAGAGGGCCTATATAGGAAGTTTAAAGGCCTTGGGCTATGGAAACCTAAGTATTATGTCCAAGTATCTACTTTATGGCTTTGTAGCCAGTATTCTAGGATCAGCCATAGGCTTGCTTGTGGGCTTTAAGGTTTTCCCAACAGTAATCTTTAATGCCTACAGAATGATGTATATTATGCCGGCAGTAATAGTGGAGTTTAATAGAAAATATGCCCTAATATCTATACTGGCAGCAGTTTTAACAACAGGTCTAGCTTCCTATATAGCTGTTAGAAAGGAGCTTAAGGTTGTACCAGCCAGTCTTTTAAGGCCTAAGGCGCCTAAGGCAGGACATAGGATTTTCTTGGAGAAAATTAACTTTATATGGAAGAGAATGAAGTTCTCCCATAAGGTTACAGCTAGAAATATCTTTAGGTACAAGAAGAGACTTTTCATGACTGTTATAGGAGTAGCAGGTTGTACAGCCCTCCTTCTAGCAGGTTTTGGCCTAAAGGATAGTATTATGAGCATAAGTATAAATCAGTTTGATCTTATCTCCAAGTACCAGTTGGCCATAGATGTAAATGATGGAATCTATGACCTGGAAAAAGATCCTATAATGGAATTTATAGCTGAAGATTCAAGGATTGGAGATAGCATTTTAAGCTATGATAAATTAGTGGAGGCCATGGGCAAGGATGACAGCCCTAATTACAATGTAAACCTGGTAGTAACAGACTCAAAAATAGAGGACTTTATTCTTCTAAGGGATAGAAAGACCCATGAGCCTATAAAATTAAAGGCTGGGGAACTTGTAATAACAGAGAAGCTATCAAGTCTTTTAGACCTATCTAAGGGTGATGATATAGAACTGAAGATAGAGGATGAAATTTACAAGTTCAAGGTAGCAGCCATAACTGAAAACTATGCCTACCACTATGTCTATATGGACAAGGAACTTTATGAAAAAACAATGGGAGAAAAAATAGAGTATAATCGTATATTGACCAAGCTAGATGACAGCAGCAAGGAATTTGAGGAAAAGCTTTCAAAGGACCTTCTAAAGGTTGAGGATGTAACAGGGCTTACCTTTATGACTGGTCTAAGCAAGACTCTTAACGATATGATAGGCAGTCTTGACTATGTAATGATGGTTCTTATAGTTTCTGCAGGAGCCTTGGCCTTTATAGTTCTCTACAATCTTACAAATATAAATATTAGTGAGAGAATGAGGGAGATAGCAACCATAAAGGTTCTGGGTTTCTATGATGGCGAGGTTTCAAGATATGTTTACAGGGAGAATAATATCCTAACCATAATAGGTATTCTACTAGGTTCTATCCTGGGTATCTTCCTTCACAGATTTATAATCTTAACCACAGAAATAGACATGATCATGTTTGGTAGAAATATAAGACCTATATCCTTTGTCTACGGAGGACTTTTAACCCTGGTTTTCCTAGGACTAGTAAACTTTGTAATGCACTTTAAGCTTAAAAAGATAGATATGGTTGAGTCTCTAAAGTCAGTAGACTAGAGACTTGACCTCTGGGAGGTGTAAATATTGGATAGAACCATGTTAGGATATTTATTTTTAACCTTTATAGCCTACTCTTTTCTAGGTTGGCTTTTGGAGGTAGTTTTTCACATATACACAGAGAAGAGACTTATAAACAGAGGCTTTCTTCATGGTCCCCTATGTCCTATATATGGAACTGGGGCCATAATAATAATATTTTTCCTAGATGGAGTTAAGGACAATTTCCTCTATCTTTTTCTAGGTGGAGTAGTTCTTACTTCGGTTTTGGAATATATAACAGGCTATGTTTTGGAGAAGATTTTCAATACCAAGTGGTGGGACTACAGCAATGATAAATTTAATCTAAATGGCTATATAAGCCTGAGTTTCTCCTTGGCCTGGGGTCTGGGGGGAGTCTTTTTAATGAGGGTCTTACAGCCGGAAATTCAGGGACTGCTGGACCTAATACCCTTTAAGTATGTAGAACCCCTGGCAGCCAGCTTATTTTTAATTTTTGGCTTTGATCTTATTCTTACAGTGTCATCTATGATTTCCTTTAGGGATGTTCTTAAGGAGTTAAGAGAATTACAGACTATTATAGAGGACAAGAGGGACAGGGTAGAGTGGGACAATGTCCTAAGCAAGAAATTAGCTAGCCTGAATACCAAGTTGGAGAAAAGGCACAGGGAACTTTTAAGGGCCTACCCAAATCTTTCAACTAATGAGATCAAGGAAAGACTTAGGGAGTTTAAAAATAGAAAATTATAGATAAAGGAGCTATCATAACTGGGTTATGGATAGCTCCCTTTTTATATAAGGCTTTTTTCCTGGTCCTTTAAGACTTCAAGCTCAGAAATTTCTATTAAATAAAACTCATCTTCTCCAAAGTCTATAAATTTAAGGCTTCCCTGACAGCTTAGAAGGGTATTTTGCTCTATGCTATCTGACATTTCAAAGAAGTCTGGATAGTCTTGGAAGTAGACTGAAGCGTAGAAGCTTTCACAGAAGGTATCCCCATGGTAGAATTCCAGCTTGTTTCCCAGAAACTCCTCTGTTAGAGGATCTGTAATTACGGATACATTGTGGAGATTGCCTTGGAAGAGGACTTGATTTCCATCTAAGATATCCTCTACAAAGTACTTCATAAAGTCAAAGTGGTCTTCCTCATCCACCTCCTCCTCTACAAAGTCAGTTAGATCGTAAACCTTATATAGGTTGTCCTCTACAGTTTCACTGTAGTCATAGCCTTCTAGAAAGTCCCTGTAGTAGCCTCTTAATTTATCGATATTTGCCATTCTATCACCTCGCATTATATGAAAATTATAACATATATTATATAATTAAAGCTGTAAATATATAATAGGACAGGTGATTTTATGAAGGAAGATAAGATTTTACAAGAATTTTTAAGCCTAATGTATTTTAGCCCCATAGTAAGTATAATGGTTTTTGATGAAATCAAGGAGGGCTTAGACTCTAAGGAAAGAGATTACTTTGGCTATATATCCAAGGGCCAGGTGGAAATAGAGGCTATCTACTATGAAGAGAAGGTGCTGGAGGATCTGGAAAGGAAGACTATCTACCTAGACCTTCAGTCAGAAGGGGAACTGGATGGATATGGAATAGTAGATTTTTGCAGCATCTACCAAGGAAATCCAGCCTTCCACAGCTACAGACTCTTATTTACCAAGGGGAGAGGAAGGGAACTATCCTGGTATGATCTAACCAGCAATCTAATAAACCTACTTTCTACAGATTTCCTATCAGACCAGGACAGGCAGCATATAGGAAGGTTTTTAAATCTCATTAGGGAGGATTATATCTACCTTAACCCTCTTTTGAAGATGAATATAGAATAAGAAAAAACCTAGTAGCAGGGCTACTAGGTTTTTCTATTGATAGTATTGGGCCTGGGAGTCCCAAAGCTTCTTGTAGAGACCATCCTCACCTATAAGGCTGGAGTGATTTCCCTCCTCTACTATTTGGCCCTGATCTAGGACCAGGATCCTATCAGAAAACTTACAGGATGACAGCCTATGGGAAATAAAGATAGCTGTTCTATCCTCTATAATATTATTAAAGTGGCTGTAGATCTCTGCCTCGGCCACAGGATCCAGGCTGGCAGTAGGCTCATCTAGAATAATAATAGGTGAGTCCTTGTAGATGGCTCTGGCTATGGCAATCTTCTGGGCCTCTCCACCAGATATTTCTATACCATCATTCCTAAGGTCCTTGTAGAGAATACTGTCTAGGCCATCCTTGAAGTTTTCCCTGTCCATGTTTAGGCCAGATTTTTCCAGGGCATCTAAGACCCTGGCCTGGTCATAGACCCTAGACCTGGCTATATTTTCTCCCAGGCTGGCAGAAAGAAGCTTAAAGTCCTGGAAGACTATAGAAAATATATCCATATATTCATTGTAGTCATACTTTCTTATATCTATTCCATTTAGGAGGATTTCTCCTTCTGTTGGATCATAGAGTCTGGAAAGAAGTTTTATTAGACTGGTTTTACCGCTACCATTACTGTCGACTATAGCCAGTCTCTCCCCTATATTTAATTTTAGGTTTATATTTTTTAAGACATAGTCATCAGTGTTGGGATACTTAAAGGACAGGTTTTTTATCTCCAGATCATAGTTTCTATCCTGTCTTTTTTCCACTGTAAGGGAGCCAGCGTATCTAGGGTTTTCAAGGTCTATAAGCTTATATACCTTATCTAAAAAGGGGCTTAGATTTTTCACACATCCCAGTCCCTCTACTAGGAATCCAATTCCAAGAGACAGGGAAAATAAGCTACCTATATACTTTGTTACATCCCCTAAGTCTATATTAGATCCTAGGGATTTTAAGCTGACATAAAGGGTTATAAGTCCTACTAACAAGCCAGATACTATGGCAGACCCAGCATTGCAAATCCCCATAGGTCCTTTCATAAGAGAATTTAACTTAGACTCCTTACTGAAAATATTACCACTGATAAACTCCTGTTTAATATAGTCAAGCTGCTTAAAGATTCTAATATCCATAGACCTTTTAGGGTCATCAAATACACTATAGCCATAGAAGCCAAAGATCCTGTTGCCCATCTTGGATTCATCGGCAGTAGAGACCATATACTCCATGGCCTTGGCACGAAGATAGGGGCTGAGGATAGTTAAACCAGTTAGGCCAAGAAAAAAGGCCAGGGTAAATATAGGGCTATTTATAAAACCTAGCCTTGGATCACTAACCTCAAGGCTGAAGATATCCCTGGAGACAAGGAAGGACAATAAAATTAAAAATAGACCCTTAAACATTAAAGTGCTATTGAAGATAGCCATTCTAAGGCCATAGCCATTCCAGTTTTCACTTTGTAGAATATCAGTATAGAGAGATCTTACCCTGGAATCATCCATAAGCTGGAAATCCATTTTAAGAAACTTCTCCCCGTAAAAATGCTTAAGCTTGGTGTAGATCAACCTATTTTCAACCTCCAAGAGCTTTGCCAAATAGGAGGCTAGAAGATTAACCAAGAAGCTAGTTCCTATAAGATAGACTAGGCTAAGCTTTGTGGCCCTAGAGTCCTTAAGGGCAATATTATTTACTAGGCTTCCTAGAAAATATATGGGTACAAGGTTTTTTAGGGCCTCCATTAGACTGTAGCTTAGGTTAAGTAGAACCAAGCTAGGGGATATATGAAACCAGATCTTAATTGAACGAATATAATTGCCTAAACTCTTCCTCATAATCCTCTCCTCCTTCCTGGTAGTATCTGCTTTGCAGCCTATAAAGTTTGGCATAATAGCCATTTTTGTCTAAAAGCTCCTGGTGGCTTCCCTCTTCTAAAATCCTCTTTTTCCCCAGGAATACTATACGATCACAGAACCTGGTAGAAGCCAGTCTGTGGGATATAAATATAGATGTATTATTTCTTGTAATAGAGTCATACTTCAAATAGATTTCATTTTCAGCAATAGGATCTAGGGCTGAAGTAGGCTCATCTAAAATAAGGACAGGACTATTTTTATAAAGAGAGCGAGCCAGCAGTAATTTTTGGTACTGTCCACCAGAAAGCTCAATACCATCTAGGTAGACAGTCTTAAGAAGCTTGGTCTCTCCTCCCTTTTCTAGCCCTGTAAGAGTCTCCTTGAGACCAGATAGTTCCAGGGCTTGGTCCATCCTCTGCCAATGGATCTGGCCATGCCTAAGCTGGGCTACATTTTCATATATGGAGGCTGCAAGTATAGAACTGTCCTGAAAAACTCCTGTAAAAAGTTTATAGACCTCTTCCCTCTTATAGTCCCTTATATCTCTTTGATCTATAAGAATCCTGCCAGAGCTAGGCTCTAGAAGCCCCATAATAAGCTTAATCATAGTGGTCTTACCACTTCCATTTAGGCCAACTAGGGCCAACCTTTCACCAGGTCTTATCTTAAGTTTGATATTCTCAAGTATATAGTCATCTCGATCTGGGTACTTAAAGGAAATATTGTCAAGTTCAATGGTGTAGCCCCTGTTTTCAATATCTAGATCCAAGCCCTCCCTTAAATTAAAGACTTCCTCATAGTCTAGAAAGTCCCTTAGAATAGAAATTTCCAAGCTCTCCTTATAAAGTTGGTTGCCGTAGTTTAAGAAGTTAGTTAGGGAAGTGGAAAAGCTTGTTATCAGATTAAAGGTCAGTACAAAACCAGATATAGTAAGCTGATTCTTTAAGCCTAGGGATACTATATAGCTATAGGCCAAGAAGTTCCTAAGACCCACTATAAAAAGATCTATCAGCCTTCCCCTAAAGTAGATTGCTTCCTCCTGATCTATAAGGGAATAGATCAGCTTATAGGATTTTTGATAAAGCTCATTAAGCCAGGGAATCATATTGAAGATCCTGATTTCCTTGGCATAGTCAATATGGGAAAACTTATCTAGGATATAGTGGCTTTCCTTAAAGGCCCTACCCAGCTCATCCTTGTTTTTGTAGCCATATTCATTTAGTTCCTTGGTTACCATAAAAGATATAATAGCTGTAGCCACTATAAAGGCTATTAGCCTATAGTCCAGTTCCTTCATAAGATAGATGTAAACCAAGATTCCAAGTCCAGCTTGAAGAAGATCAGATATGCTTTGCCAGATGGCCTCACCAGGTGCCTGATTGTTGGATATAGTTTCTCCAGCCCTCTTAAAGAGATTTTGAAAATCAGATTTATAGAGATTGGGGTAGGAGGTGCTGGCCTGTTTTTTATTTATAAGGTAGAGTAGATGGGTTCTTACTTCTATTCTACCTATAAGGGTATTGGTTTCCATATAGGCCTTTATGGCTCCTATTAAACTTATAAATATGGTGAATTTAAGGATCAAAAGCATTATGGCCCTTAAATCTAGTCCACTTTCTATGGCTTTTAGAATTTTTGGCATGAAAAAGAACCTAGCTAGTTCTAGACATAGGGATACTAGTGGTAGGACTAGGCATAGGATTAAAACTGTCTTATTAACCCTAAGGGATTTTTCAAACATAAATTTAAGGTTATCAACTAGGCTATAGCTAGTCTTATTTTTTTTCATACTATACCTCCTTTTTCTTTATTATAGAGATATTTTTTAAAAATAGGGAGTTTTGGGGATAAGGAGTAGTCCTAAGGTGACGACTGGTTATTGGGGCAGTAGAATTTCTGTGGTGAAGGCAGATTCTTCGCTATTTCTATTTATGTAACCTTCATACTTAGCTACAAGTTCATCTATTCTAGTAAGTCCCAGGCCATGATTCCTTCCCTTGCTGGAGGCAAAGATCTGGCCTAGCTTAGGCTTTTTGTAGGCTTCGGCACTATTGGTAATAGATATATAGAGCTGGGTGTTTTTCATATCCATATAGATTCTTATAAATCTTTGGTCCTCCTCTATTCTAAGACAGGCCTCAATAGCATTGTCCAAAAGGTTTCCGATTATAATACTTAGGTCAATATTACTGGTAGTAAGGCTAACAGGCACATGGCAATCAGCCACAACCCTAATATTCTTAGACTTGGCCAGGGAGATCTTACTATTTAGGATGGCATCTGTCATGGCATTGCCAGTTTTTAACCTAGGCTCAATATCTATAAGAGACTCTTCCAGCTGATTTAAGTAGTGGCCAATAGCCTCAAGATCTCCCTTATCAGTTAAGGCCTTTAAAATTTGCAGGTGATTTTTGAAATCATGCCTCCAGCCTCTCATATCACTATACATATTTTGCACTTCCTGATAATGACTTTCTATTATTTCTTCCTCGTAGTTTTTAATTTTGGATTTTCTTTTTTTAAAAAACATGTTACCTCCTAAAAGTAATCTATAATATACTGGTTTAGCTCCCTGTACTTTCCTCTGGCAAGAGGAAGCTCCAGGCCATTTTTCAAGATCAACCTATCTTTTTTACTGGACCTAATGTACTTTATATTTACCAAAATAGACCTGTAGATCTTAAAAAACCTAGCGTCTACTTGGTCCTCCATCTGTTTTAGGCTGGACTTTATCTGGTAGTCCCTATCACTAGTGTGGATGGTAAGATAGTTGCCATCTACTTCTAAATATAGGATCTGGTCCATAGACAACCTTACAAACTCATCCTTGGTTTCAAAGGACAGGTAGTCCTTATCTGATTCCCTCCTGGCATAGGCCTTGTCTAAAACCTTCTGAAATTTTAGGGAGTCAATAGGTTTTAAAAGGTAGTGAAGGGCATCAACATCGTAGCCCATTTCTATATAGTCCATAAATCCTGTTATAAAGACTATTTGAAGGGGACTTTTTTCTTCCCTTAGGATCTTGGAAAGTTTTACACCATTAAGGCCCTCCATTTCAATGTCTAAAAGCAATAGGTCAAGATTCTTCATATTAGGCCAGTGGAAGAGAAAACTATCTCCACTAGGAAAAGTCTCAAGATCCAGGGAAAGCTTTCTTGACTGAGCCCAGAGTCTAACTTCTTTCTCAATTTCCTCCCTAATTATATCTTCATCATCTACTATAGCAATTTTATATCTCATAAACTCCCTCCTATTTTTAATATATAACAAAATACAGATATAAGATAGTTTAAGTCCAGAAAACTAGAATAAAAGCTTATAGATTGTTATATAGCTTATATTGGGGTAAATAGCTACCTATAGGGAAAAATAAAAAAAGAGGGGGTTAGGAAGGTTTTATTGGGAAAATTTAGAGAAAAAAAGAAAAAGGATGAGGTGTATGAGTGATTTAGACCAGGGGAAGGATAGAGAATTTCACAAGTATAGTGTAGAAGAACTTTATCAGCTGCTAGAAACTAGCAGTCAGGGTTTAGATGATAGGGAGGCTCTTTTAAGACAGGAGAAGTATGGCGGGAACCTTCTGGCTGAACCTAAGAAGAAGTCAATGCTAGTTGTATTTTTATCTAATTTTATTCACCTAATGGCCCTGCTTCTATGGGTTAGTGGTGCCATAGCTTTTATAGCAGACATGCCCCAGTTGGGACTGGCTATTTGGCTGGTAAATATTATAAATGGAATATTTAGCTTTAGCCAGGAGAGAAAGGCAGATGAGGCTACAGAGGCACTTAAGAACATGCTGCCAGCCCATGTTAGGGTTATTAGAAATGGCCAGGAGGAGAAGATACTGGCAGAGGATCTAGTTATAGGTGACCTTATTTTACTTCAGGAGGGGGACAAGATATCAGCTGATGCTAGACTGGTTGAGACCAGCGACCTTCAGGTAGAGCAGTCAGCCTTAACAGGGGAGTCAAACCCCATAAGAAAGTCCCAGGATCCAATACTTATTTTAGGCTTGACCAAGGCAGAAATGAACAATCTTATCTTTGCTGGTACCTCAGTGTCTGAGGGAAATGGAAAAGCTGTAGTTACAGCAACTGGTATGGATACAGAGTTTGGAAAGATAGCCTATTTAACCCAGAACCTAGAGGAGGAGGACAGCCCCTTGGAACTAGAGTTAAATAGACTGACAAAGCAGATCTCCCTTATATCCATAAGTATAGGGACAATATTCTTTCTGCTATCAGTATTTTTTGTTAAGGAGTCCCTGGTGGCATCTTTTATATTTGCCCTGGGCATGATAGTAGCCTTTATACCAGAGGGACTTTTGCCAACAGTTACCCTTTCTTTGGCTAGGGCAGTTGAAAGGATGTCAAAGAAAAATGCTTTGGTTAAGAAGCTGTCTTCTGTAGAAACCCTAGGCAGTACTTCAGTAATATGTACTGATAAGACAGGAACCCTTACCCAGAATGAAATGACAGTTAGTAATCTTTGGACCCTTGATAGGGAGTACAAGGTAACTGGAGTAGGCTATGAATCAGTAGGTAAGGTTTTAGACGGGGATAGGGAGGTTAATGGAGAGGATGACAAGAAGCTAGGTCTTTTACTATCTGGTGCAGCTCTTTGCAGTAATGCCAAGCTCCTTCCCAGGGAAGAGGGCAAGGGTTTCACAGTTTTAGGAGATCCAACAGAGGCCTGCCTTAGGGTGGTGGCAGAAAAAGCAGATCTGGATATGGACCTGGTTTCCAAAAAATATCCTAGAATAAAGGAACTACCCTTTGAGTCCAGAAGAAAGAGGATGACCACTATACATAGATTAAGGTCAGAGGAGGGAGAGTCTAGGATAGCCTTTACCAAGGGGGCACCAAAGGAAATAGGGGAGATATGCAAGACCTACCTTAAGGGGGATCAGGAGCTTCCCATGGACCAGGAAACTTTTGAGAGGATAATGGAGGCCAACGACAGCTATGCTAGAAATGGTCTTAGGGTACTGGCCCTAGCCTATAGAGACTTAAGTGGGGATAGCTACCCAGGCCTTAGTGAATACAAGGTGGAAAATGTAGAAAGGGACCTGGTATTTGTGGGCCTAGTAGTTATGGCAGATCCACCAAGACCAGAGGTTAAGGAGGCTGTTGAACGCTGTAGGGCTGCTGGCATAAGAGTAGTTATGATTACAGGGGACTATGGTTTGACAGCAGAGAGCATAGCCAAGAGAATTGGCATAGTTAAAAAGGATAATCCTAAGCTTATATCAGGACTGGAGCTAGAGTAGCTTTCAGACCAGGAACTAAAGACCTACCTAAAGGATGAGGTTATTTTTGCCAGGGTAGCACCAGAACAAAAGCTAAGGGTTGTTAGCAATCTTCAGGAGATGGGAGAAGTAGTGGCAGTTACTGGAGATGGGGTAAATGACTCACCAGCCCTAAAAAAGGCAAATATAGGTGTGGCTATGGGTATAGCTGGAACAGATGTGGCCAAGGAAGCGGCAGATATGATCTTAACTGATGATAACTTTGCCTCCATAGTTTCTGCCATAGAAGAGGGAAGGGCAGTTTATAACAATATAAGAAAGTTTCTTGTCTATATATTTAACTCCAACATGGCAGAGGCTGTACCATCTATATTTTTCCTTCTGTCCAGAGGAGCAGTACCCCTACCCTTAACGGTAATGCAGATACTTTTTATAGACTTGGGTACAGACATGCTACCTGCCCTGGGACTGGGAGTTGAAAGGCCAGAAGAGGGAATAATGGACAAGCCACCTAGGGATCAAAATGAAAGGCTCTTAAATAAAAAGATATTTTCCAAGGCCTTCTTGTGGTATGGAATGCTGGCAGCCTTTTCCTGTATGCTGTCCTACTTCTATGTTAACTACAAGAATGGATGGCCAGCTATTCCACTGGCATCAGGCCAGGATCCAGTTTATATAAAGGCTACTACCATGGCCTTGGGAGCCATAGTTTTCTGTCAGATTGGGGCAGTTTTTAACTGCAGGACAGACCTACAATCAGTTTTTAAAATAGGAATATTTAGTAATAGGCAGATAAATATAGGGATCATAAGTGAATTAGTTTTAATTCTAGCTATTTCCTATATAGGCCCCCTACAAAAAGTTTTCCACACAGGAGCTTTAGGCCTATCTGATTGGCTATTTTTAGCTATTTGGCCACCAATTATAGTGGGAATAGAGGAAGTTAGAAAGTCTATTAAGAGAAAAAGAACTATTTAAAGGAGCGGATAGGATTGAAGGTAATTATAGTTGGATTGGGAAGAATGGGCTATACCCTGGCCAAGAGACTTTACAAGGAGGGTAAGTCTATTACCATAATAGACTTGAAGGAAGAGGCTTTTGAAAAGTTGGGAGATGAAATAGACTACAAGAAAATAGTAGGAGTAGGCTTTGACAGAGATGTTCTAGAGGCAGCAGAAATAGATAGGGTTGATGCTATAGTAACCTCTACTTCCAGTGACGAAGTAAATGTTCTAATAGCTCAGATAGCTAGAAATATCTACAATGTGCCTAAGGTCATAGCCAGAACCTATGATTCTAGGAAGGGTAAGATCTACGACAGACTAGGCATAGAAACAGTATCATCCAATAGCTGGGCAGCAGATAGGATTCTTGAAATGGTTAACTATACAAAGTTTGATGTAATCCATAATTTAGATGAAGTCCAGTTTATAAGAGTTGAATCTCCAAGAGGTCTTAGGGGAAGGCAGGTCAAGGAGCTGATAGTCTTAAATGGAATACTTATATCAGCCATAGAGAGAAACAACAAGACCTTTATACCTGTATCAGGTACAAGGATAGAAGAGGGAGACATACTTTATTTTATGGTAGACAATAGCTCCTACAATACTTTTAGGCAAATGTTAGGTTTAAAATAAGGAGGGCTGGCTTTGAATATTATAGTTGTAGGTGGAGGACAGACTGGAAGCTATGTTACAGAGCTTCTAATCTCTAGGGGAGAAGAGGTTTTTCTAATAGAAGAGGATGAACTAATCTTCAAAAGACTTAGGGAAAAATTCCCAAGTGAAAGACTTCTACTTGGCAGTGGAGCCAATCCAGATCTTCTGGAAAAAGCCAATATATCCAGGGCGGAAATGGTTTTGGCCCTAACTGGATCTGATGAAATAAATCTGGTAGTAGCTACCCTAGCCAAGAAAGAATATGATGTAAATAAGGTTGTTGGAAGGATAAACAACCCTAAAAATGAGTGGCTCTATACAGAGGAAATGGGAGTGGACCTGGCCTTTAATCAGGGAAGAACCATGGCAGGGAAAATACTTGAGGAAGTTTTTTAAGGGACCACTAGAAAATTTAAGGACATAGAGAGGAGGTTAGGAAACTAACCTCCTTTTTTGTAACAAATGTTACTGATTTTATGGATTGGAGCTGATATTCTTAGACTTGAAAGAAGAAAGGAAGAACTTTAAGTCTTTAAGAAATATAAATTAGAAATTTAAATATAGAAGGAGGTTTTCCATGTACTGGTTGGAGCTTTTAGAAAAGGAACATGAAGATATCTTGGATTTTTTAGAGTCCATGAGAGCCTTAGGCCTTGGACTTATAGAGGGAAAAGAAGTGGATACAGAAGACATAAAACTAGCCATAGACTTTATAAGGGGCTATGCAGATAAGATCCATCATGGCAAGGAGGAGGACTACCTATTCCTTTATATCCAGGAGGATTTGGGAAAACTAGGGAAAAACCTAATAGACCATGGAATGCTAGTAGAACATGACCTGGCAAGATACCATACTATGGAGCTTGAAAGGGCCAATGAAAGCTATGAAAAAACTGGATCAAAAGAATCTAAATTAGATATCCTAAGTCATCTTATGGCCTACAGGGATCTTTTAATCCGACATATAGACAAGGAAAATAGACTGGTCTATCCCTTTGGACTTAAGAGCCTAAGTTCAGAGAAATTAGAAGAAATAGATAGAAAAAGTCAGAGCTTCCAGTCTGAAATTCAAGAGGATGCCAGGCTTGAAAACTATCTTGGACTAGTGGAATATTTTATAAATAAATATAGAGGGTGATTTGATGTTTAGAAAACTAGACAGGGCCAAGGTCTTTAGCTTCTTGGATCTTATAGATCTAAGGGAGGGCCAGACCATTAGCTCTAGCATATGTCAGGGTCAGGACTTTGATATCCAGCTATATTCAATAGCTGGGGGAGAGGCCATTAGCTTTAATAAATCCTATAGCCACAAGATTTTCATGGGCCTTGAGGGAAGGGGTCTAATAAAGGATGGGAAAAAAGGCTATGACCTTAGTAAAGACAGGATACTGGCCTTTGAAAAATCCAGTAATCTAGAAAAAACAAGTCAGGAAGGATTTATCTATATGGAGATATCAATAGAGGGAGATGAGTTTATGGATACAATTAAGAATATTGAAAAGTCAGAGCTTTTGAAGTTAGAGGATCTAATAGATTATGGTAGGGGCCAGGTGTCTAACCTAACTTTAGTGAAAAGAGATAATTTAAATATAGCTATTCTAGCCCTGGATAAGGGAGAAAAATTAAGTAGCCACTCAGCCAGTGGAGATGCCTTGGTCCAGTGCCTAGATGGTAGGGCAAAGATCATTATAGCTCAGGAAGACTTTATTATAGAAGAGGGACAGGCCATAGTACTACCAAAAGATATAGCCCACAGTGTGGAGGCCCTAGAAAATTATAAGATGCTTCTGACTCTAGTAAAGTAAAGATCAATAATAGATACTATAAAAGAACTATAATAAAACCCAGCCTAGGCTGGGTTTTATTTACCAAAGTGCTGGGTAAAGTAGATCTTGTAGCGGGAGTTCTTATTGTAAAGTCCAGCTACAGCCATGTTGGTAAAATCCTCTAGCATAACCTTTCTGTGGCTAGGGGAATTATACCACTTGTTAACTACTGTAGTTGATAGATAGGCTCCTCCAGCCAAATTTTCTCCAGCCCTTACATAGTCTACATCTCTTTTAAAGCTAAAGAATCTTTCCTTGAAGGTCTGGCCATCAGGGCTGACATGGTCAAAAAATGACTTCTTAACCATGTTTTCACAGTAGGCCAGGGCAGAAGCATAAAGACTATCACAGTGGTTTAGAGGCCTCTTACCATTATTAACCCTAATAACATTTGTGTATTCAAAGATATTCTTTTCAATATTATCCAGGGTCTTTTGATCCAGCTTATTTCTTGGGAAATTCCAGCTAGGAGCCCTAGAATCCTCTTCTATAAGTATAAAACTTATAGTCTTATCCACATCATATTCATAGGTCCTTACATAGGTTTTATCAAAAGACTCAAGGGCTAGAATCTTTTTATCAGTGACTGGGGATTTTTGCTCTCCGACCCTTAGGTTTCCAGTAAAAACCCAGTTTTTAGAGTTGGTATGAAAGCCTTTAACAAGGCCATCCCTAGTCTTAACCTTAATATAGTTTTCTATATTTTTATTGCTATTATAGAAGACATGCCAGCTGGCTCCTCCAGGATCCAAGTAGCTTCTAGAAGCCTTTCCAAGACTAGCTTCAAGCTCCTTAAGAGTTTGTCCTATATATATAGTTTTATTTCCTAGTTTTCCATAGATGCCAGAGACTTTTTCTGGGCTATTATCTTCCTTAATTTCACTCCATATATCTATGGTTCTTTTTCCACCATCCCACTTAACCTCTGCTCCTAGAGACTCTGAAACAAATCTTAAGGGAACAAAAGTTTTATTATCCCTTATCATGGGCCTAGGATCAAGAAGAATTTCCCTAGTGTTGACCCTGGCCTTAGGAGAATCAATTTTCAAGTAGATTTGATCCTGGTCCTTTCTGGCTAAAATAGATCTATCCTCCTTGGACCAGGTAAGATCAGCATCTAGGGCCTCAAATATTTCTCTCATAGGAACCATGGTGGTCCCCCTAAGGATAAAGGGAGGGGACTGGAAGTTTAACTCCAGGGAGTTTACATTTACAGTAATATCTTTTCTAGCCTGGGCTGAAATGGGTAAAAATATATTTAAAAGAAGCAGCAAAAGAAGGCTGCTTATAATAAGTTTATTTTTCTTCATTAGGACCTCCTTAGACTACACTTAAGTTCAATCTATAATTAATAAACAGCTTATAATAAATAAGCTAGAAACAGCTTATAATATAAGAAAAAATTTATTAATATTCATATATTTACTTATACCCAGAAAGATAGGACCTATAAAAATTTAAGAAAATAAAAAAATATAGTATAATGATATATAATAAAGTAGACTACTATAAGAATTATCGGTTAGATAGTAAGATATATAAGTTTAAGGAGGATTTAGCTTGGAATTCAAGGTTAAGAGATATAAGAGTAAGTATGACTATTC
>JASLIL010000020.1 GCA_030152145.1 Tissierellales bacterium
AAAAGGATTATATACCAAGAGACAGCTTGGTTTATTCCTTGAACTTTATGAAGAAAAATTGGATTTATTGGGGACTATCAAATATAATTCTATCGGCTATTTTTTACTTGGGTTTTAATGATTTATATATAAATATGTTTACAATAAACTTAGGCTTTAATGTCAATAACTTGTTGAAGCTGGTTCTAGGTCAGGTTTTGCTCTTATTTATGATGATCTATAGAGGGCAGCTTTTTAAGATTCTAGACAGCAGCTCTAGAAGAACAAGGGCCTATAAGGAAAAAATTTAATTAGTAGGTGGTAAGGATGACAAAAATAGATAAGTGGTTCTTGGAAAAGGCCAAGGAAGTATCTTTTATAGAATTAAAGGATGGTAGTAGCAAGATAATAGGAGACTACAGGATATCTGCTCAACTGCCTCTACCTATAAATACAAAAAAGTTGTTAGAGGATGTAAGAAGAGGAACTGTTGAAGATGAAATACAGATCGATGATGTGGTAGATGGAATCATATATATTCTTGGAACAGACCCAGACTTTAAGTACAACAAAGAATATGAAAAGCTACTGGCTGAAGTAAACAGTAATATAGAGGCCTATATACTATATGAGGCTTTGAAACTTCTGGAAAAAGAAGACTATATCCTATCAGCCATATATTTGAGGGCTTTGATCTACCTTGATAAGAAGACTGAGGTAGTTCTATTTAACTACAGCATGAGCCTTGAAAATATAGGAATGGCCTTATCAGAGGAAAGCTCTCTAAGGGAGGAGTTTTTAATAAGGTCTACAAATTTATTGGAAGAAATACTAGATATAAATGAAAAATTCAGCCTAGCCTATTATAAACTGGGCTACCACTATAGGGCTGGAGGGCAGTTTTTGAAGGCTAAGCTAACTTGGGAAAATTATCTTTCCCTAGATGATGACCATAGCAGAAAGGATCTTATTAGAGATGAACTTCTTGAAATTAACAATGATGTTAAATTTGAGGAGTCTATTATAGCTATTACAAATGGACAGTATGATCTAGCCCTAAATAAACTATTGGACTTAAAGGATTCTAGTGACTGGTGGAATATCTACTATCTAATTGGGCTTTGCTATAAGGAGTTAAATATGACTGAGGATTCTATAGTCTACTTTGAGAAGTCAGTGGAGCTAGGAGGCCAGGAGTCTATATTATTTAATGAGCTAGGCATAAGCTACTTTGTTAGTGGCAGGCCAGACCAGGCAATTAAAAGCTTTGATCAGGCCCTAGAACTAGACCAAAGAAACTATGAGTCCTACTATAATAGAGCCATAGTTTATAGTCAGCTAGGTGACTTTTCAAAGGCTATGAAAGATATGGAAGCAGCCTATAACTTAAGTCCCAATAATCCACAGGTAAGGGAGCAGTATGAACGAATGAAGCATAATATCTAAAAAGGAGTGTAACTATGTATATAGAATATTTAGATGACATGTTAGAAATTGACTATACTGATAGAAAAAGATTGGCTTTTGTAGAAGGACATGACCGAGAGGGACTTAAGGCTATATTTGAGGCAGAGAAAAGAGGCATAATAGAGGCTATATTTATAGGAAATCTAGAAAAGATAAAAGAGGCCTTGGCTGAAGAGGGAAAAGACTTTAAGGACTACAGACTGGTTGAATCTTCCAGTCTAGAAGAGTCTGCTAAAATAGCAACTACCATGGTAAGGGAAAATGAAGCTGACTTTATAATGAAGGGCTTAATAGATAGCTCTACACTTTTAAAGGCTGTCTTAGATAGGGATCATGGTCTTAGGGCAGGAGCTCTTTTATCTCATATAATGGTTTATGAGATAGATAGCTATGGAAAATTAATAGGTCTTACTGATGGTGGTATGAATATAGCCCCTACTGTAGGCCAGAAATCCTATATAATAGAAAATGGTGTTACAACCATGAAGGCCTTGGGAAGGAAAGAGGTCAAGGTTGCCTGCTTGGCTGCCAAGGAATCTGTAGATGAGAATATGTCAGCTACAGTAGATGCAGATAATCTTAAGGATATGTTTGCCAAGAATGATATAGATGCTTTGGTAGATGGTCCCATGGCCTTGGATCTAGCCATATCTCCTAAGGCTAAAGAGGTAGAGGCTTTTGAGTCTGAGGTGGCAGGAGAGGCAGATCTTTTAGTAGTTCCTAGTATAGAGATGGGAAATGGAATTGGAAAGGCCATAACCTATTTTGCTAAGGGCAAGTCAGCTGGTTTGGTAATGGGGGCTAGGGTACCTATAGTTCTACCATCTAGAGCAGACAGCCATAGGGATAAGCTTTACTCTATAGCACTAGGAGCTGTCATTGCAGATTATTTAAAAAAGTAAAAAAGCTAGAAAAATAGATTATGGTGGAGATAAATTCAGCTTAAGCGAACTTGTTTCCACTATTTTACTTTTTAGGACCATTGATTAATAATCTATTATATGGTAAATTATTAACTGTTGCCGAAAGCACTTGAAAAGATAGTTTTAAAAAAATCAATAAAAAGTGTTGACAACAAAGACTTCTTGTTGTAAGATAAGAAGAGTCAGCAAGAGATTGCGGACTGTAGCTAAACTTTTTAAAAAAACATCCTGAAAAAAGATGTTGACAAATAAGAGTTGATGCTGTAACATGAAAGAGTCAGCTGGAGACAGAGGACAAGAACCTAGATAACTAAACAGTATGAAATTACTTTGAGAAATAAAATTTTTAAGAGCTAGTATTTGTTTTAAATATGAGCCAACAAACTTTTTAATGAGAGTTTGATCCTGGCTCAGGACGAACGCTGGCGGCGTG
>JASLIL010000025.1 GCA_030152145.1 Tissierellales bacterium
CTCATTTATGGTAATATGTTTATAGCTCATAACAATCTCCTTTCGTGGTGTTTTTGTCGTTATTAACATTTTACACGAAAATTGATCTGTTATGAGTTTTTTATTTTTTAGGTGTCGCACTTAATTATACAATCTAACATAATAATATCAAATAAGATTCTATAAAAAAAGGAGAAGCTCAGCTTCTCCCGTAACTACTAACCTTCAAAGTCAGTTTTTATCATTCTGCCTTTTTCATTTAATTTCATTTCTGTAATCTTAACTAGTTTAGGCACATTATCAATCTTCTTACACTCAACCATATGGTATACCTTAGAAGTATCTTGGTTTTCCTTAAATGCATCTCTCATAAGCTTCATTAAAGAATATGGATGCTCAGGCTCTTTAACAGTAACAAAGGATTTGTTAGGTTGTTTGATAGCTTCAAATATTAACTTTTCAAAGTCAATACCGTCAAGTCCTGGAATTAGTAGGAAGTCGCAGTCTTTTTCAAGATCTTCAAAACCTTTAACCTGTACTGAAGGGTGGTAGCTTTTAGCTGTAGCCATTGTAGCAGCCATGAAAGGTCTTATCCCAGCACTTCTATGACCAGATATTAGAATAGATTCCTTATTCTTTACAGCCTCTTCTATATATTCAGCTTGAGCTTGTGATAAAAATTCTTGGTCAACAAATTTTTTTAACATGATATTCATTTATAACACTCCTTTTTTTGTTTGGTAATAATTATGCCATATAATTTATACCCTTTCTGATTAAAAGATACCAGAAAAGGTAAATATAATCAAAGAATATATTTTTATAGCTTAGAAAGGATGATTAAACAATGCATAGCATGGAGAAATTAAATAGGGCAACAGTAAAACTTTTAGAAGAGAGAGGAGTGGAAATAGAGGATATAGCTGAAATAGTTTATCATTTACAGGAAGATTACTATAAAGATCTAACTATGGATATATGTATAGAAAATATATATAAGGTTTTGGAAAAAAGAGAGGTTTGCCACGCAATTTTAACAGGCATAGCCATAGATAAGGCAGCAGAAAAAAAGCAACTTGAAGAACCTCTACAATCCATAATAGAAAATGATGAGGGACTTTATGGAATAGATGAAATTATCCCAATGTCCATAGTAAATGTATATGGAACTATCGGCCTAACTAACTTTGGTTACTTGGATAAAAAGAAGATTGGTATAATAAAGAAGGTTGATGAAGAAAAATGTAATAGGGTAAATACATTTTTAGATGATATTATTGCTGCCATAGCTGCAGCTGCAGCCAGTAGAATAGCCCACAGTAGGGTAAAATAAAATTTATTAGACAAAACTTGTTATAAAAATAACGAATACTCCCCCAAAAAGCAAAAACTATGTTATAATAGACTTAGACAAAGAATTAACAAGCCTATAGAGAACCTGTATATAGGCAAAAAATGGAATTATAAGATAGGATAGATTTTGTTTATAAATTATCAAGTAGGGTTTGGAAAGCATTACTATACTTGGAGGGGGATTATAGTGAAAAGGGATGATAAGTATAAGGTGGCTTTAGTGGCTTATAAAGATGTTCCAGAGGGTGTTAAGGATATTACCTACAAACATAGTGTTTGCAATATAGACAATCTAGATGACTTTCAGGATATGCTAGTCAACCAAACAAATTATGGATCCCAAGGAAGAAATTTCAACCTAAATGATAGGGTGGGTATATATTTTGGCTGGTTTAAGGAGGATATCTTAAATAACTTAAGAGATAAATACAGGATAGGAATAGTGGAGTATCATAAGTCCTATTTGGCGACAGACTATAGTGAATTAGAGAGGGCAGCAGAAAAATATAGCTCTAATTTTAAAATACTAGATACAGAAAGCATATAAACTACTGGAGAAATCCAGTAGTTTTTTATATTTAATTGCATAAAAAATAGCTAGTTTGGTATAATCATATTAGGGCTATTATAAACTTATTTATTAGGAGGCAATTTAAATGGGAGTAAAAATAATAAGTGACAGTGCTTGTGATCTGCCTAAGTCTATTATAGAGGATTTAAATATTGATATTATGCCTATACTTGTTTTTAAAGATGAGGAAGAGTATCTAGATGGTGAAACTATAATTCCAAAAGACATTTATAAAAATATGAGAGAGGGTGGGATAGTTTATAAAACAGCACAGATTCCACCTACAGCTTTTAAAGAAGAGTTTGAGAAGTTAGCTAAATCTGAAGAATCAGTAATCTACATAGCTTTTTCATCAGGACTTTCAGGAACCTATCAAACCTCCCTTATGGTTAGGGATAGCCTAAAGGATCAGTATCCCAATATGGATATAGATATAGTGGACAGTAGGGCAGCATCTGTTGGGATGGGACTTATTGTAGAAAAGGCAGGACTTATGGCAAAGGAAGGAAAGAGTAAGGAGGAGATTCTAAAAGCTCTGGACTTTTATATTGAACACATGGAGCATATCTTTACTGTAGATGATATAGAATATCTTTTTAAGGGTGGTAGGGTAAGTCGTACCCAGGCCTTTGTAGGGGGACTGCTTAATATTAAGCCTATTCTCTGCATTAATGAAGAGGGTAAATTAGTTGCTTTGGAAAAGGTTAGGGGGCATAAGAAGGTTTTAAAGAAGATGCTTTCTATCTTGGAGGAAAAAAGTGAAAATGTAGATTTATCCCAGCAGATAGTGGGTATAAATCATGCAGACGACCTGGAGAGTGCTATGGCCTTAAAAGATGCTATTAGTGAGAAGTATGGCGTTCAAGATTTTATAATCAATTATACAGGGTGTGCCATAGGAGCTCATACAGGTCCAGGTAATATATCTCTTTTCTTTTTAAATAAAGATTACAAGGGATAGGACAAATTTATTTAACCTATCTTTTAGGTAGGTTAAATAAATTGAAATTTTATGCATAAAAAAGCATAGAAAAAGATAGTGGGAAAATGGATAAAATCTTTAAAAAAGACTAGACAAATTTAAATAAGAAGAGTATAATGATAATTGTTAAGTGAGATATGCACCTTTAGCTCAGCTGGTAGAGCAATTGACTCTTAATCAATGGGCCCAGGGTTCGAGTCCCTGAAGGTGCACCATAGATAGCAATCAGATTAAATCTGGTTGCTTTTTTTATAAGTTTTTCTAGTATTAAATGTATATATATGAGATAGGACTGCTATAGATTTTTATTATAGTTACTTTTATAAAAAAGAGAGCTTATGGGTTATAATATATAGTAATGGTTTATAAAATTTAGGATAGATAGCTTAGGAGAGGATGATATAAATGACTTATAATTTTGATCATATGTTAGATAGAACTAGTAGCTATAGCAGTAAGTGGTTTGGACCTAAGGAAGAATTTGGAAGGGATGACTTAATACCACTTTGGGTTGCAGATATGGACTTTCAAGTTCCTGAAGAAGTTAGCAGGGAGATTATAGAAAGAGCAGGCCATCAGATCTTTGGCTACACCATTACACCAGATTCCTACTATGACGCTGTAATTAACTGGTATAAAGATATTCACCAGTGGACCATAGCCAGGGAGGAAATAGTTTTTACTCCAGGAGTTGTGCCTGGTCTTAATATGATTATAAGAACCTTCACCAAGCCGGGAGATGAGATTATAATCCAGACTCCTGTCTACCACCAATTTCAAAATGTTATAAAGAATACAGGTAGGCAGCTAGTAGAAAATCCTCTGATCCTGGAGAGTGGAAATTACAGGATGGATTTTGAAAATTTAAGAGATGTAATCACAGCTAAAACAAAGATGATAATTCTTTGCAATCCTCACAACCCTGTGGGAAGATCCTGGAAGGATGAGGAACTGAAAGAGCTGGGTAAAATAGCTTTGGATAATAACTTATTAGTGGTTTCTGATGAAATTCATGGGGACCTGGTTTTTAAACCTAATAGACATAGGGTTTTTACTGAGCTGGATAAGAACTTTGAGAAAAATACAATCGTTTGCACCGCACCTAATAAAACCTTCAATATAGCTGGATTAAAAACTGCCAATATAATAGTAAAAAATAAGGAACTTAGGGAGCTTTTCCAACTTGAACTGGAGAAACATTCTATGTCAGGTGGAACCATCTTTGGTATGATAGCCCAGGAGGCAGCTTATAATCATGGGAGAGATTGGTATAGACAGGTTCTAGCCTATATAGAGTCCAATATAGACTTTGCCCTTGACTATATAGGGAAAAATATTCCTAGAATAAAGGTTAAGAAACCTGAGGCTACCTATTTACTGTGGTTGGATTGTAGAGATCTGGGCCTAGACAGGCAGGAGCTTAAAGACTTTTTCATAGATGACTGCGGAGTAATCCTAAACGAGGGGGCAGCCTTTGGCAGTGACTACAGTGGCTACCAAAGATTAAACCTAGCTACCAGCAGGGCAAATTTAGAAGAGGCCTTGAGAAGAATAGAGGAAGAAGTGAATAAACTGTAAGGGGGAGTAGGCTTGTCAAATAATAATATAGGAGCATTTTTCGATATAGATGGAACCATCTATAGAAATGCATTGATGATAGAACATTTTAAGAAGCTTATAAAATATGAGGTTATAGATGCCTCTATTTGGCACAATGAAATTAAAAATTCCTATAGGCAGTGGGAGAAGAGACATGGGGATTTTGAAAACTATCTGGAGGTTTTGGCAGATGTTTATTTAAAGGAACTAAGGGGAGAAAATAGACGCCATATAGACTTTATAGCTTCTCAGGTTATAAAGGTAAATGGTGATAATGTCTACAAGTATTCCAGGGATAGGATTAAGTGGCACCAGGATATGGGTCATAAGGTCTTCTTTATATCTGGTAGTCCAGATTTTTTGGTGGAAAAAATGGCTGAGAAGTATAAGGTTGATGAGTATAGGGCTACAGAATACCTGGTGGATGAAGATGAGAATTTTACTGGCGAGATTATAAAAATGTGGGATCTTGTAAACAAGAAAAGAGCTATTAATGACTTTGTAAAGGCCTATGATATAGACTTAGATAGAAGCTTTGCCTATGGAGATACTACAGGAGATCTATCTATGCTTAGAATGGTAGGGAACCCTATTGCTATAAATCCCAACAAGAGACTTTTGACTAGTATTCGTGAAGATCAGGACCTTTCAGATCGTACAGATATAATAGTTGAAAGAAAGGATATTATATACAAGCTGGATGCTGGGGTGACTATATTGTAACTGGTTTTTAACCATCTTAGGCCCAATATGCTATAAGATTATACTCTAGTCTTATATTAATAGAGGTGATTTTATGAAATATAAAAAGTCCTTGCTAGTCCTTCTTGTAGTCTTGATTAGTACAGTGCTTATAAGTTGTAAAAACAGGATAGAGACTGGTGGTGAAAGCCCCTTAAAACTAAAGGAAGCTTCCCCCACTATAGCAGAATACTTTCCCTTTACAGAGAATAGGATCTTTAGCTATGAGGGTATAGGAAATGAATTTGCAGGACAGGAAGTATATTTTGAATATATAGAAGGAAATAAGGCTCAGTTTAAAATAATAAATTCAGGAACAGAGGTTATAAAAATACTGGAGTATGATGGAGAGAGCTTAAAAGAAAAGCATATTGAAGGAGAGGCCTACTATGTTACAAATAGGCTGGATGACCTTAAAAAATCTGAAGATGAAAATATAATCTTAAAGGAACCTCTAACGGTAGGAAGTAAGTGGGAGGCCAAACCTGGCATAGAAAGTAGGATAAAGAGTCTAGATAAAACCCTGGACCTTCCCTATGGAAAATTGGAAGATGTCCTAGAAGTTGAAACCAGTCTAGGTGGAGGAAGAATGCAAAGGGATTACTATGTGAAAAATCTTGGTCATGTGGCAGCTGTCTACAAAGATGGAGATTTTGAGGCCAAGACCCTACTGTCATCAGTAGTGGATCAGGAATTTAGTTCCCAGGTTAGGTTTTACTACCCTATAAAGGGAGAAAAGTATATGGCCTCTGAAGATAGGATCATAAACTATACTACTAATTCAGACTTTAAGGAACATATAATAGAGGGTTTAAAGGATCCAGCAGACCTAAGGTTAAATTCAGCTCTGTCTGGTGATGTAATCTTAAAAAAGATGGATATAGATAGGAAGAATGATGCTATTGTTTTGGACTTTAACAAGGAGCTAGTAAGTTCCTTGGAGGTTTTTGGAGACCTAGAAGGAGTCTACCTAAAGTCTATAGCCAATACCTTTGCTGACTACTACAAGGTTAGCAAGGTTTTTATAAGGGTAAATGGCAGGTCCTATAAGTCTAAGAATATAGACCTAGTTGAGGGAACCTATCTTTTGTTTGATAGCAATGGTATTAAGGATATAAACAATTAGTCTGGAGGTAAATAGATGTTTTTACAATCCTATAGTGTTATGGCAAGGGAAATAATGAAAAAAGATATTTACTTTTGTAGCAGGGATAGTAGCTTTGAACCTATATATAACTACCTTTTGGAGAATACCAGAAAAGAGGTATTTGTAGTAGAAAACCAGGAGGTTACAGGAGTAATCACCATAAATGACATCTACAAGATAGCCAGAAAGAACATAGATAGTATTACTATAGAGGATATAATGGTGGACAAGGTAGAGACTGTCAGTGGTGATGAGACCCTGTCAAATATAAGGCTTCTTATGTTACATAAGAAGATTGGAAGAGTGCCTATAGTTGAGGATAATAGGATAGTTGGAGTTATAAGGGAAGAAAACATCAGAGACTATTTTTACAAGGGCATAGATGATGGGGAAGAGGCCATAAAGCATGTCTTTGATAATATTAATGAAGCTCTTTGTGTTATGGATAATAAAGGCAGGGTTATTGTCTGGAATAAGAATGCTGAGAATCTATATGATATAAAAGAGGAAGATATAAGGGGGAAGGAGCTGGCAAAGTTTTTCCCAAAAGCTATAGATCTTAAGGTTTTTGAGTCCCAGGAGAAGGTAAGGAATATTTACCACTCCCCTAAGGAGGGCTACCATGTAATTATAAGTGCCTCACCTATTGTTATAGATGGAGTTCTCTATGGAGTTGTAAGTACGGAAAAGGGCCTTTCAGAGGTAAATGAGCTAAAGGAAGAGCTTAGTAAGGCCAAGGAGAAGGTAAGGATTCTGGAAAGGGAAATGGATAGGAATCAGAAGGATCCCTTTGAAAGAATAATAGGTCACAGCAAGCTCATAATGAACAAGATAGAGGTGGCCAAGCAAATAGCCCCTACGAATGCCTCAGTTCTACTTACAGGAGAAAGTGGTACAGGTAAGGAGGAGTTTGCCAGGGCCATTCACAAGGCCTCTAAGGTTGAGGGAGACTTTGTACCAGTCAACTGCTCTGCCATACCTGGGGAGCTTTTTGAGTCGGAATTTTTTGGCTACGAGAAAGGAGCCTTTACAGGGGCCAGTAGTGAGGGCAAGGCTGGTTTTTTTGAACAGGCTAGGGCAGGAACACTTTTTCTGGATGAAATAGGAGATATGCATATTTCCATGCAGGCCAAGCTCTTAAGAGTCTTGCAGGACAAGAAGGTTAAGAGAGTTGGGGGAGAGGAGTTTCTCCCAGCAGATGTAAGGATCGTAGCAGCTACCAACAGGGACCTGGAGAAGATGATCAAGGATGAGGAGTTTAGGGAGGACCTTTACTACAGAATAAATGTAGTTCAAATAGAGCTTCCGGCCTTGAGGGAGAGAAGGGAAGATATAGTTCTTTTTATAGACTACTTTATAAAGCTTGTCTGTATAGAGAACAATAAGGAAATACTTAAGATAAGCAATGAGGCTGTAGACAGTCTGGTGGACTATTCCTGGAAGGGAAATGTTAGGGAGTTGAAAAATGTTATAGAGAATATGGTCCTAATGAATAGGGATGGAACCATAAGCCTTGAAGCTGTTCCCAACTATATAAGGGATAGTAGAGATGACAATTTAAATTTGGACCTATCAAATATGGACCTGAATCAATCAGTTGAAAGACTGGAAATTACTCTTATAGCCAAGGCCCTAGAAGAAACTGCTGGCAATAAAAGAGAGGCTGCAGAAATACTAAACATACCTAGAACTACCCTTCATTCAAAAATAAAAAAATATAGAATAGAGGAACAATAAAAGATCATATTTCTATGATCTTTTATTATGGAGTTTTTTATTTTTTAGCTAGAATTTTTTCATATAGCCTATAAAAGTTCAGTTTTATAAAAAAATCATAGTTTGATATAAAAAATACATATAAAATAAATTTAATTATAGACTTATTTAGGGAATTCTGACTATTTATAGTCAGGTGACTGAAAACAGTCAGAAGTCTAAAAGTATAAGAAATCAGCTTATAATCAAGGCTTTAAGGGGATTTTATAAGAGATGTAAGATTGGTGACTAAAAATAGTCATAAAGTCTATTTTCACCTAGATGAAATGGCTTAAACTAGGGCTTGCAAATTGGCACAAAGTTTGCAATTATATAGAGGTGAGATGAGTCAATCTTTATATAACATAGATTGGGAGTGAAAATATGATAGTTAAGATAGCACTTAAACAACATATAGGTGGTCCATGTAAGCCTATAGTTGAAGAGGGAGACCTTGTTAAAAAAGGTCAACTAATAGCTGAGCCAGAGGGACTTGGTGCTAATATCCACTCAAGTGTATATGGTAAGGTTATTGAAATCAATGAAAACATTGTCATAGAAATGGATCAAGAGCAGCCGGAAGAATACATAAAGATAGAAGAGTCAGATGACAAGTTGGAAATGATAAGAAGAGCAGGTATTGTAGGAGCTGGGGGAGCAGGATTCCCAACTCATATAAAATTAAAGGCAGATTTAGATGGTGGAGTTGTTATAGTTAACGCTGTAGAGTGTGAGCCACTTTTAAATCATAATATTACAAGAATTGAAGAAGATCCTACAGATATGATCAAGGGTTTAAAATACTGTATGGAAATTACAAATGCTGGTCGTGGAATAATTGCCATTAAGGAAGTTAATAAAGAGGCTGATAGAATAGTTCAGGAAGCTATAAAAAATGAGCCTAACATAGAGGTAAAAGAACTTCAGAACATATACCCTATGGGAGAGGAAAGAGCTATTATAAAGCATACTCTAGGTACGCTTTTAAGACCAGATCAACTACCTCTTGAAGCTAATGCAGTGGTTTCCAATGCGGAGACTATGATTAGAATAAAAGAAGCTATTGAAGATAGAAAGCCTTTTATAGAAAAAGACTTGACTGTAGTTGGAAAGCTAAACCAAGGTTTAGAGCCAATAATCTATGAGAACATGCCAGTGGGAATGATGGTTGGAGATATAATTGAAAAAGCTGGTGGAATAGATGGAGACTACGGTGAGATAGTTATGGGTGGACCTTTTACAGGCAAGAGTACAAGCCTAGAGTCACCTATTACAAAAACGACTGGAGGAATTATAGTTACTATTCCATTCCCACAGGAGACTAGAAAAATGGGTCTTTTAGTATGTGCTTGCAGTGGTACTCAGGAGAGACTTGAGGAAGTTGCAGCTCATATGGGTGCAGAAGTAGTTGGAGTTGAAAAATGTAAGCAGGCTATAGAGTGTGGTGCCAGCTTGAAGTGTGAGGATCCAGGAGATTGTCCAGGACAGGCAGAAAAGATGTTTAACTTAAAGAAGGCTGGAGCTGAGGTTGTTTTAATAGGTAACTGTAGTGACTGTTCTAATACGGTAATGGCTATAGCACCTAAGTTAAAAATTCCAGTTTACCATCTAACAGACCATATAATGAGAACTGTTAACCACAGACTAGTAAGAAGATTAAAATAATTTAAATATAAATTATAAATATAAATATAAAATTAATAGGAGGGTTACAAATGGCTATTACAAAAGAACAAGCTGAAAAATATAAAGATAAGCCAGCAGTTACCTGCTGTAGATTTGAAAAAGGCACTGTAGTAAGTCCAGATAATATTGAAGATCCAAATTTAATTCCAGATTTAGAAGATTCAGGATTAATTGAAATACCTGAAGATTATTTAAAAATTGGGGAGGTTATCGGAGGAACTTTAACAGAGACTCTAGATGCTTTAACTCCAATGACTCCATCAGTAGTTGAAGGATTTGCTAAGATGGAAGCAGAGGTTGAAGAAGTAGAAGAAGTTAAGGAAGAAGAAAGTCTTGAACCAGCTATAGTAGAAAATGTTGAAACTGTAATTGGAGATTCAGCTATTAAGATTAGAATTGGTAAGGGCGAGAATATAGATATAGAGATTCCCTTTCCCATAAATGGCCCACACGGTCGTGGGCCTAAGCTAGCGGCAAAGGATTCTCAAGGTGAAGGAGCAGCTGCAGATGCAGCTGCTGCTGAGAAAAAAGAGGAAATCGTAGTTAGAAATTTAACTAAGAAATATCTTAAAATCAATAAGGTAGAGTTTGCTGAAGAAACTAAGATCGAAGGCGATACAATCTACATTAGAGAAGATATCTGTAAGGATGCTATAGATTCACAAAATCTAGTAGTAGACATGAAAATAGATATCGTGACACCAGAGGATTATGACAAGTATACAAATACTGTTATGGATATTCAGCCGATAGCTACAAAGCTAGAAGGAGATTTAGGTGAGGGAGTAACTGGAGTTATAGATGGAGTTGTAATGGTAGTTACTGGTACTGATGAAAAGGGAGTTCAAATAGGTGAGTTCGGATCATCAGAAGGTATATTTGAAGAAAATGTTATGTGGGATAGACCAGGTTCTGTTTCAAAGGGAGAAATTCTTATTAAAACAGATGTAACTATAAAAGAAGGAAAGAACATGGAAAGACCTGGACCTATGGCAGCACATAAGGCTACTGACTTTATAACTCAGGAAATAAGAGAGGCCTTAAAAACTATAGACCTAAGCGAATTCCACAGAGAAGAAAGCTTTGATCAAGTTAGAAGACCTGGAAAGAAAAAAGTAGTTATAATAAAAGAAATAATGGGTCAGGGAGCTATGCATGACAACTACCTAATGCCATTTGAGCCAGTAGGAACTCTAGGAGCTAGAGCTAACGTTGACTTAGGAAACGTTCCAGTAGTTGTATCACCACTTCAAGTTCTAGATGGTTGTATTCATGCCCTAGTTTGTATAGGACCTGCTTCAAAGGAAATGAGTAGACACTACTTTAGAGAGCCTTTAGTTCTAGAAGCTATGCATGATGAAGAGATAGATTTGGCTGGAGTTATCCTAGTAGGATCACCACAAGCTAACTCAGAAAAATACTATGTATCCAATCTACTAGGTACTTTAATTGAAACTATGGACGTTGATGGTGCTATAGTTACTACTGAAGGATTTGGAAACAACCACGTTGACTTTGCTAGCCATATAGACCAAATTGGTAAGAGAGGTGTTTCTGTAGTGGGAATGACTTTCGCAGCAGAGCAGGGACAACTAGTTGTAGGTAACGAGCATATGAATGCTATGATTGATTTAAACAAATCAGAAAAAGGAATTGAAAACGAAATTCTAGAAAATAACTGTCTGTGTCAAGAAGATGCTATAAGAGCACTTTACATGTTAAAGGCAGAAATGGCTGGTGGAGAAATCTTAGAGCCAGAAAGAAAGTACAATGTAGAAGTTAAGCATAGAAATATTGACCTAATTGAAAAAGCCACAGGAAGAAAGATAGAACTAGCTAAAAATGAAACTAGTCTGTAGGTGATATTATGGACAGATTAAAATATATGTCAACAGAAAGACTTTTTGAGGGCATCATAATAGAATTAAATGACTGTGCTGTTACTATTGATTTAGAGGGCAGAATGGGACACTTGAGAGTGCCTAGAAGACTTTTAATATGTGAAAATGAGCCAATGGAAGGTCAAAAGGTTGGATTTTTAATGAGCTATCCTGAAGTTATAGATGAGAAGGTTTATGAAGACCATCTCCAATCAGCTAAGGAACAGCTAAAGAAGAAAAAAGACAGAGGAGACTTAATATAAAGGAGGGAAACTCAATGACATTAACATTAATTGAAGGGTTACAATCAGAAATTTATGTACCTATTACGCCACCTGCAGTTTGGGCAGAAGTAACAAAACCATTGAATGAAATGAGAATAGCACTTGTATCAGCTGCTGGAGTTCATTTAAAAACTGATGAGAGATTTAACTTATCTGGAGACACTAGCTTTAGACTAGTACCAGATACAGCTGTAGGAACTGATCTTATGGTATCTCATGGTGGATATGACAACTCAGACGTAAACAAGGACATTAACTGTATGTTCCCTATAGATAGATTGCATGAATTAGTTAAGGAAGGCTTTATAGGATCAGTTGCAGAGAACCACGTAGGATTTATGGGTGGTGGTGGAGACGTTACAGCATTTCACGATGAAACAGGACCTAAGATAGCTGAGATATTGAAGGAAGAGGGCGTTGACGGAGTTATAGTAACTGGAGGCTGAGGTACTTGCCACCGCTCTGCAGTTATAGTGCAGAGAGCGATTGAGGAAGCTGGAATACCAACTATTATAATAGCAGCTTTACCTCCAGTAGTAAGACAAAATGGTACTCCAAGATGTGTGGCGCCAATAGTTCCTATGGGTGCAAACGCAGGAGAACCAAACAATATAGAGATGCAGACAGGTATAGTTAAGGATACTCTAAGACAGCTAGTAGAGATTCAGACACCTGGAAGAATAATATCCTTACCTTATGAGTATATAGCTAAGGTATAGGAAAAGGAGGATTTATATGAGGCTAAAGTATTGTGATGCACATGCTATGGGAGAGCCTGCGAGAATTGTCTATGGAGGTTTCCCAGAGCTAGAAGGAAATACAATAATGGAAAAGAAACAATTTGTAGACAAAGCATATCCAGAAATAAGAACTATGACTATGTATGAGCCAAGAGGACATGAGAATATGTTTGGGGCTATAGTTTTAGAAGCTTGCCATGAGGAAGCAGATATGGGAGTTATATTTATGGATACAGGTGGATACTTAAATATGTGTGGTCATGGATCTATGGCTGTTGCGACTTTCCTGGTTGAAGAAGGGTTAGTTGAAAAGGTAGAGCCAGTGACACATGTAGTATTAGAAGCACCTGCAGGGCTTATAAGAACTAAGGTTTATGTTGAAAACGGCAAAACTAAAGGTGTATCCATAGTTAATGTACCTTCATTTATGTATAAGGAAGGTATTACAATTACTACTGAAAGCCTAAAAAATCTTAAGCTTGATATTTCCTATGGAGGTAACTTCTTTGCCTTGGTAGACGCTGAAGATTTAGGTTTAAGTCTAGACATAAAAAACATTGACATTTTAAGAAAATATGCGCTAGAAATAAGAGAAGAAGTTAATAAAACTATAGAAATATCACATCCTACAGAAGATATAACTAGTGTGGATCTAGTGGAAATATACGAAAAGCCTGAAACTAAGGATGGCAACTATAAAAATGTAGTTATCTTTGGTGCAGGTCAAGTAGATAGATCACCTTGTGGAACTGGTACTAGTGCTAAGGTAGCTGCCTTGGTTCACAAGGGACAGTTAGAACTAGAAGAAGACTTTGTTTACGAAAGTATAGTTGAAACAAAGTTTATAGGAAAGGCCTTAGAACATACTAAGGTAGAAGGATATGAAGCTATAATACCTCAAATAACAGGCAGGGCCTTTATAGTAGGTAAGGGTGAGTTTATATCCAATGAAGAAGATCCTCTCAACTATGGTTTTTTAATATAAATTAATATAAATGCCTAGCTCTTTTGATAGAGCTAGGCATTTATCCTTTTAGTCTAGAAAATCCTTTATTTCCTCTATAAATTCTGACTGGCCATAGAGGCTGGACCTATCTCTTGAGGTTATAAGATTTAGATTTTTCTTGGCCCTGGTCATACCAACATACATAAGCCTTCTCTCCTCCTCATACTGGTCCAGTTCACCCTTGTTGTAGCGGTCCACTACAGACTGACTGGGGAAGCTACCCTCTATAAGATCAACTATATAGACATTGTCAAACTCCAAGCCCTTGGAGCCATGAAGGGTAGAAAGGTTAACCCCAGAGCTTTTAGATTTTACAATAGCCTCCAGGTGGTCAATTCTTTCCAGGAAATCATCTATGCCCCTGGAGTCATTACCTATAACCTGGATTAATTCCAGGATGTTTTTTATAGAAGTCATATTTTGACCAAACTTATGGGAGTAGTCTTCAAGATGACTCATATACTCTAGTTCATACTTTACAAACTCAACACCTGACCTAAAGTTAAGCTTGTTTAGCCTGGAAAAATCCCCCTCCAGTTCATTAAAGTTATTTCTATAGAATCCGTTTAGATCAGGTAGGGAGAGTAGTCTTTGGAAGACAGATTCCTGATAGTTTTCTCCCTTAATATAGTTTAGCTGCTTTCTTGATATAAAGCCCTTCATCTTATAGTAGATTTTTTCAAAGGCAAAGACATCGCTGGGATTCTTGGCTAGGGTAAAGAAATTTACTATATCCCTGATAATAAAGTGATTGAAGAACTTTAGGTTGGTATCCCTAGTGGAAAAACTAATATTGTTTTTATCCAGGACATCGATTATGCCTATACTGGAAAGATTGTTTCTGTAGAGTATGGCCGTAGTCTCAAGATCATCTATTCTCTTTAGGTCCTCTACTAGAAACTCATACTGATCCCTAAGGTTCTTGGTCTTAATAAGCCTAACCTTGTCCTTAGACTTCTTATCTGTATATATATCCTTCCTATACCTCTTCTTGTTTTGGGATATAAAGTCCTTTGATAGCTTAACAATTTCCTCTGTAGACCTATAGTTTTTCTCCATATAGAATATTTTCGAACTCTTATACTTACTTTTAAACTTAAAAAGTTCATCAGGATAGGCTCCGCGAAAACCATAGATAGACTGGTCATCATCAGCTACTATAAAAAGATTGTTTTTAGGGCTGGCAAGAAGGTTGATAATCTCTATTTGAACCTTTGATGTATCCTGGGCCTCATCTACCTGAATATAGTCATACTTGTTTCTATACTTACTTAAGATCTGTCCATCCTCCCTTAAGGCCTTAAGACAGATTGTAAGCATATCATCAAAGTCAATCAAGCCTTCCTCTAGCTTAAAGTTTTCATAGGCCTTAAATATATGCCTAAAGCCCTCCACATCTGTTTTAATTTCTTCTGGGCCTAGAAGCATATTCTTAACATAGGATATATTTGAGTTAAGAGTATCCATCTTCTCTTCTGATATGGCCTTGTTATTATAGGAGTAGTAAAGATCTCTTAAAAGCTGGGTCTTGGAGATCTTTGACTTACTTGATTCTATTAGCATCAGCCTAATATTATTCTTTACAGCATAATCCCTAACAATAGTAAAGGCCAGGCTGTGAATTGTTGAAAAGTCAACACCTTGACCTATGGAAGGATAGTCTCTATTAAACCTTTCCTTCATATCTATACTGGCTGCCTTACTAAAGGTTATAGACAGGATCCTTGAAGCCTTAACCTTATGATCTTCTATTAGTTTAGCAGTTCTATGTAAGAGAACTGTAGTCTTTCCAGCACCAGGTACAGCTAAGACCAGGGCCGGTCCTTGAATGTGATTAATAGCATCTTTTTGTGCACAACTTAAATCCATTATTCCACCTACCTTATCATATATAATCTATCACAAAAGAAATTTTTAATAAACTATTGACATGAGATTAGGTAGGGTCTATACTAAGTGTATTAGCAAAGGTAGTACACTATGAAATTAGGAGGCAGCCATGTTTAAAATAGATGAATATAGCCAAACTCCCATATATCAGCAGATTGTCGACAGGGTTAAGGAGTACAGTTTAAAGGGGATCTTTGAAAGTGGAGAAAAACTACCTTCAGTAAGAGAGCTTTCCAAGGAGCTAAGAGTTAATCCTAACACTGTTCAAAAGGCCTATAGGGAGCTGGATCTTTTAGGTATAACCGTAAGTTCCAAGGGTAGGGGCAGGTTTATAGCGGAAGACATTAATTGGTCTAAGGATATAGGGGACCTTAAGGAAGTTAAGGCCAGTATAAAAAGGGAGCTAATAGAGCTTTCCTATATGGGCTATAAGGATGGGGAAATACTAGAATTGATTGAGGAAATACTAGAGGATCTAGGGAGGGATAAGGATGATTAAAATAAGAGGCTTGGAGAAAGAAATAGCTGGAAAACAAATACTTAAGGGTCTTGATTTAAATGTTGTAAAGGGTAGCATCTATGGCTTAATAGGACATAATGCCAGTGGTAAGACCAGCCTAATAAAGCATATGGTGGAAATATATAGTTTGGACAAGGGAAGCATAGAGATATTTGGTCAAGACATAGTTGACAATATAGATTTAAAGAATAGTATAGCCTATATTTCAGATAATCTGGTCTATCCCTATAATTACAGGATAAGAGATTATAGGGACTTCTATAGGGATATATATAGAAATTTTTCAGAGGACAGGTATGGGGAGCTTTTAGAATTTTTCCATTTGGATCAAAAGGCCAAGCTAAAGGATCTGTCAAAGGGACAGAAGGCCATGGTTCAATTTCTTCTGGGACTTTCTACCAGCCCAGATCTTTTAATAATGGATGAGGCTTTTTCAGGTATAGATGCTCTGGTTAAAAGAAAATTACTGGACCTGATAATAGAAGAGGTTGCCACAAGGGAGATGACAGTTTTAATGACCAGCCATAATATATCTGATCTAGAAAAAATATGTGACAGCCTAGGTTTTCTTAGGGAGGGAAGGCTGATCCTAGAAGGGGAGCTAGACAGTATAAAATCAGGCTATAGTAGCTTAAGTCTGGTTTTAAAGAATGAGGCTGACCAGGAAGTTTTTAAGGAACTTAAGGTCCTTAGGTCCAAAAAAACTGGAAAGATAAGGGAGTATATACTTAAGGAGCCTCTAGAGCGTGTAGAAAAAGCCTTTGAGTCTAGGGAAACCTTAATTTTCGACTTGTCGGAGATGAGTTTGGAAGAAATATTTTTACTAGAGATGGAGGGCTAGGTAATGGATAAATTTTTTAATAGAGCTATAATTAGAGAGAGTTTTAGGCTGGTCTGCATCCTAGTGCTGCTTATGACTCTTTTAATTTACGCTGTAGATACAGCTAAGATTATTAAATCAGATAGGATATTTGAATCTAACTTAACCTGGAATAGGGAGATGAACAATGAGATTCCTAGGGAGGAGCTAAAGCTTAGGATAATAAGGGATGTTAACACTAGATTAGACTATGGAAGCTACTTCCCAATCTATAAAGTAATCTATCCTCTTATAGTAAGTTTCTTACTTTTTAGCCTAGATAAATATACTGGAATTTATGACAAGCTAAGAACTATGCCCCTAAGTAAAAAGCAAATTTACTTGTCTAAAATTTTGGTGGGAGTCCTGGCCATGCTTTTTCCAATCCTTATAAATGCCTTAATTTTAATAGGGGCAAATCTTAGTAGGAGTTCTTTGGCTGACTACTATAGTATAGGTCAATGTCTGACCTGGCTTAGTGAGAATTCCTATAGTTTCCTATGGAATTTCATGCTTTTAAGCTTGATTACCATAGTAATAGATGGGGTTTTACCAAGCTTTATCCTAGGCCTTATAATGATTAACTACAAGTACATTATTTACTATAGTATAGAAGGAAATGTTGACATTTTAAGGCTAGGCAGTGATTTTAGATATGGTCCCCTAAGGGAGGGCTTGAACTTTATAATCAGTATTTTTACTGGTGAAAATATGCACTTTGTTTATAGGATCCTACTTTTGGTTTTTATGATCTTTCTAGGCTATTCTTTCTATAAAAAGGCAAGGACAGAAGAAGCTGGGATTTTAAAACACCCTGGCCTTAAACCTCTCTACAGATGGGGTCTTATTATATCCTTAATGCTTTTTCTAGGATTTATGCTGGGCTCAAAGTTTATATCAAGATATGAAGATCCTCTGGCTAGAAAGGTGCTTATCTTAATAGCTAGCTATATATTAGGTGGAGTTCTGGGAGAAAAAATCTATAGATTAACTAGTGGAGAAGCTTTTTAGCTTCTCTTTTATTTTTACTCTAAGAGGGTATATATAGCTTATGGAATAGTTTACTTTATTATGGGAGGGTTTTATGGGAAAGAAAATAGAAGCTTTTGATAATTGGATGTTTAAGATCTTTAATTTAAAGATTAAAAATAGGTTTTTTGACTTGATAATGCCCTATTATACAAGACTTGGTAGCCTAGTATTTATAGTAGGCCTAAATCTTATCTTGCTCCTTTCTAGGAATCCTAGCCTTAAGTTTGTAGGAGCTCAGATGGCAGTTACCCTTATAATATCCCAGTCCATAACCTATATAGTCAAGGCCGGCCTAAAAAGGACCAGGCCCTATGATGCTCAAGAGGCTATAAATACCTATGGTATGGTTTTGAGGGATCATTCATTTCCGTCAGGTCACTCATCAGCAAGTTTTTCAGTGGCTATGGTTCTAGCCCTTAATTTTCCTAAGTGGGCCCTGGTATTTTTAATCCTAGCATTTTTTGTTGCCATATCTAGGGTATATCTTGGAGTTCACTATGGATCAGATATAGTGGCTGGAATAGTTTTAGCTATATTGGTGAGTCTGGTAGTATATAGAAGCCTATATGTAACGATATTTAATTATTTATTTAAGAGAGGATGATTGGAATGCTAATGAACAACTTTTTATTGGAGAGGAAGTCAACTAGGGACTATAAAAATAGACCAGTGGGAAGGTCCACTATGAAGAAGGTTAGGGATGCTATAGAGGAACTGGAGAAAGAGGAAACAAGGATTCTCTTTGATCTGGTTCTCTTCCAAGATGGTAAAAAGATAGCCAAGGGCTTTGAGGGAGAAGGAGGCTATCATGGAAAGATGATAGAGAGTCCCCACTATATAGGAATTAGACTAAGGGAGGCTACAGCAGAGGCTATAGTAGTAGCTTCTTACTATACAGAAAGGCTTATAACAGTTCTTACAAGTTTGAATCTAGGAACTTGCTGGGTGACTATAAAGGATGTAGATAGGGGACTAAGGTCAGCCTATCTAGGTGAAGACAATAAAAATATAGCTTATTTATTGGCCTTTGGCCACAGCAAAGCTTCAAATCCTTTTGATACAGTTAAAGATGAGAAAAGTCAGAGAATAGGTATAGAAGACATGGTATTTGATCAGAATTTAGATAAGCCAGTGGATATGGCCTATCTAGAAGAAAGAGGTCTGGATGATCTTTTCTATTATTTAAGATTTGCACCGTCCACTAAGAATAGTCAGCCTTGGAGATTTGTTTTGTCTGGCCATAGGTTGGTACTTTATATGGAGGAGCAGGATCAGAAGGTAAACCTTATGGATGCTGGTATTATAATGTATTATTTTAAGCAGCTGGCAAGCTATATAGGCATCAGTGAAGACTGGAAGTTAGATAAAAATTTAAATGATGATAAGATGCTTGGAAAATACAAAAGAATAGGGGAGATTAATCTCTAATATTATTGACAAGGGAGACTAAAAGATCTATAATGGTATTATCATATGAGCAACCACTCATATGATAATACCATTTTTTTACTTAAGGAGGGATAGCTATGAAGGAAAGAATATTAATCTTAGAAGGTTTAAACTGTGCAAGTTGTGCAGCTAAAATAGAAAATTTATCATCTAAGGTTGAGGGAGTGGCTTCTGTAAACTTTGACTTTGTAACTAAGAAGCTAAGGTTAGATCTTGAAGAGGTTAGAGAAGACAGGGCTATAGAAGAAATAAAGTCCATAGTCAAGAAGCTGGAACCAGATGTTATGGTTATAGATAGGTCCCCTAAAGAATCCAGGTCTGAGAAGGTTTTACTTTTAGAAGGATTAAACTGTGCCAGTTGCGCAGCTAAAATAGAGGAAGGTGCTAGAAAGCTAGATGGGGTAGAGAATTTAAGTTTTGACTTTGTTACAAAAAAACTTAGGTTGGATCTAGAACCAGGAAAGGAAAGTCTAGCCCTAGATAGGGTTGAAAAGCTGGTTAATAAGTTAGAGCCTGATGTAAGAGTTAAGGATATATCCCCTAAAAAGGCCAGGACTGTACTTGTCTTAGAAGGTCTAAACTGTGCCAGTTGTGCAGCTAAGATAGAAGAAGGTGCTGGAAAACTTGAGGGAGTAAGGGATCTTAGCCTAGATTTTGTTACTAAGAAATTAAGTCTAGATCTAGAAGAGGGAAGGGAGGATCTTCTAGTAGATGAGATTACAAGGTTGGTTACTAAACTAGAACCAGATGTAAAGGTTATTAGGCAGCCAGGAAGTCAAGAAAGAGTTAGGGGTAGAAGGGTCTTGGTCCTAGATGGTCTGGACTGTGCCAGCTGTGCAGCCAAGATAGAGGATAGGGCAAAGGCTACTGCTGGGGTAAAAGAGGCAAGCCTGGATTTTGTTTCAAAAAGACTTAGCCTAAGCTTAGATCAATCCCTAGAGAATGAGGCTATAGGGGAGATAAAGGCTATGATCAAAAAGCTGGAGCCAGATGTAGAGGTTTTTGATGAAAGAGACCTAAGGGCTAGAAGGCTAGTGGAGAAGTCAACTAGCTGTCCAGATGATAGCTGTAGTGTAGATTCCCCTAAGAAAAGTATTTTAGAGGGAGTCAAGAATACAGAGCTTATAAAGATTATCGTAGCTAGTATCTTGTTTTTTATTCCCAGCCTCTTAAAGTTAGAGGGAAGTTCCAGGGTTATGGTCTATGCTATATCCTATGTAATCGTAGGTCTTGAAATTATTAAAAGAGCTATTACAAATGTTTTTGCAGGTCAGCCTTTTGATGAGTACTTCCTAATGACTATTGCAACTGCTGGTGCCTTTATTATAGGAGAATATCCTGAAGGGGTTATGGTAATGTTGCTTTATAGGATAGGAGAGTATCTACAGGGCCTGGCTGTAAATCGTTCAAGAGATTCAATATCAAGTTTAATGGATATTAGGCCAGACTATGCCAACCTAGTGTTTGGAGACGGCTCTATAGTAGTGGATCCACAGGATGTCCATCTGGGAGACTATATACTAGTTAAGGCAGGAGAGAAGATACCTTTAGATGGGGTTTTAGTTGAAGGAGAATCATCTCTTGATACTTCCAATATAACAGGGGAACCTGTTCCTAGAAAGGTTAAGCCTGGAGATGAAATCCTAAGTGGTTCTGTAAATAAAGAGGGACTTTTAAAGATTAGGGTTACCAAGGAATTTGGAGATTCAACAGTGTCTAAGGTTTTAGACCTAGTGGAAAATGCATCTAGCAAGAAGGCAGAGACAGAAAACTTTATTACAAAATTTGCTAGATACTATACACCAGCAGTAGTTGCTGTATCAGTTTTAATAGGTCTTATAATTCCCCTAGTTTTCAAGTACAATCTAAGTCAGTGGGCCTACAAGGCTTTTGTATTCCTAGTAATATCATGTCCTTGTGCCTTGGTTATATCAGTACCTTTAGGATTCTTTGGAGGAATAGGTGGTGCTAGTAAAAAAGGTATTTTAGTTAAGGGTGGAAACTATCTAGAGGGCTTAAATGATGTTGATACTATTGTATTTGACAAGACAGGAACTATAACAGAGGGAAGCTTTGAAGTAGTTAAGATAGAGAGCTTTGGTAACTTAAGTGAGGATCAAATATTAGAGTTGGCAGCCTATGGAGAGTACTATTCAAATCATCCTATAGGAAAGTCTATAGTTGACTATTATGCTAGGGATATAGATCAGGCTAGAATTAGAGATTATAAGGAAATATCTGGTAAGGGTATAGATGTTTTTATAGATGGAAAGAGACTTTTAATTGGTAATAAGAAGTTGTTCTTAAAGGAGTCTATAGATTTAAGGGAGACAGATGAGTATGGTACTGTAGCCTACTTGGCAGTTGATGGAGAGCATCTAGGAACTGTTATAGTGGCAGATAAGATTAAGGATAATATCAAGGATGACTTGGAGAATTTAAGGAAGAAGGGTATAAAAAATCTTATAATGCTTTCTGGAGACAACAGTGAGACAGCTAAGGAAGTAGCCAATATAGTTGGCCTAGATCAGGCCTATGGAGATCTACTTCCCCAGGATAAGGTGGAAAAATTTGAGGAGATAATCCAGTCCAGCAAGGGCAAGGTAGCCTTTGTAGGAGATGGAGTTAATGATGCACCAGCCCTAGCTCGTGCAGATATTGGTATAGCCATGGGAGGACTAGGTTCTGACGCAGCCATAGAGGCTTCAGATATAGTAATAATGACAGATGAAATAGGAAAGATAAATACAGCCTTGGGAATTGCTAAAAAGACCAAGAAGATAGTTACAGAAAACATATACCTGGCCTTGGGAGTAAAGTTTATAGTTCTTATTATAGGGGCCTTGGGAAAGGCAAATATGTGGATGGCAGTTTTTGCTGATGTTGGGGTATCAATCATAGCTATATTTAATTCTATTAGAGCCTTAAAAGTAGAGGATTAATCCTCTACTTTTTTGTCTTATGGGTTAATCTTAAAGGCTAGACAGACTTAACTTTATAATTATATAAATATAGAGGATAATATGGTAATATATATATTAATAAAGGGCAAAGGGGATATGCTATGAATATTGCAATTATAGGGGCCTTGGACTCAGTAGAAAAAATATATGCCATCCTTTCTAGGGAATATAAGGATGTTGTCTTTATAAAATATATTGAAGATGAGATAAAAAAGCTTGTAGATATAACTACTAATATAGATAGTAAAATTGATGGAATAATCCTAACAGGTGTAGGAGTTTATGAGGAAATATCGTCTAAAGTAGAGCTTAATAAACCAATGGTCTATACAAAAAGAGGTACTATAAGTATAGTTAAAACAATTTCCGAATTTATAGATGACTACAGAAAGTTAGATCAAATAAGACTGGGCTTAGACACTGTTCTGGAGGAGGACTTTTTAGATGTTCTAGAGGAGTTTAGCATAGGTTTAAGGGACTATACTATTCTGGACTCAAAAACTAGGTGGGAGGAGGAAGAATACCTAGGTGAATATCTAAGACTTTATGAATCCGGTAAGATAAACTGTGTTTTTACAGCCTATGGACACATCTATAATTATCTGCAGAAGAAAAATATACCAGTATATAGGATTCAGGCCACCAATATAGATATAAAAAATACCTACAGGTCCCTAGAAGCCAAGATTAAAATGGACAGGCTTAAGGACAGGGCCATACAGGTTCAGATAGTAGAGCTGGTTGGAGGCAATATAAAAGACTACATAAATAAGGGCAATAGCTTAGAAAAAGATCTCTTATCCTATGCTAAGGAAATAGAGGGTATGATCCATAGAACTGGAGATGAGTTTCTAATTATTTCAAACAAGGGAGCAGGTCTAAGTTATGAAAGCCTAGAGTCCCTATTTAAGATAACTGAAAGGGCAAAGTCAGTAGGTATTACCCTAGGGGTTGGAATAGGAGAGGGTTTGACTCTAGTAAAATCAGAATCAAATAGCCGAAATGCTTTAAGAAGAAGTGTTCTTGATAGGCAGTCAGAAATATTCTACTATGATGGTGAGCTGGTTATAGGGCCATTGATGAAGAAAGACATGATCTCCTACAAGAACAATCCAAACTCTAAGATTCTTGAAATATCTAGGGAAATAGGTATAAGCAGCCAGTATGTAGAGAAGATAATCAGCGTTAAAAACAAGCTGGGAAGAGACAGTTTTACCAGTAAGGAACTAGCAGAGCTACTTTCAATATCTGAAAGAACCTCTAATAGAATTCTTAAGAAGATAATAGACAAGGGTTTTGGCCAAGAGGTAGGATATGAGAACTCTCTAGGTTCAGGTAGGCCCAGAAGAATAATAAAAATAAAGTTTTAAAAAAAGCTGCTAGATTATCCTAGCAGCTTTTAGTTTAGTATAGACCTAACATAGCTTAAAATTTAATATTTAGAAATTTCAGGACCATAAATCTTTTATTTTAATCTAAATATTCTTTTATTTCTAAATATATATTGACATTTATTTTACATGAGCATATAATTTAAAGTATTAAAGACCTATTAAAGACAAATAAGGTCTTATTAAAGACGGAAGCCTAGACACAAAACTTTACATACGCTAGTCACTATTTTTAAAAAGGAAGAGAGTAAAAAAATACTGGCCAGAACTTAAGGTTTTCCGTAAATAAAAAATGGAGGTATTTTTATGGAAGTAACAAATCACTTATACTATGCCAATCATCCTATAATGTGGTTGGTATCACTAATGGGTATATCCCTAGTTCTGATTCAATCAGTTTTAATTATTAGAAGATCTTTAAAGGCCAGCAAGGAAATGGATATGGACATGGATAGAGTTAAGAAGGGTATAAAAACCAGTGCTATAGGTAGTGTTGGACCTGCACTTGGAGTTGTAGGTAGTCTACTTGCACTTTTAGTTACTATGGGTTCACCTATATCAGCCTTTAGGCTAAGTGTTATAGGAGGTTCAAACTTTGAGGCTATGGCAGCTAACTTTGGTGCCCAGGCCCTAGGATCAGAACTATCAACCAATATGACTCCCCTAGTATTTACTAATGCCCTTTGGACTATGGCCTTAGGTTCTCTTGGTTGGATTGTTTTTGTATTTTTATTTGCCCACAGGATGGATAAGGTAAATAATCTTTTGACAAGTGGTAGAAAGGCTCTTTTACCAGCAGTTAGTATTGGTGCCATGCTAGGATCTTTTGCCTACTTTAATGTTGGTAACTACTTAAAGGTAAAAACTAATCCAGAAGTTACAATTTCAGCTATTTCAGGACTTGTTATTATGATTGTATGTTTAAAGCTTGGTGAGAAAAAGGCTACTTGGTTAAGAGAGTGGGCCCTAACAATAGCTATGTTTGGCGGAGCTATTATAGCTACAGTCTTATTTTAAGGAGGAAGATTAGATGAGCGCATATGAAAAGTATATGAAGGATATTACAAAGACAGGTAGAATTACAATGTTACTAGGACTAGTGGTTTCACTACTTCCTCCTATAGTTATGACTTTTGGATTTGGTTTTAATCCAGGAATAGCAGCTATTATGGCAGGAGCTATTTCTCAAATGTCAGTTTCAGGAGCTTTTTACTTTAGTGAACCTATAAGCTACTTTCCTATAGTTGGTAGGGCAGGGCTTTATATGGGATTCCTATCAGGTAACCTGGTAAATATGAGAATACCAGCTGCAGTATCAGCCCTAGAAGGATCAGGCTATAAGTCAGGTACAGATGAAGGTGCAATTATGGGAACTATTGGTATAGGAGTTTCAATTTGGGTAGGTATATTCTTCCTTATGATCTCAGTTTTACTAGGTCAAGGTGTCCTATCAATGCTACCAGAAAGCTTTATGAGAATGTTATCTCTTATAATTCCAGCACTATTTGGTGGAGTTTTTGCACAATTTGCCCTAAAGTCTCCTAAGACAGGATTCTTTGCTCTTGGAATTGCCCTTATAATGACTAAACTAGTTCAATTTATACCAGGACAGCCATCATTTATAGTTACATTGGTTTCAGTATTTACAAGTATTGCTTTTGCTAAGAATCAATTAAGTAAGACTATTGACAAAGAGGAAGCTTAAAATATAGGAGGTCTTTACTATGAATAGGGAAAGATTAGTTGACAGCTTTATAGAAATGATTAAAATCTACTCTCCATCAAAGGGAGAAAAGGATTTTGCAGACTACATGATAGAAGAACTTAAGGACTTAGGTGGAGAGATTTACCTGGATTATGGCTATGAAAAATATGGTGGAACAGCACCATCTATAGTAGCCAAGTTCAAGGGAGACCTAGAAGGAGAAGGCATAAGTCTAGCAGCCCACATGGATGTTGTGGAACCCAACAAGGACTTAAAGGTAATAAGAGAAGGAAATATCATAAGGACTGATGGAAGCACAACCTTAGGTGGAGATGACAAGGGCGGAATTGCCAGTATTCTTGAAACTCTAAGGGTTATAAAAGAAGAGGGAAGAAGTCATGAGGATATATATGTAATCCTAACTCCTTGTGAAGAAATAGGTATGTTGGGAGCGAAGTATTTTGACTGGTCACTTCTACCAGAAGATTTCTCACCAGCAAAGAATATGATAGTAGTAGATAATGCAGGTGAGGCTGGACTTATAGCCCACTCTGCTCCAAGTAAATATGACTTTACTATAGAGTTTTTTGGAAGAAAGGCCCATGCTGGTATAGAGCCAGAAAAGGGAATAAACTCAATATCTATGGCAGCCAAGGCTATAGCAAAGATGGAAATTGGTAGAATAGATGAACTTACAACTTCAAATATTTCAAAAATAAGCTCTGATTTCCCCTCAAATGTAGTTCCAGATAGGACTCTAGTAGTAGGTGAGGTTAGAAGTCACAGTGAGGAAAAAATCCTTGAAGTTCTAGCTTCCTATGAAGAGGTTTGTAAAAATATAATCATTGAGGGAGCTGACTTTAAGTTTGAGAAAAGCTGTGATTATCCAGTTTTAAAACCTAAGGACAAGCTAGAGTTTGCCAATGAATTTAAGAGGGTTTATGAGGAGCTGGGAATAGCCAGTCAGTTAAAGGTTATAGGTGGAGGCTCAGACAGCAATATATTTGCAGAAGAAGGTTTTAACTCTATTATAATAGGTATAGGAATGAACAGTGTCCACACTGTAGATGAGTATTTAGAAATTGATGAAATGGAAAAGACCACTAAGGCCTTGATCAAGTACATTACAAAGGAATGATTTAATGGAGAAATTATTGGATAGCCTAAAGGAGAGAGTCTGTCAGGCCATTGAAAAAGATAGGGATTTAATCTTTGAAATAGGTCAGGATATATACATGAATCCAGAGCTGGGCTATAAGGAGTATAAGACTTCCAAAAAAGTTAAAGAATTTTTCCAACATGAGCTGGGGCTAGAAGTAGAGGAAGGTTTGGCTATTACTGGTCTTAGGGCTAGAAGTAAGGGTAGAAAGTCAGGGCCAACTATAGCAATCTTAGGAGAGCTTGACGGAATTATATGCAATGAGCATAGGGATTCCTTGGAAAATGGTGCCAGCCATACCTGTGGCCACAATATACAGATAGCTGGTATGCTGGCAGCAGCTCTTGGACTTGTAAGGTCAGGAGTTATAGATGAGTTAGATGGAAATATAGACTTTATAGCCTGTCCTGCTGAAGAATTTATAGAAATAGGTTATAGGTCCAGCCTAAGGGAAAAAGGCCTTATAAAATACTTTGGTGGTAAGCAGGAACTAATAAGACTGGGTGTTTTTGATGATATAGATATGGCTATAATGTTTCATGCCTTAGATTTAGATGGAAAGAAGGTTTTACTGGGACCAGTAAGCAACGGATTTATAGGAAAAAACATAAGGTTTATAGGCAGGGAGGCCCACTCAGGCAGTGCTCCCCATAAGGGAGTCAATGCCTTAATGGCAGCTAACCTGGCCCTAAACAACATGAATGCCCAAAGGGAAAGCTTTGAGGACAAGGATAGGGTTAGAATACACCCTATAATTACAAAGGGCGGGGACATTGTCAATGTAGTGCCTTCAGATGTTCACATGGAGTCCTATACTCGTGCTAGAACCATAGAGGCTATGGTAGATGCTAATAAGAAGATAAATAGATCTATTGTGGCTGGGGCCATGGCCATGGGCGCTAAGGTAGAAATCAGGGAGTTAGCAGGTTATCTACCTATATTAAGACATGATAGGATGGAAGAGGTCCTTTATAAGAACCTAGGCTACCTAGGTATAGAGGATAATGAAATAGTGGAAGGTGGAGATTTTACAGGTTCCTTTGACCTAGGAGACCTGTCCCATATAATACCAACCCTCCACCCTATGTTTGCAGGAATAAAAGGGGATCTTCACTCTAAGGACTATGAAATAGTAGAGGGAGACTATATATACTTGGAGCCAGCTAAGGCTATGGCTTTGACATGTGTGGATTTGCTATTTGATAAGTCTAGTTTGGGAAGGGAAATTATAGATAATCACATTCCGAAAATGACCAAAGATGAATATTTAGATTTTATGAATTCCAACGATAGATTGATAGAGAAGTCCTTTTTAGAATAAATAAGATAAAAAGTCGAGAAACCTAATAAGTTTTCGACTTTTTATTTTTTTGTGGTAAACTATATTTGAGTGAAAATTAATAGAGGTGTATAATGTGACTGAAATAAGTAGAGAGTCAAAGATGAAAAATTATATAGTTATAGGAGATAGCTTCTATGAAAAGGGTAATTCTATAGAGGCCCTAAAGTCCTATAAGAGGGCCTATGAGTTTTCGGATGGAATCTACAGTATAGAGCTGCTTTTCAATATAGCCTTTATATATGATGAACTGGATATGCCCTATGATAGCCTAAAGGCCTATGAGAAGATAATAAATCTGGATCCAGGCCAAGAGGGTGGCTACTATGGAATGGCTATAATGTATGAGAGGCTTAAGGACAAGAAGAAGGCCTTGAAGTATTACTTTAAGGCTACAGAGGTAGATCCTCTATATGATAGGGCCTACTTCTATATAGCCAATATATATGATGAGCAGGGGGATAAGTCCAAGGCCATTGACTACTATAGGAAGGTTATAGAAATCAACCCTAATGATCATATGGTCTATAACAACCTAGGCTCTATATATGAAGAGCTGGGGGACTATGACCTGGCCTATGAAAACATGAAGCTTAGTCTTAAGTTAAATCCAGATTATTTTAAGGCACTTTTTAATATGGGTGTAATCTATAAAAGGCTGGGTAAAAGAGACCAGGCCCTAAGCTACTATATGAAGTCTATAGAGAGGAATCCTAAGTATGGCTATTCCTACCTTAATATGTCTGCTATATATATAGAAGATAAAGAGTATGAAAAAGCTATAAATATCTTAAGTAAGGGTATAATAGAAAATGAGGATATAGATTATTTATACTATAATAGGGCTTGTTGCTATTCTATTTTACAGGAACTAGATAGGGCTATAGAGGATTTAGACTTTCTTCTTAGGTTAAATGAAGAAAACCTTAGCTATATTTTGGGAGATAGAGACTTTGATAATATAAGACATAGACAAGAATATCTTGCATTAATAGATCAGTATAAATAGAAAGGAAAATTACTATGATAATAATAAAAAGTATGGAAGAAATAGAGAAGATGAGAGAGGCTGGTAAAATTCTAGCCAATATCCACAAGGGCATAGCCAAGATGATAAAGCCAGGTGTGACTACAAAAGAAATTGATGACTTTGTAGAGGACTACTTAAAAGAACATGGTGCCACTGCAGAACAAAAGGGCTACCAGGGCTACGAATACGCTACCTGTGCCTCTGTAAATGATGAAATCTGCCATGGATTCCCAAGGGATGAGGCTCTTAAAGAAGGAGATATAGTAACTATAGATATGGTTGTAAATCTTGATGGCTGGCTGGCAGATTCTGCCTGGAGCTATGGAGTAGGTGAAATCAGTGATGAAAAGCAGAGGCTTTTAGATGTAACCAAGGAATCTCTTTACAAGGGAATAGAAGCTTCTCTAGTAGGAAATAGATTGGGAGATGTTTCCCATGCAGTTCAGGAATACATTGAAAACAAGGGCTACTCTGTAGTTAGGGATTTTGTTGGACATGGTATAGGAAAGGATATCCACGAAGATCCACAGGTTCCTCACTATGGCAAGGCTGGTAGAGGTCCTAGATTAACAGAGGGTATGGTATTTACTATAGAGCCTATGGTAAATGTAGGCAAGTATCATGCTAAAATGGATGACAATGGTTGGACAGCTAGAACAGTAGATGGTTCTCTTTCAGCTCAATACGAGCATACCATAGCTATAACAGAAGATGGTCCTATAATATTAACAGATCAAGATAGTTAATTCTAAGGAGGGTTAATATGAAACTAGCAGAAGCACTGATGTTAAGATCTGATTTACAGGTTAGATTAAATCAGTTGGAAAGCAGGATGTCCGCCAATGTTATGGTCCAGGAAGGAGACCAACCAGCTGAGGAACCAGAAGATCTAATCAAGGAATACGAAGGAATTACAAAAGAGATGGAAGGCTTGATTACAAGGATAAATAAAACCAATAATGCCACTGTCTTTGAAGACGGTGTAAGCCTATCAGATGCCTTGGTTAAAAGAGATATTCTAAGTAAGAGAAAGTGGTTCTACGAGATGGCACAAAGTGAGGCCACTGTTAGACAGGATAGGTACTCTCGTTCAGAACTTAAGTTTGTAGCTACAATAGATGTTAAGCTATTGCAGAAGAAAAAAGATGATTTGGCTAAAAGTTTTAGAGAATTAGACACTAAGATTCAGAGTCTAAATTGGACTACTGATTTAATATAGTGTAATTTGGTGACTATAGGGGCGAATGCACAAAAAATTCTAATTAAAAGACATGGACCTAGAGCAGGTCATAAAAATAACAAGTTATGCTCAGTACGCTTTACATGAGTACAGCTCACATATTACAGATAACGACCACGCATTGACTTATAGTAGGGTGGGTTAGGGGAAAATAAAGGGTTAGGCCTAGGCCTAACCCTTTATTATGCTTTTCTTTGGGCAATTACGTCAACGCCCAGTCCAAGAATATTTTCTATTATAAGATCTCCCTTTTTTACAGGGGATTTGGCTACGGTCTTATTAAATATATCAAGGCACTGATCAATCATATCCTCATCAACTAATCCAGTGGTTTTTACTGGTAGCCTGTGCATATTTCCGCCCTCCAATAGGACACGACCAGTTAGGATCCTAGATGGAGATGTAATCTCCTTTATCCCATAGTCCAGGCCCCTATTGCATTTATTTCCCTCTACCCTAATAGAAGATCCTTCTTTTTCTAGGGTAAGTTTACAGCCTACAGGGCAGACCTTACATTGTTTTTCCACTTTAGACATTAAAGCACCTCCATAAGTGTTATAATTTATATTATAGCATAATAGTAACTAGAAAAAAGGAGGGCTTTTATGGATAAGATTTGTCCTATTTGCGGAGGGAATAACCACTGTAAGGAAGGGGCTAAAGATAAGCTTTGCTGGTGTATGGATAAGAAAATTCCAAGTATTGTTTTTGACCTTATAGAAGAGGATGATTCCTGTGTCTGTGAAAATTGCCTAGACCACTACAGGGATCTGGGGGAAAAACTTGAAGACTTGGACTACCTATATAGTAGGAGGAGCCTTAGGGACTTTACAGGTGAAAAAATAGATACTAGGGATTTAAAGCTTATAGTTAAGGCAGGATTTCAGGCTCCTTCTGCCCATAACAAGGAGGCTAGAGACTATATATTGGTAAGGGATCAGGAGATTCTTTCTGAAATGGCCAGTGTTCACAAGTATGGAAAGATGCTAGCTAGTTCAGGCCAGGCTATAGTTGTTTGTGGCAATAGGGATAGGCAGGAGAGGGAGGGCTATTTAATCCAGGATGCTGCAGCCAGTACGGAAAATATTTTATTGGCCAGTGAGATCTTAGGATATGGAGCCTGTTGGTGCGGCCTATATCCTATTGAAAAGCTGATGGAGGACTTTAGTAAGATATTGGATCTTCCTAGGGAAATTATTCCTATATCTGTTGTAGCTCTGGGGCTGAGAGAGAAGGAGAAGCCTAGGAAAAATAGGTTTGATAAAAGAAATTTACATTTAGATAAATGGTAGAATAGAAATAAAATATATGGTAATCTATATAGGTAGCTAGTTAGAAAAGGAGTTTTAAAGATGAATAAAATTAAATTTTTAAGCTTGGTTATGGCTATGTCTTTAGCCATGTCCTCATGTGGGGCAGAAAAACCTAAGGACCAGAGTGAGGAAGCGGTGGAGACAGTAGAAGAAGAGACTAAAGAGGAAGGGGTAGTAAATATGAATCAATTAGAACTGCCAGTAAAGGGCGAAAAAATAGCGGTTATGAAGACTAATTTTGGAGATATAAAATTGAGATTATTTCCAGAAGCTGCACCAAAGGCTGTAGAGAACTTTATGGAACACAGTAAGGATGGCTACTATGATGGAGTTAGTTTCCATAGAGTTATAGAGGAGTTTATGATACAGGGTGGAGATCCAGATGGAACAGGTGCTGGTGGAGACAGTATATGGGGTGGCCCTTTTGAAGATGAGTTTGACCTAAGCTATAGAAACTATAGGGGTGCTCTTTCAATGGCTAATGCAGGACCAAATACTAATGGCAGCCAATTCTTTATAGTTCACTCAAGCCAGGTTAGACCAGAGCAACTGATTGACCAAATGAGAGAAAGTGGAGAGGAAGGCGGATATCCTGAGCCTATAGTTGAAAAGTATGAAGAACTAGGAGGAACTCCACATTTAGATTTTAGACATACTGTTTTTGGACAGGTCTTTGAGGGTATGGATATAGTAGATAAAATAGCTACTACAGAAGTTGATGGAAATGATAGACCATTGGAGCCTGTAGTTATAGAAACTATCTCAATAGAAGAGTATTAATAGGAGGCAAAGTATGGATATTATGGGCCCAGGTATGGGTTTTTACAAGGGGATAAGTATATTTGCAGCAGGATTGGCTTTTTTAAAAGAAATATTTTTAATAGTTCTTATGTACAAGGGCATTAAGTACCTAACTACTGCAACTAAGATTAAGGATGAGAAATTAAGCTTCCAGGAGCCAGTCTATAAAGAGCATGACTTGGAGGAAGAAGATTTATAATAGACTATTCTATCTAGCTTGCTAGATAGAATTTTTTATGGGAGGTAGGAAAAGTGCATCAGTATAAAGGAAAATTAATAGTTCATACAGGCTCTATGTTCTCGGGAAAAACTTCCAGCTTAGAGAAGGATATGAAAAGGTTTAAGATAGCCAAGTATAAAACCCTAGCCTTTAAGCCTAAGGTGGATACTAGGTTTAAAAAGGAACAGATAGTAACCCATGATAAGACCTATATAGATGCTATATGTGTAGAGGATATAGACGAGTTAGTATCCTATGTAGATAAGATGGACCCTGAGATTATAGGTATAGATGAAGTTCAATTTTTAGGTGGAGATACAGACCATATAGTGGATCAGGTAAATAAATTACTTCATGGGGGAAAGACTATAATAGTGGCTGGTCTGGATATGGACTTTGAGGGCAAGCCTTTTGAAATTATAAAGGAGCTTATGCCTATATCAGAGTATCTTTATAAGCATCATGCAGTTTGTGTAGACTGTGGTTCTGATGCCTGGGTAAGTAACAGAAAGTCCTGTGATATGGAGAGAATAAAACTAGGGGCATCTGATGAGTACGAGCCTCTTTGCAGAAAGTGCTATTATAATTCAAAGGGATTGTAAACTAAAGGAGTGGGACAGAGAGCCCACTCCTTTAGTTTATAAAAAATCTAATTGTCTTATTTGATATAAATATTCCCATAAATAATAGTATCAATCCAAGAACTCCCTCTAAGAAGTAGTAGGCTACTTCCATTGACCAAAGACTTCTAATAGGAAAAAGGTTGGCAAGTATAAAATCAAAGCCACCAATGATAAATCCAACAGCTATGGTAAAAAGAAGTATTAGAAAGACTGGAGATATAAAGAAAAATATAGCTCTCCAGATTTTCTTAGACAGGGGAGTTTTTTTAAATTCCCCCCTACTTGCAAGGAAGATATTGGGATTATTTAAGGAATATAGGTAATTTTTGTTTTCAGATAAAATACAATCATTTTTCACATTACCATCCTTACTAAAGTAAAATTATTTAAACTGTAAACCATCTTTATGAACTCCAACACTTAAGGCTATTCCTATACATATAAGATTTATAAGCTGGAAGGTTCCTCCGTGACTTATAAAGGGAAGTGGTATACCTGTTATAGGCATTAGGCCTATATTCATACCTATGTTTTCCCAAATATGAACTAGAAACATGGCAGCAAAACCGCTAACCATAAGGGAACCAAAGGGATCCTTACTATTCTTTGCTATCTTAAGTAGCCTTAAGAGCATGATTGTATAAAGAAAGATCAGGACGCCACCACCAATTAAACCTAACTCCTCACCTATTACAGCAAAGATAAAGTCAGTTTGTTTTTCTGGTATAAAATTATACTGGGTCTGGCCACCCTTAAAGAGTCCACGACCAAAAACCTTACCAGAACCTATGGCTATTCTTGCCTGATTTGCCTGAAAGGCCTTATCATTTTTATAAAGCTCAGGGTAAAGGAAGCTGTAAATCCTATCTTTCTGGTAGTTTCCCAGTCGACGCCATATAATAGGCAGGGAACCAATACCAAGAACCATGGCTGCTCCTATATACTTCCAATCCAATCCAGCTACGAAAAGCATAACTGCCAGGATAAAAACAAATACTACAGATGTACCTAGGTCTGGCTGCCTTAAAATAAGGGCCACAGGTATGCCTGTTAAGATTAAGATCTTTAGAAGAACCACAGGATTGTTGATTTGCTGCTTGTTTATGGCCATATATTTTGCCAAAAAGATGGTAAAGCCAACCTTGGAAAATTCTGTAGGCTGGAATATAAAACCACCAATGCTAAGCCAGCTGTCTGCACCCCAGTCAGCTCCACCAAAGCCCCAAAGTTCAGTAGCCAGTAGTAGGCCCACTGAAACAAGATAAATAGGTATGTAAAGATTACCTATAAACTCATAGTCTAAAAGGACTATTATAAAGATAGCAACAAAGCCTAGTATGGTTGAAAGGATCTGAGCCTTAACCTTAGAGTTTGTTGGAAATGTCAAAGTTGCAGATTTAATCATTACTATTCCATAAATACAAAGTAAGAGGACAGTAAGAATTAATGTGAAATCTAGTCTTTTAAATGATTTTTTCTTAAAGTTCAATTTTAACTACTCCTTTAATTATTGTCCCTATAAATTATATCACATTTTAATAATAAGAGAATAAAACTATGGGATAAAAGTCTAATACTTAATATTTTCCTGGTCTAGGTCCAGATTTACTAAAAAATAGGCCTATAAACCATAAGGGAGTCCTATAGCCTAGGGCCATATGATAAGGAAAAGTAATTAGAAAAAAAGAAAATAAGTGTTACTATATACTTATAGGAGGTATGTGAATATGAAAATAGGAGTAATTATAGAAACAAAGGAACTGGAAAAAGCTTGGAATGCTTTGAGGTTTGCAGTTACAGCTAAGAAGGATAGGGGCCATGAAGTTAAGGTTTTCTTAATGGGAGAGGCAGTAGAACTAGAAGGCCTAACAGATGATGTTTACAATACTCAGGAACAGCTTTATAAGTTTAGGGATGCTGGTGGAGAGATATTGGCCTGTGGTACCTGCCTAAAATCAAGGAAGATGGGAGAAACAGAAACTTGCCCAATATCCACTATGATAGATTGTGTGGAACTGGTAGAGTGGGCTGACAAGGTAGTTAACTTTTAAAAAAAGAAACTCTTCTTTTAACGGGGAAGAGTTTCTTTTAATTTAGATTCCTTTTCAAGAGTTTTAAGAAGTTTCTCCTGAAAGTCATCATAAAGCTTACTGGATAGCTTTACTATTTCATTTATTTTATTTCTTTCATTCTTATCATCATGGGGACAAAGGTCTCCCCTTCCCATAGGTAGATTTTCATTTTCAACTACCTTTTTAATAATATCTTCCTTTATATATAGGAGTGGTCTGATCATATAAAGTTGGTGTTTTTCATTGTAGCCCAGGGGCTTAAAAACCTCAAAACTTTCATTTTTTAAGATATTCAAGAAAAAAGTATCACAGATATCTGTAAGGTGATGGCCATAGGCCAGCTTATTTGCTCCTAGATTCTTGGCTACAGTTGCCATGGCTCCTCTTTTATAATTAGAGCATAGGTAGCAAGGGCTCTTACTAGATTTGAAAATCTGATCATAAAGATCAAGTTTCTTATATATAAAGTCTATGGACTCATTTTTGCAAAAGTTTTCAACAGAAGAAAGATCCAGCTTAAGGCCTATGTCAATATGGCAGGCTGTTAGCTTAAAATCTAGGTAGGATCTGGTTTGTAGCAATCTCAGTGCATATAGTAAGAAAATACTATCCTTGCCTCCTGACATACCAACTAGAATATGGTCTCCATTCTCTATGAGCTGGTAGTTATCAACAGCCCTTCTAATATCATTTAAAAATAATTTATTATAAGATTTTTTCATACATCATCCTCCAAAATATATTATACTATAAATAGGAGATGAAAATGAATAAAGAAGAGATTATAAAAAGAGAATGCAAAAACTTAAAAATAGATTTAGTAGGATTTACTGATGGTAGGCCCTCATATTTTCTAGAGGAAGCCTTAAATAGAAGACTTGAGACTGGCAACTATACTGAGTTTGAAGACCCTAACACTTCTAAGAAGCTGGATTTAAGAGCTATAGATAGGGACTACAGATCAGCCATAGTAATAGGTCTATCTTACCTAAATGACTATAGGGGAGAGACTCTAGAAAACTCTGGCAACCTATCTAGGTCTAGCTGGGGGCAGGACTATCACAGGGTAGTAGGGGATAGGATAGAAAGGTTAATAGAAAGAGTTGAGGAAATCCTACCAGCTAAATATCAGGGCTTTGTAGACACAGGTCCCTTGGTAGATAGGAATCTAGCCTATGAGGCAGGACTGGGTTTCTATGGTAAGAACAATTCTATTATAAATAAGGACTATGGTTCCTTTATATTTATAGGCTATATAGTTACAGACCTTGAGCTTTCCAAATCTTCCAAGGTCCAAGATAGCTGTGGAGCCTGCCGAAAGTGTATAGACTATTGTCCTACAGGGGCCCTGGCTGAAAACTATGACTTTAATCCCAGGCTTTGTGTATCCTACCTAAGTCAGACAAAAAACAAAATACCCTATGATTTAAGGTTGAAAATGGGTAAGAGTATATATGGTTGCGACATTTGCCAGATGGTATGCCCCAGGAACAAAAATGCTATAAGACCTAATCATCCAGAGTTTATGCCTTTTAAAACTCAGGGCCAGGTGGATCTAGTAGAGCTTATCCATATGACCAAGGGAGAGTTTAAGGATAAATATGGGGATATGTCTGGCGCATGGAGGGGGAAAAATGTCTTAGTTAGAAATGCTATTATAGCTCTGGCAAATAAGAGGGATAGGTCTAAGCTTGACTTACTTTTAGAACTCTTAAGTCATGACAGCCCTATGATCAGGGAGTATAGTTTGTTTTCTCTAATCTATCTTCATAGATCCTACTTGGAGGTTTTTAAGGATAGGGAGGATTTTCTAAGAACTAGGGGCTTGTGGGAGGAATATATGTCTATAGACCAGTATTTTAATAAAAAAATATAGTCTTTAATATGTTACAATAAGATAAAGATATAAAATAGGAGGGATTTTCTTGACTAATAATGTACATGAGTTAAACTATTTAAAGGAAAATATACAGGAACTAAAAGATGATGGTGTATATAGAGAACTTCCAGTATTGGGTGGACCAAACGATGCAGAGATAAACTTGAATGGTAAGAGCGTTATAAACCTTTCATCCAATAACTACCTAGGATTTGCCAATCATCCAAGACTTAAAAAAGCTTCTATAGAAGCTATTGAAAAGTATGGTGTTGGATCAGGAGCAGTTAGAACTATTGTTGGTAATATGCAAATCCATGAGGAGCTAGAGGAATTACTGGCAGAGTTTAAAAAAGAAGAAGCAGTATTTTTATATCAATCAGGATTTAACTGTAATGCAGGTACTATCCAAGCTATTACAGGCAAGGGAGACTTGATTATATCTGATGAATTAAATCATGCTTCTATTATAGATGGTACTAGATTATCTAGGGCAGACAAGGCTATTTTCAGACACTCAGATATGGATCACCTAGAAGAGATCTTAAGGGAGAGAAGAAAGGACTACAAGAATGTTCTTATAATTACTGATGGTGTTTTCAGTATGGATGGAGACTTGGCTAAACTTCCAGAGATAGTGGACTTGGCTGAAAAATATGAAGCTATGACCTATGTTGATGATGCCCATGGTTCAGGAGTGCTAGGAGAGAATGGACGTGGAACTGTTGACCATTTTGGCCTACATGGTAGAGTGGACTTTATAGTAGGAACTCTTTCAAAGGCTATAGGTGTTATAGGTGGTTATGTAGCAGGTTCTCAAACAATGTATGATTGGTTGAATCACAGAGCTAGACCAGTGCTATTTAGTACATCTTTACCACCAGCAGCAGTTGGAGCTATAAAGGAATCTATTACAATTCTTATGGAAACTGATGAGTATACAAATAGACTTTGGGACAATGCTAACTACTTTAAAAAGGAATTGGGAGAGTTAGGTTTTGATACAGGCCATAGTGAAACTCCTATTACCCCAGTTATTATAGGTGATGAAGCTAAGACTATGGAGTTTAGTAGAAGACTACTAGACAAGGGTGTATTTGTTTCTGCTATTATATTCCCAACTGTACCTCAGGGAACAGGAAGAGTTAGATGCATGGTTACAGCAGGCCATACTAAGGAGCAATTGGCTAGAGCTGTTAAGGCATTTAAAGAAGTTGGAGAGGAAATGGAAATATTATAAAAAAAGGGGTTATCCCCTTTTTTTATTTACTGAAAAGGTGATGAGATGCTAGTAGGAATTGGAGAAGTGGAGATCTATGTTTACCAGGCAGATTCTCTAAAGGAAAAGAGGATGGTTTTAAAGAGCTTAATAGAGAGAATAAAGTCTAGATATAATGTATCCATAGCTGAGGTGGACCATAATGATAAGTGGAATAGGGCCCTTATAGGTTTTAGCTATGTGTCCAATGATTCTAGGAAAATAGAAAGCAATATGGCAGCTGTTTTAAACTTTATAGAAAATGATTGCCGAGTTGAAATAGTTTATGATAATATAGAAATTGTGTAGGTGATAATGTGAAGGGAATATTAAATAAAAAAGATAGGGAAGAAGTTATAAAAATATTACTTGAACTATACCCAGATGCAAAGGCCGAGCTTGATCACAGTAATGAGTTTGAGCTTTTAATTGCTACAATATTGTCAGCACAGTGTACTGATGTTAGGGTGAACAAGGTAACAAAGGAACTATTTGATAGGGTAAAAACTCCGGAAGAATATTTGGAATTAGGTCAAGAAGAACTAGAGGAACTTATAAGAACTTGTGGATTCTATAGAAATAAGAGTAAGAATATTCTAGGAACTTGCAAAATGCTAATAGATGAATATGATGGAAAAGTACCAGGTACTTTGGAAGAACTGGTAAGGCTGCCAGGAGTAGGCAGAAAGACTGCCAATGTAGTCCTAAGCAATGCTTTTGACACTCCAGCCATAGCAGTAGACACCCATGTTTTCAGAGTATCAAATAGAATAGGACTTGCTAATAGTGATAATGTTTTGGAGACAGAAAAGCAGCTTATGAAAAACATAGATAAAAATATGTGGAGTAAGGCTCATCACTTAATCATATTCCATGGGAGACGTATGTGTAAGGCAAGAAAACCTCTTTGTGAAGAATGCCCTTTAACGGAACTTTGTAAGCACTATAAGAAGTCCCGTTAATTATATATATAATATAATTAAGAGGAGGTATATCATGGATGAAAAGATAGATGATATGTTAGACGATTCTTTGGACCAGGATGTAGCTAGTAAAAAACAAGGCTTTTTAAGAAGGATGAGCTTTAAGGGTAAGGCTGCAATAGCGCTATTATTAATACTTTTTATAGGATTAGGAGTAGTTCTTTACCAATTAAATGAAATCCTAGAAAGTCCCTTGATCTATGAAGGTGTAAAAATAGAAAATATACCAGTAAGTGGAGTAACAAAGGATCAGGCGTCGAAAAAGGTTAAGGATAAGATGGAGAAGGACATTGACGGCAAGATAATGACCCTGACCTACCATGATAAGGAATACAAGGTAAATATAAGGGAACTAGGCTTTAAGTACGATTATGAAAAAGCCTTAAAGGAAGCCTACCAACTGGGAAGAAAGGGAAAGCGTATAGATAGGCTTAAGTTTATAAAGGACTTGAAAGATAACCCTGTAAATATAGACCTAGAGTCTTCCTACGATAAATCTCTAGCCAACAATATAGTGGGACCTATTGAAGCTGAAATAAATAGGGACAAAATAGAGTCAACCTTTAAGTTTAATGGTGGTGACTTTATTGTTTCAGATCACCAGGTAGGAAAAGTAGTAAATATAGAAGAGCTAATAGGGCTTATAAACAATAATATATATGATTTAAAACCAATTGAAATACCAGTAGAGGATATACATCCTACTAGGACAAAAGAGCTTCTAACTAGAATTAATGGGGTTATAGGCGATTATAGAACAGCCTTTCCTACCAGTACTCCTGGCAGAAAGGAAAATATAAGAATATCAGCAGCAGCCATGGAGAAGGATATAATAATGCCAGGTCAAACAGTTTCTTTCAATGACCTGACAGGGCCAAGAAGTATAGCCAATGGCTACAAGGATTCTACAGTTATAGTAGCAGGGGACTACACATCTGGTGTAGGAGGAGGAGTTTGTCAGACTTCAACTACCTTATATAATGCCTTGCTACAGGCAGATATGACCATAGTTCAAAGGTCACCCCACTCTATACCAGCTAAATATGTACCCTATGGTCAGGATGCGGCAGTGGCTTATGGATATCTTGATCTAAAATTTAGGAACGACTATGATTTTCCTATATATATAAAGTCCATATATACAGGAAATGAGTTAACTTTTAAGATTTATGGAGATCAAAATGCTAAAAACTATTTGGTAAAGATTCAACCGGAAACTGTAGAGGTTATAGAGCCTAAGACAGAGACTATAGTTGATAACTCCTTGGCAGTAGGTCAAAAGGAAGTTGTTCAATATGGTAGAACAGGCTACAAGGTTCATACCTACAAGTCAAAGGTCAAGAATGGTGAGGTTATATCTAGGGAACTAATAACCAAGGACCACTATAAGTCTAGAAATACAGTTTATAGGGTTGGACCAGATGCCTAGAGTTTTAGTAACTTGGCAGGGCTACAATATAGTCCTCTATATTAATGAAGGAAAAGTTAAGAGGCTGACTATAAATGAAAACCTAGAAGCTATAGAAGGAATTACAAGAACTGATGAATATGGTTATAGCAAGAGGCTTATAGATTATTTAGAGAAGAGGTCTAGGTCTATTAATATACCAATTGACTATGAGGCAACAGACTTTCAAAGGAGAGTTTATGAGGCCAGCCTGGCCATACCCTATGGGGAAACCAGATCCTATAAGGATATAGCTAGGGCCAGTGGCAGTTCTAGGGCCTACCAGGCAGTAGGTCAGGCCTTAAATAAAAATCCTCTTCCTATTATAATACCTTGTCATAGGGTTATAGGGGCAGGAGGAAGTTTAGTTGGATATGTCTATGGTAGTCACTTGAAAAGTAAATTAATTTCTATGGAAAGAGAAGGTATATAAAGACAGACTCCCCTTAGGGGAGTTTGTTTAATCTTTATAGCTGTTTTCTATAAAAATATAATGAATATTATTAAATATAATGATATAGTAAAATTAAGATGTATTTACTATTTAGGAGGAAGATATGAAATATGATTTAATTGCTACTGATTTAGATGGAACTCTCCTAAACAGTCAGCATGAGATATCAAAGGAGAACCTAAGGCTTCTAGGAGAGGCAAAGAGACAAGGGAAGGAAGTTGTTTTTGCAACTGGCCGAATTTTACCTTCGGCTTTATATAAATTTCAAAAATTAGATTTTCATAGTTTTATCATAGCCTGTAATGGTGCCATAATAGTGGACACAAAAAGTGCTAGGGTTCTAGACATGACCCCTATAGATAAAACTGTAGCTAAGGAGGCGATAGAAGTAGCCAAGAATCATAGGATCTATTACCAGTTTTATACTGAAGATAGTATCTATGTGGAAAAGGCAGAACTTTACGGACATGCTTTGGAAATATACAGAGAAATAAGAGAGATCTTTATGGCCCAGGGCGTAAAGATAGTAGAGGTAGATAATCTTTCAGAGACAATAGACAGGGAGAACTTGAATATTTTGAAGTTTATATATTTCTCAGATAATAAGAGAAAGTTGTCGGAGTTCAGAAAAGATCTAGAGAATCTGAAGGGTGCTAGAGTTGTTAGCTCTATGAAGAACAATATAGAGTTGATGGCAGAGGGCGTAGGAAAAGGATATGGTTTAGAAAGACTTTGTAAGTCCCTGAATATGCCTATAGAAAAAACCATAGGCATAGGTGATAATGAAAATGATATAGACTTAATAGAGTCAGCGGGCTTAGGCGTGGCCATGGATAATGCAGATCCAGCTATAAAGGAATTTGCAGACCTGGTTACAAGTAGTAATGATGATAATGGAGTAGGTCTAATTGTTCAAAAATATATGTTAGAAGGATAGTGAGAGTTATGGCAATAAATATAGTTTTAGTGGAGCCAGAAATACCACAAAATACAGGAAATATAGCTAGAACTTGTGCCTTAACAAAGATGAAGCTTCATCTTGTTAGGCCATTGGGATTTAGTGTAGATGATAAGCATCTTAAAAGAGCGGGCCTTGATTATTGGAATCTAGTTGATATTAGCTACTATGATAATCTAGAGGATTTCTTTAAAAAAAATGAAGGAGGAAGATTTTTCTTCTCTACTACTAAGGCAAAGAAGCTCTATACAGACTTTAAGTATAAGGAGGATGATTTCTTTATATTTGGCAAGGAAACCAAGGGATTAGATGAGGATTTAATCTATAGTCATCTGGACACCTGTATAAAGATCCCTATGATAACTGAAGTTAAAAGATCTTTAAATCTTGCTAACTCTGTAAATATAATAACCTTTGAAGCATTGAGACAATTGGATTTTCCCTTTTACAATTAAAATGAGAGTGATTAAGGAGGGTATTAATTGGAAATTGCTTTACCTGTATTAGGAGGTTTAGGACTTTTTTTATATGGAATGAACCTAATGGGAGTGGGTCTTGAAAATGCAGCTGGAGAGAAACTTAAGAAGCTGATAGAGATACTTACTAACAATAGGGTGATGGGTGTTTTAGTTGGTGCTATGGTTACTATGATAATCCAAAGTAGTAGTGCCACAACAGTTATGGTTATAGGTTTTGTTAATGCAGGGCTAATGACCTTACCACAGGCTGCAGGAGTTATTATGGGTGCCAACCTTGGTACAACTGTTACATCCCAGCTAATTGCTTTTAATTTAACGGATTATGCACCCTTGGCTATTGCTATAGGTGTTGCTATGTGGCTTTTTGCCAAGAGAAAGAAGACAAAGAACTTAGCGGAAATATTCATAGGCTTTGGTATTTTATTTATGGGAATGGACATGATGAGTGGTGGACTAGCTCCACTAGCAGATAATCAGTCCTTTAAGGATATTATGGTAAACTTAAATAATCCTATACTGGGAGTAATTGTTGGATTAGGTTTAACTACCATACTTCAAAGTAGTAGTGCTTCTATAGGATTACTTCAAGCTCTAGCATCTCAGGGCCTTATTACCCTAGGGATGGCCTTCCCAATCTTATATGGAGATAATATTGGTACAACGACTACAGCTTTACTATCAAGTATTGGAGCAAATAAGACAGCTAAAAGAGCAGCTGTTATACACTTTCTATTTAACCTAATAGGAACTATTCTTTTTGTTACTGTACTTAGAAGGCCAGTAGAGTTTATAGTTATGAAGATCTCACCAACAGATGTTAGAAGACAGATAGCCAACGCTCATACACTTTTTAACTTAGTTAATGTTTTGGTTCAGCTTCCTATAGCCCATCTATTGGTTAAGGCTGCTATAAGACTGGTACCAGGTGATGAGGATGAGGAACATTCAGGAGCAATGTACCTGGATAAGAGAATCATAAGTACACCATCTATAGCCTTGGGACAGGTGGAGAAAGAAGTTATAAGGATGGGCAAGATTGTATCAGATAACCTTTCTACTTCATCACTGGCCTTTAAGAATAAGGATGAGAAGCTGGTAAATGAAGTTCTTTCTCAGGAGAGGGTTATTAACAGAATAGAAAAGGATATATTGGAGTATTTAGTAGAACTGTCTAACGCACCACTTTTAGATGATCAAAATACAGAGGTCAACATCCTTATAAATGTAATAAATGATATGGAGAGGGTTGGAGATCATGCCGAGAATATAGCAGAATTATCACAAATAGCTATAGATGAAAAATTAACTTTCACCAGTGAAGCCCTAGAGGAATTTGATATTATATTTAATAAGACCATAGAGGTATTTAAAAAGGCAACTGAGTCTATAAGAGATCAAGATATGGAGAAAGCTAAAGTAGTACTAGGTTTAGAGGAGGAAATAGACTCTCTAGAGAAGCACTATAGGGCTAATCATATATATAGACTAAATAAGCATCTTTGTGAGCCAGATTCAGGTGTTATATTTTTAGATATAATTTCAAATCTTGAAAGAATATCTGACCACTCATCTAATATGGCTATGTATGTATTGGATAAAAGTATAGTATAAAAACCTTTATTAAAAATCTTTATAAAAGGTATTGTAATTATATAACTTATATACTATAATGAAATTCCAGAGATAAAGTGTTAAGGAAATATCAAGCAATAGCAATTGAATATTTTCGGATGAAAAGAACGGGAGAGACCGATAGGCGCCGAAGGATTAAGCTATAGTGTTTGCCATATTATAGTGACAATCTCAGGTAAAAAGGACCGTTCTTAGACGAAGCTCTGAAAAGCTTTTAGCACCGAAGGAGCAATCCTTATAAAAAAGGGGAATCTCTCAGGTTTCAGGACAGAGTGGAAGGCAAGCTTATTCCCTATGTTCTGTTTTTTTTATGCAAAAAATAAACTTTTTTAAGTTAAAGATAAAACATAGTTGAAAGAGTTATTAACTTTGTATATAATTGGCATTGGAAGTATACTTAAACTTTAAAGATTTTAAAGCACATATTATTTTTCATACAATGCTAATGTATACGGAATTTATATAAAGATATTAAATAACATATCTGTGAGGAGGAAATAACATGTCAGAACTATATGATGTTATTATCATAGGAGAAGGACCTGCAGGATTAGCAGCTGGTCTATATGCATCAAGAGCTAGATTAAAAACTTTAATTATTGAAAAGGAAAAAGCTGGTGGACAAATCGTTACTACTGATGAAGTAGCTAACTACCCAGGATCAATTGAAAATGCTACAGGACCAACTTTGGTTGCTAGAATGGCAGATCAAGCTAAGGAATTTGGTGCAGAAAGAATATTAGATACAATATTAGAAGTAGACTTTTCAGATAAGGTTAAAGTTTTAAAAGGTGAAAAAGCTACTTATGAAGCAAAAACAGTTATAGTTGCAACTGGAGCTAACCCAAGAGCTATTGGGTGTCCAGGTGAAAAAGAATTAGTAGGTAGAGGAGTTTCATATTGTGCAACATGTGACGCTGCTTTCTTCGAAGACTTAGAAGTATTCGTAGTAGGTGGAGGAGATACAGCTGTAGAAGAAGGTATGTATCTTGCTAAATTCGCTAGAAAAGTTACTATAGTTCACAGAAGAGACGAACTAAGAGCAGCTAAATCAATTCAAGAAAAAGCATTTGCTAATGAGAAAATGCACTTTATGTGGGATTCAGTAGTTACAGAAGTTAAGGGTGACGGAATTGTTGAGTCAATGGTAGTAGAAAACACTAAAACTGGTGAAAAGACTGAAATCTTCGCAGATGAAGAAGATGGTACTTTCGGAATCTTCCCATTCATTGGATTTATACCTGCAACAAAATTATTTGATGGTATAATAGATCTAGAGGGTGGATACATTCCTACAGATGCTGATATGAAAACTAACGTTCCAGGAGTATTTGCAGCAGGAGATGTTAGGGTTAAGTCATTAAGACAGGTAGTTACAGCAACTGCTGATGGAGCTATAGCAGCAGTTCAAGCTGAAAAATATATAGAAGATAACTTCTAAGATTTAAAATCTTAAAAGTTTCATTCAAAAAAGAAGTTTTTTTAATAAAAAAAGTTTCAAACAATAACAAGGAGGTATAATTATGTTAGAACTAGATAGAAAAAATTTTGATGAAGAAGTTACAGAAGCTAGTGGAATAGTACTAGTAGATTACTGGGGACCAACTTGTGAACCATGTAAAGCTTTAATGCCACATGTACATGCATTAGCTGAAGAGCATGGAGACAAAATCAAATTCTGTTCATTTGATATTACAAAAGGTAGAAGAGTAGCTATAAAGCAAAAAGTTATGGGATTACCAGCTATCATTATCTACAAAGATGGTGAAGAAGTAGAAAGATTAGCTGAATCTGCAGCTACAGCTACAGCAGTAAAAGAATTAGTAGAAAAATATATCTAGTTTTTAAGTAATTAGATTAACTTAGTTTTTAACTTATGGCCATGTAGGGGCTCTATATGGCCGCGTAAGTTAATTATAGATAATAGCTTCAAATAAAAGGGGAGGTGAAGTATATGCGTCTAGATGTAGGCCACGTGCTTATAAATGATGTTCAATTTGGTAATGAAACTAAAATTGATAATGGTGTTCTATTCATAAACAAACAAGAGATTATTGATCTTGTTATGGAAGACGAACACATTAAGGAAGTAGACGTAGATATTGCAAGACCTGGAGAGAGTGTTAGAATAACTCCAGTTAAGGACGTTGTAGAACCAAGAGTTAAGGTTGAAGGTCCAGGAGGAGTATTTCCAGGAATTTTATCAAAGGTTGATATAGTAGGTTCAGGAAAAACTAATGTTTTAAAAGGTTGTGCTGTTATGACAACTGGTAAAATAGTAGGTTTCCAAGAGGGTATTGTAGATATGAAAGGCCCAGGAGCTGACTATACTCCATTCTCAAAAACAAATAACATTGTATTGAGATGTGAACCAGTAGATGGTTTAAAACAACACGCTCACGAAAAAGCTGTTAGATTTGCAGGATTCAAAACAGCTGCTTATGTAGCAGAAGCTGCAAGAGAAATCGAACCTAATACAGTAAGAACTTATGAGGTAGATACTTTACTTGAAGGAATTAAGAAATATCCAGAACTTCCAAAAGTAGGATATGTACAAATGCTTCAAACACAAGGATTACTTCATGACACTTATGTATATGGTGTAGATGCTAAGCAAATAGTTCCAACTATAATGTACCCAACTGAAATAATGGACGGTGCTATTGTAAGTGGTAACTGTGTATCAGCTTGTGACAAGAACACAACATTCCATCAAATGAATAACCCAGTAATCCATGATTTAATGGATGCACATGGTAAAGATTTAAACTTTGTTGGAGTAATAATTACAAACGAAAACGTATATCTTCAAGATAAAGAAAGATCATCAAACTGGACTGCTAAATTAGCAGAATATCTAGGATTAGATGCAGTTATAATATCACAAGAAGGATTTGGTAACCCAGATACTGACTTAATTATGAACTGTACTAAGATCGAAAAGAAAGATATAGATACAGTAATAATTACTGACGAGTATGCAGGTAGAGACGGTGCCAGCCAATCATTAGCTGACGCTGACATACTAGCAAACGCAGTAGTTACAGGAGGAAACGCTAACGAAGTTATCGAATTACCTCCAATGGATAAAATTATTGGTACTTTAGACTATGTTGACATCATCGCTGGTGGATTCGATGGAAGCTTAAAAGAAGACGGCTCAATCGTAGTTGAACTTCAAGCTATCACAGGAGCTACTAACGAAGTTGGATTCAACAAAATGTCAGCAAAAGGATTCTAATTTAGAAACCAAATAATTGAAACAAAAAACTTATAATTTAAAATAAAAATACGAAAGGATGTGCAGAGATAATGTCATTATTTGATTCAAGCAAAAAAGTAATCATTATCGGTGACAGGGACGGTATCCCTGGACCAGCTATGGAAGAATGCATTAAGACTACAGACGCTGAAGTAGTATTCTCATCTACTGAGTGTTTTGTCTGAACTGCTGCAGGAGCAATGGACTTAGAAAACCAAAAGAGAGTAAAGGAATTAACTGAAAAACACGGTGCAGAAAACATGATCGTGTTAATCGGTGGAGCTGAAGCAGAAGCTGCAGGATTAGCAGCAGAAACTGTTACAGCTGGAGACCCAACTTTCGCAGGTCCATTAGCAGGAGTCCAGTTAGGACTTAAAGTATACCACTGTGTAGAGCCAGAATTCAAAGAGTCAGTTGACGCTGATGTTTATGATGAACAAATCGGAATGATGGAAATGGTTCTAGACGTTGAAGATATTGTTGAAGAAGTAAGCGAAATCAGAGAAGAATTCTGTAAATTCTAGTATCATATATTAGATTAGAATTTCGATGATTAATTCCCTATGAAAAATACGGAGAGGGGGGAATCTAATGGGGAAAATTAGAGTTGTCCATTATATAAACCAATTCTTCGCTGGTATCGGTGGAGAAGAAAAGGCTGACTACAAACCAGAATTAAGAGAAGGTGTAGTTGGACCAGGTATGGCTTTAGACGCTGGCTTTGGTGATGAAGCTGAAATTACTCACACAATAATATGTGGAGACAGTTATTTTGGTGAAAACATGGAAGAAGCAGAAGCTGCTGTACTAGAAATGGTAAAAGAAGTAAATCCAGACTTATTTATAGCTGGACCAGCGTTTAACGCAGGTAGATACGGAGTTGCGTGTGGTACTATTGCAACATCTGTTCAAAATAAATTAGGCATCCCTGTAGTAACAGGAATGTACGAAGAAAACCCTGGTGCTGATATGTACAAGAAAGACGTATATATAGCATCAACAAGAAATAGTGCTGCAGGTATGAGAAAAGCTGTAAAGGTTATGGTACCATTAGCACTTAAAATAGCTAAAGGTGAAGAAATAGGTTCACCAGCTGAAGAAGGATATTTACCAAGAGGTATTAGAAAGAACTTCTTCACAGACAAAAGAGGATCACAAAGAGCTATCGATATGCTTCTTAAGAAGATTAAAGGTGAAGAGTTCGAAACAGAATTCCCAATGCCTAACTTTGATAGAGTAGATCCTAATCCAGCAGTTAAAGATATGTCAAAAGCAACTGTTGCTATAGTAACATCAGGTGGTATTGTACCATTTGGTAACCCAGATCACATTGAGTCATCATCAGCTTCAAAATATGGTGAATACGATATTGAAGGAGTAAATGATTTACTTGAAGGCGAATGGGAAACAGCACACGGTGGTCATGACCCTGTATATGCTAACGAAGACGCAGACAGAGTTATTCCAGTTGACGTATTAAGACAAATGGAAAAAGATGGTAGAATAGGTAAACTTCACAGATACTTCTACAGTACTGTAGGTAACGGTACTGCAGTAGCAAGCTCAAAAGCTTATGCTGAAGAATTTGCTGCTAAGATGAAGGCTGACGGAGTAGATGCAGTTATCTTGACTTCTACTTGAGGTACTTGTACACGTTGCGGTGCAACAATGGTTAAAGAAGTTGAGCGTGCAGGAATTCCTGTAGTTCATATCTGTACAGTAGTACCTATTTCATTAACAGTAGGAGCTAACAGAATTGTTCCAGCTATAGCTATACCTCACCCACTAGGAAATCCAGCCCTAGACCATGGTGAAGAAGTAGCATTAAGACATAAAATAACTGAAACAGCTCTTCAAGCTCTAGAAACTGAAGTAGACGATCAAACAGTATTTGATGTAAAGTAGATAGACTTTAAAATCCAAATGGGTGATAATATTTTTTATCGCCCATTTGTAATATGGAAAGGTTTAATCTACATAATTTTGGAGGTGGAATTATGAATTTTCCTGTAGTAAAAGGAACTAGTTATGTATTATTACACGCTGAAGACATGGTTATCCATAATGGTACTACCCAGTCAACAGAAAGAGTTACAAACCCAGAATCAGAGTATCTTAAAAAGTTACCAGAACATTTACGTACATTTGAGGAAGCAGTAAACTATTTACCAAACCAAGTATACATTGGTAATAAGAAGCCAGAAGACCTTAAAGAAGTTGCACAACCATGGTTTGATAAACCATTAGAAGGTGCAGATAGATTCGGTAAATTTGGTGAAATGATGCCAGAAGACGAATTCATAGGTTTAATCAAAATCGTTGACGCTTTTGACCTAGTTAAATTAACTGAAGAGTTTACAGCTGAAGTTAAAACTAAATTAGAAGCTCACCCACTAATGACAGAAGAGCTAATTGCTAAACTAAAAAAAGGAGATGCAGTTGCTGATATCGAAAAATTAATCGAAGAGCAAGGAGCAGAAGGAATCTTCTTAGATGGCAAAACAGTTGGTTGTGTTAAAAGAGGACATGATGTTGACGTTAACTTAAATGCACATGTTTTATTTGAAAACTTAGTATGTAAGGCATCAGGAGTTTTAGCAGGATTAAACCTAGTAGCTAAAAATGACTTTGATCCTAAAGATGTAGAATATGTAATCGAGTGTTCAGAGGAAGCATGTGGAGACATGAACCAAAGAGGTGGAGGTAACTTCGCAAAATCTATAGCTGAGATGGTTGGATTTGAAAATGCAACTGGTTCAGATACAAGAGGATTCTGTGCAGCTCCAACTCATGCTTTAATCGTAGCTGCTTCATTAGTACAAGCAGGAACATTCAAAAATGTTGTAGTTATTTCAGGTGGATCAACTGCAAAATTAGGTATGAATGGTAAGAATCACGTTGAGAAAGACATGCCAATACTAGAAGACGTTGTAGGTGGATTTGCAGTATTAATCAGTGAAAATGATGGTGTTAACCCAGTGTTAAGAACTGACATTGTTGGTAGACATACTGTTGGAACTGGTTCATCACCACAAGCAGTTATGGGTGGATTAGTTACAAATCCTCTTGAAGAAGCAGGATTAAAAATAATTGACGTAGATAGATTCTCAGTTGAGATGCAAAACCCTGATGTTACAAAACCTGCAGGAGCAGGAGATGTACCAACAGCTAACTACAAGATGATTGGTGCATTAGGAGTTATGAAAAAACACATTGAGAGATCAGATATCAATGACTTTATACAAAACCATGGTATGGAAGGATGGGCTCCAACTCAAGGACATATCCCATCAGGAGTACCTTATTTAGGATTCGCTAGAGAAGATATCTTAGCTGGCGATGTTAAAAGAGCTATGATTGTTGGTAAAGGTAGTTTATTCTTAGGTAGAATGACTAACTTATTCGACGGGGTATCAATAGTAGTAGAAAATAATCCAGGAAAAGTAGATGAGGATAAGGGCGTTTCAGAAGAACAAGTAAGATCACTTGTGGCAGAAGCTATGAGAGATTTCTCTGCTCATTTACTTCAGGATTAGAGGTGATATAAATGTCAGATAATAATGTAAAAGAAATGATAGGAAAGGTATTTTCCGACATAGCAGATGCTATGGAAACAGGTCAATTTGGAGGAAAAGTTAGAGTTGCTGTTACTACTTTAGGTAGTGAACACGGCGTTGAAAACGTAATCAAAGGTGCTGAAATAGCACAAGAGAAAGATTCTTCAATTGAAGTAGTTTTAATAGGACCAAAGAGCGATTCAAAATTAACTCAAGTTGTAGTTGAAAATGAAGACGAAGGTTATGCTAGAATGGAAGAGCTTTTAGATAGTAAGGAAATAGATGCATGTGTTACTATGCACTATAACTTCCCTATAGGAGTATCTACTGTAGGTAGAGTAGTAACTCCTGGAATAGGTAAGGAAATGATTATAGCAACAACTACAGGAACAACAGCTCCTCATAGAGTTGAAGCTATGATTAAAAATGGTATCAACGGAATAGCTACAGCTAAGGCTGTTGGTATTGAAAACCCTACTGTTGGTATCTTAAATCTTGATGGTGCAAGACAAGTTGAGAGAGCTTTCAATGAGTTAATCTCAAAGGGCTATGAAATAAACTTAACTGAGTCAATGAGAGCTGATGGTGGATGTGTTATGAGAGGTAATGACTTATTAGCAGGAGTACCAGATGTAATGGTTACTGATACCTTAACAGGTAACATGCTAATGAAGATTTTCTCATCATATACAACTGGTGGAAGCTACGAAGCTATGGGTTATGGATATGGACCAGGAATTGGTGAAGGATATGATAGAACTGTTTTAATCATATCTAGAGCATCAGGAGCTCCAGTTATTGCTAACGCTTTAATCTATGGTGCACAAGTTGCTAGAGGAAATATCCAAGAAATAGCTAAAGATGAGTATAAGAAAGCTAAAAAAGCTGGCTTAGAATCTATAGTTGCTGAATTAACTAAGGACAATAAAAAAGAAGCTGATACTGAAGAAGTAGTTGCTCCAGAAAAAGAAACAGTTACTGGAACAATTGGCGGTATCGACATAATGGACCTAGAAGATGCAGTTAGAGTTCTTTGGAAAGAAGGAATCTACGCTGAATCAGGAATGGGATGTACAGGTCCTATGGTAATGGTTAATGAAGAAAAACTAGAAAATGCTATTTCGATATTAGCTAAGGCAGGGTATGTTGCAGGTCAATCAGATCCTTGCTAGGATAGAATATAATGGGGTAAAGTTCTATTAATAGAGCTTTACCCTTTATTTTTGTCGAATGAAATAAATTATAAGATAGAATAAGAAAATTGGGGTATTATATATATGATGAAAAGTATAGCTTTTTCAAAAGATATGATACTATTTTCCTATATATTTACCTAATAAGCCTTATTTTTCAAATTAAAGTATATTATATAGGTATAATAAATTGTAAAATATACCTATATATTATATAATATTTATGCTAATAGATTAAATATTAGCAAATAACAAATAAGATCAATATAAGAGGAGGATTTATGTTGAAAAAGAGATTATTAGCATTATTATTAATTACAGTTTTAGCTTTTGGTTTAGTTGGATGTGGAAATAAAGGTGGAGAAACAACTGATAAACCAGAAACAAATGAAACTGAAGGTACAGGTGAATCAGAAGAAACATTAGATGGTGAAGAACTAAGTGTAGGTATGGTAACTGACGAAGGTGGAGTTCATGATCAGTCATTCAACCAATCAGCTTGGGAAGGTTTACAAGAAGCAGAAAAAGACTTAGGCGTTAAAGTAAGGTATGTTGAGTCACAAGATGATGCGGACTTTACACCAAACCTAGAAGAGCTTCTAGATGGAGAAACAAATCTAATGTGGGGAATTGGATTTAAACTTGCAGACTCAGTATTTGAAGCTGCCACTAATAATCCAGATTACAAATATGCAGTAGTAGATGCAAGCTTTGATGGTAATGAAGAAGACTATCCAGGAGGAACTCCGGAAAACGCTTTAGGTATTGTATTTAAGGCAGAACAACCATCATTCCTAGTAGGATATATTGCAGGTAAAATGACAGAGACTGACAAGGTAGGATTCATTGGTGGTATTGAAATCGATGTTATTCAATCATTTGAGTATGGTTACAAGGCAGGAGTTAAATTTGCTGCTGAAGAACTAGGGAAAAACATTGAAGTATTATCACAATATGCTGAATCATTCTCAGATGCTCCTAAAGGTAAAGCTATAGCTAACCAAATGTACAGCCAAGGTGCTGACATTGTATTCCACGCTTCAGGAGATGTTGGAACTGGAGTTATAGAAGCGGCTAAAGAAAATGACAAATGGGTAATTGGTGTTGACAAGGATCAAAACTTCCTAGCACCAGACCACGTTTTAACTTCAGCTGTAAAAAGAGTTGACGTAGCTGTATATAATACTGTTAAAGATCTTAAAGAAGGAAACTTCAAAGGTGGAGAAACTGTTGTTTATACACTTAAAGAAGGCGGAGTTGACATAGCTCCAAGTTCAGACAAACATGTTCCAGCTGATCTTTTAGAAGAGGTAGAAGCATTAAAGCAAAAGATAATTGATGGAGACATTGAAGTTCCATTTAACGAAGAAACATTCAAAAGCTTCTAAAAATATTATAAAATAAACTACAGCTCAGGCTAAGGTCTGAGCTGTAAAAGTTTAAGCATAGGAGGTGCTCTCTTGAGTAAAAAGAGCTTTGATAAAAAAGTTGTTGAAATGCGTGGTATAACTAAAAAGTTCGGTGATTTTACTGCTAATAAAAATATAGACTTTACTCTACATAAGGGAGAGGTACACTCTCTTTTAGGTGAGAATGGTGCAGGAAAATCAACACTTATGAACGTTCTATATGGCCTACATGAGCCTACAGAGGGAAGTATACTTATAAATGGTAAAGAGGTAAACATTACTAATCCAAGTGTGGCTATAGAGCATGGTATAGGAATGGTTCATCAGCACTTTATGTTGGTGCAAAACTTTACAGTAGTAGAGAATATTATGTTGGGTATGGAGACTGTTAAAGGCCTTGGAGTAGTAGATAAGGAAGCGGGAAAGAAGAAGGTTATAGAGCTTTCAGAGCAATATGGCTTATATGTTAATCCAGATGAGAAGATAGAGGATATATCAGTTGGTATGCAGCAAAGGGTTGAAATTTTAAAGGCACTTTATCGTGGTGCAGATATTTTGATTTTAGATGAACCTACTTCAGTACTTACTCCTCAAGAAATACATGAATTAATGGAAATAATAAAAAACTTAGCTAACCAAGGAAAAAGTATCATAATAATAACCCATAAGTTAAGGGAGATAAAACAAGTAGCTGATCACTGTACAGTTATAAGACGTGGTGAAAATGTAGGTACAGTAAATGTTGAAGAAAGTAGCGAAGAGGACCTAGCTTCATTGATGGTTGGTAGAGAAGTGAGTTTTAAAACTTATAGAAAAGAGCAGGCCTCTGGAGAAAAAATCTTAGATATAAAGAACTTAATCGTCAAAGATAACAGAAAGTTAAATGCAGTTGACGGACTTAATTTGGAACTTAATAAGGGTGAGATTTTAGGTATTGCAGGCATCGATGGAAATGGACAATCGGAACTGATAGATGCTTTAACAGGGCTTAGAAAGGTTGAGTCAGGCACTATAACCTTAAATGGGAAAGATATTACAAACGCTAGCCCTAAGGACATTATAAATACAGGTATGAGTAATATTCCAGAAGATAGACAAAAAAGAGGGTTAGTACTTCCCTTTACTATTGGAGAAAATATGATATTGGAAAATCATGGTGAAGAGCCTTTTTCTACTAAGGGCAAACTTAACCATAAAAATATAAAGGACCATGCTAAGGACTTAATAGAGAAGTTTGATATTAGGCCTAATAACCCAGACTATGTAGCAGGCTCCTTATCAGGAGGAAATCAACAAAAGGTTATTTTGGCGAGAGAAATTTACAATGATCCTGATGTATTAATAGCAGCTCAGCCAACTAGGGGACTAGATGTTGGTGCTATAGAATTTATTCACGAGTACTTAGTGGAGCAAAGAGATAAGGGCAAGGCTGTGCTTTTAATATCATTTGAGCTTGATGAGATAATGAACCTATCAGATAGAATAGCAGTTATATTTGATGGTAAGATTTTAGATACAGTAAAGGGCGGCAGTGTAGATGAAAATCAATTAGGATTACTTATGGCAGGAGGGAAGCAAAATGAATAAAGATAATAGTATTCTAAAGACCCTGTTTTCTATCCTATTAGGATTTTTAGTGGGAGCAATTGTATTGAAGGTTGCAGGTTTTAGTCCTATAGAGGGATATAGAGTTATTTTTGAAGGTGTATTTGGGAAATCTAAGTATATTTCATGGACTATTATAAAAGCGACTCCCTTAATACTAACAGGGGTTTCAGTTGCCTTCGCTTTTAAAACAGGATTATTTAATATAGGTGCTGAGGGACAATTTATTATAGGTTCATTGGTAGCTACATTAGTAGGCTTCTTTTTAGACCTTCCGCCGGTAATCCATCCGATAGTAGCTATGTTAGCAGGTATGATAGCAGCAGGTATCTGGGCAGGCATTGTAGGATACTTAAAGGCTAAGTTAGAGATAAATGAAGTTATAAGTAGTATAATGTTAAATTGGGTGGCACTTTATTTAAGTAACTACATTGTCTTTAAGGAAGGATTTAAAAGAGCGGGCAAGGATGCTTCAAATAAAATCATGGATTCAGCTAGTATAAATATACTACAGAACTGGAAAGCTTCTGATGCTGGTAAGGCATTCTTAAAGAACAATAAGTTTTTAAAAGGTTTTTTTGATACTCCTTTAAATTATGGATTTATAATAGCGATTTTAGCAGCTATATTAATTTGGTATATACTAAAGAATACAACTCTAGGTTATAGACTAAAGGCAGTTGGATATAATAAGGAAGCTGCAGAATATGGTGGTATAGATATACAAAGAAACACTGTAACGGCTATGATGATAGCAGGAGCTCTTTCAGGTCTTGCAGGTGCTGTACATGTTCTAGGTGTAACAAAAGAGGTAGTAGTTCTTTCTGGTATGGCAGGATATGGTTTTGATGGTATGGCAGTGTCACTTATAGCAAGTAATAATCCACTGGCTTGTATACCAGCAGCCCTTTTATTTGGTGGTCTTCAGTATGGTGGTACAAAGTTACAGCCAAAACTAGGAGCACCACTGGAAGTAGTAAATATCATTATAGGTACCATAATATTCTTTATAGCTATGCCAAAGCTTATGAATAAATTAGCAGGTATTAGAAAGAAGAAAGCTGTAGGTGATAAAAATGTTAAATAGTTTAGGTATTATTTTAGGAAATAGTTTAATGTATTCAGCACCTTTTATCTTTACAGCCCTCGGTGGAGTTATGTCTGAGAATTCAGGGGTTGTAAATATAGGGCTAGAAGGCATTATGGCTATGGGATCCTTTGTAGGAGCAGCTGTAGCCTACTTTACAGGAAATCCTTGGGCTGGTTTTTTGGCAGCTGGAGTAGCAGGTGGACTTTTGGCACTTTTACATGCTATAGCTTGTGTTTCTTTTTCAGCAGATCATGTTGTATCAGGTATAGCTATGAACTTTATAGGGCCAGGTCTTGCACTTTATCTATGTAAGATTTATTTTGATGGAGCTGCTATGACTCTACCTTTAGATTTTGATAAGAAGATTCCTAGACCGCTTCAAGGAGTATTTTCAAATACTTTTTTAAACTCAATATTTAATCAGTATGCAACAGTATATCTTGCTTTTATTCTTGTATTTTTGGTTTGGTTTTTACTTTACAAAACTAGATTAGGTCTTAGAATAAGAGCTGTTGGAGAGCATCCAAAGGCAGCAGATACTCTGGGTGTAAATGTTTATAGAATTAAGTATTTTGCAGTTATAATGTCAGGTGTATTGGCTGGATTTGGTGGAGCAAGCTTAAGTACAGCTATAGTTTCTAACTATAGAGTATCTCTAGTTTCAGGACAAGGCTTTATAGCTCTAGCAGCTATGATATTTGGTAATTGGACTCCTCAAGGAGCTTTAGTTGGATGTTTAATATTTGGATTAGCTCAAGGATTAGGAATATTCCTAGCTGGAGGGAAGTTTGCTATATCATCACAGTTTACAGCAATGCTTCCATATATACTAACATTAGTAATACTAGTTTTCTTTGTAGGTAAGAGTAGCGGACCAGCAGCTAATGGACAACCTTACGAAAAATAGACTTATATAAAAACCTTTAGTTTAAACTGAAGGTTTTTTGTATATTCTAAATTTTTTTGCTATAATTATATTTATGGTAAAAGCATTTCTACTAAAATCTTTTATAATTTAGGAGTGAACTTAATGAAACTTGGACATGATTTGACTCTTGAACAAACGCAAAAGCTTATACTAACTCCAGAATTAAAACAGGCAATAGAACTCCTACAGTTTACAAATCTAGAACTTAAGGAGTATATTGAAAATGAAATTCAAGAAAATCCTATGTTAGAATTTGAAAACAATAAGATAGAATATGAGGATAAGGTTAATTGGAAGGAATACCTAGAGAAACAGAGCTATAGGGACTATTCTCAGGGAGAGAAAAAAGATTATAGTAATTTTGATTACTCTAACATGGTAAGTTATAATCCGTCCTTAAAGGAAACACTTTTACTTCAGTTAAATGTTCTGGATATTAGCCTAGAGGATTTGGCTATAGGGCACTTTATCATAGAGCATATAGATAATAATGGCTATCTAGACAGTTCCATAGAAACCATAAGGGATGATCTTAAAATTTCTGAGGCAAAGATATTGGAAGTTCTAGAAATGATACAAAAGTTTGAACCAAGTGGAGTTGGTGCCAGAAGCTTAAATGAGTCTTTGGAGATACAGCTTAGGGAGTTAAAGGTTGAAGATGAAAATGTATACAAGGTAGTCAGGCACCACCTGGAAGATATCGGTAATAATAGACTTATAAAAATATCTAGGGATTTAGGTCTAACTATGGAGGAAACTAAGGAAGTATGTAAACTTATAAAAAAATTAAATCCTAAACCAGGTCAGGAATATGGGGGTCATGACAGGGTAAGGTATATTCTTCCTGATGCCAGCATAGATTATGTAGATGGACAATATATAGTTACAGTCAATGATATAACTGCACCAAGGCTTAATATCAATGAGTTTTATAAAAATATGATAACTCAAGAAAAGGATGAAAATGCCACTAAATTTTTAAATAAAAAACTTGATTCTGCTATGTGGGTTATAAGAACTATAGAACAAAGAAGAAATACCATATATAAAGTATTAAATGCTATATTAAAGTTTCAAATAGACTTCTTTGATTATGGAGAGCAACACCTTAAGCCCTTGACTTTAAAAGACATAGCAGATGAGATAGAAATGCATGAGTCTACAGTAAGTAGGACGACTAACGGCAAATATGTACAAACCCCTAGAGGTTTATTTGAGTTTAAGTACTTCTTCTCCAGCTCTCTATCCTCTTTAGAGGGAGATGTTTCCTCAAAGAGCATAAAGCATAAGCTTAGAGACATAATTAGTGAGGAGAATAAAAAGAGGCCTTATAGTGATCAAAAACTGGCAGATCTTTTAAATCAAGAAGGCATAGATATATCTAGAAGAACTGTTGCTAAATATAGGGATGAGATGGAAATCTTATCATCAACTAAGAGAAGGAGATTCTAGGCCAGCCTACAATCTCCTAATTTATTACTTTTTCTCTTGATATATCTATTATTATGGACTATAATTGTTTTGTAAGAAGCTATTATATTTTTTTGCTGGTTGTGGGACTATAATAGAACAGTAGGGACAAAAAAGTACCCTATGGAATTATGAGGTGTAGATATGGACTTAATAGATATTCAGAAAAAATTAGTTCCAGAACTTACAAAAGTTATGGAAAGAAGGTATGAGATCTTAAGACATATATATTTTAATCAGCCAATAGGTAGAAGAACTCTGGCCAATAAGTTAGGCTTAGGTGAGAGAACAGTAAGGACAGAGGTGGATGTTTTAAAGGACCAGGGATTGTTAAGTGTTGAATCAGTGGGTATGTATGTTACTGAAGAAGGAAAACAAATAGTATTGGAATTAAAACCTTTAATAAGTGATATTAAGGGTATCAGTAAATTAGAATCTAAGATAGAAAGTATACTGGATGTAAATAATGTAATTGTTGTTCCTGGTCATTCAGAAGATAGGGATATAACCTTAAGTACCTTAGGAAGAACTGTTGCAGATTATTTGAAGAGTATAGTCAAGGATAATAACATTATAGGAGTTACAGGCGGAACTACTATGAGTTATGTTGCAGAAGAGATGCCCTATAAAAAAATAGCTAAGAATCTTTTAATTACACCAGCAAGAGGTGGTTTGGGAGAAAACTTAAGTACCCAAGCCAATAATGTGGCAGCCAAGTTAGCAGAAAAGCTATCAGCAGATTATAAACTACTTCATATTCAAGATGATCTTGATAGAGATACTTTAGATACAGTTTTAAAGATACCAGAGATAAAAAATGTTGTAGATATTATAAATAATATGGATATTCTAGTTTTTGGGTTGGGACGTGCAGATGAAATGGCTAGAAGGCGTCATCTAGGTCATAAAGTAACAGATGTTTTAAGAGATAGTAATGCAGTAGCGGAAGCCTTTGGATACTTCTTTGATGTTGGCGGGAAAAAAGTTTTAGAATCATCAACTATAGGAATATCCTTAGATAAATTCCAGTCTATACCAGAGGTTATTGCTGTGGCAGCAGGGCAGGAGAAGGCAGAGGCTATACTTTCTGTAGCATCTCTTAGAAAGAATATGACCATTATAATGGATGAAAACGCAGCCTTGAAAATTTTGGATATAGTTAAGTAAGGAATCTTACTTAGTATAATAAATCATTTTAAGAATTTAAGGAGGAATAACTTATGACTGTTAAGGTAGGAGTAAGTGGTTTTGGAAGAATTGGTAGAGATGTTGTTAGATCATATTTTGAAAATGAGGTAAAGGATTTTGAATTAGTTGCTATAAACGCATCAGGCGACTTAAATACTATGGCACATTTATTTAAATACGATTCACTATACGGAAAATTTGATGGAACTATTGAAGTTGTAGAAGATGGATTCCTTATAAATGGGAAAAATGTAAAAGTTGTGGATCACAGAAATCCTTCAGAAATTCCTTGGGGAGAACTAGGAGTAGACATAGCTATTGACTCAACAGGAGCTTTCAAAGATAGAGAAGGATTACAAAAACACCTAGATGCAGGAGCTAAGAAAGTTATAATTACTGCACCAGCTAAGGGTGAAGATATAACAGTTGTTATGGGCGTTAATGACGAAGACTATGATAATGCTAAGCACAACATTATCTCAAATGCATCATGTACTACAAACTGTCTAGCACCATTCGCTAAAGTTCTTTTAGATGAATTCGGTATAGTAAAGGGTTTAATGACTACAGTTCATGCTTACACAGGTGACCAAAAGTTACTAGACACTAAACACAAGGACTTAAGACGTGCAAGAGCAGCGGCTGAATCAATAGTACCTACTACAACAGGAGCAGCTAAGGCTGTTGCAAGAGTTATACCTGAGCTAGAAGGAAAATTAAATGGATTTGCTATGAGAGTTCCTACACCAACAGTATCAGTTGTTGACCTAGTAGTAGAACTTGAAAAAGAAGCTACAGCAGAAGAAGTAAATGCAGCTCTTAAAAAAGCAAGTGAAGGCAAAATGAAAGGTATTCTAGGATACTCAGATGAACCACTAGTATCAATTGACTACAAGGGTGATGACCGTTCTTCAATTATAGACGGACTATCAACTATGGTTATTGGAAACATGGTAAAGGTTGTATCATGGTACGATAATGAGTGGGGATACTCACAAAGAGTAGTAGACCTTGCTAAATTAGTTGCTAACAACTTATAGTATGGAAAACTTAACCGGTCTAAAATTTTAGACCGGTTTTTTAAAATTGATTAAGAGGTGATATTGATGTTGAATAAAAAGACTTTAAAGGATCTATCAGTTGATAATAAAAGAGTTTTAGTTAGATGTGACTTTAACGTACCTATGGATGAAAACGGAAATATAACTGATGATAGGAGAATAGTTAGCTCCCTGCCAACCATTAAGTACCTGCTAGAAAACAAGGCCAAGGTAATACTTATGTCCCACCTAGGTAGACCAAAGGGAGAGGCCAATCCTAAGTTCAGCCTAAGAAAAGTTGGGGAGAGACTGTCAGAGCTACTGGAAACTGAGGTTAAGTTTTTAGATGATGACATGGTTTATAGCCAGGAAGTTAAGGATCAGGTTATGAATATGGAGGCAGGCCAGGTAGTGCTTCTACAGAACACCAGATATAGATCAGAGGAGGAGAAGAAGGAAGATAAGTTCTCTAAAGATCTAGCCTCTCTTGGAGAGCTTTATGTAAATGATGCCTTTGGAACATCTCATAGAGGTCATGCTTCTAATGTAGGGGTAGCTAGTAACTTGGACTCAGCAGTAGGTTTCTTAGTTGAAAAGGAACTGGAGATTATGGGTAAGGCCCTAGAATCACCAGAGAGACCTTTTGTAGCTATCCTAGGTGGTGCAAAGGTTTCTGATAAGATAGGAGTTATAGAAAATCTAATTGAAAAAGTTGACACTATTATTATAGGTGGAGGAATGGCCTATACCTTCTTTAAGGCAGAGGGAAAAGAAGTGGGAACTTCTATTTTAGAAGAGGATAAACTGGAAGTAGCCAAGGGAATCTTAGAAAAGGCAGCCAAGAAAAATGTAAAGATCCTTCTACCTGTAGATGTAGTAGTTGCTAAGGAATTTAAAAATGATACGGAAATAAGGGTTGTAGATGTAGATTCTATACCAGCAGATATGATGGGACTAGATTCTGGACCTAAAACTATAGAGATTTTCTCAGAGGAGATAAAGAAGGCTAAGACTGTAGTGTGGAATGGACCTATGGGAGTTTTCGAAATGGAAAACTTCAAGAAGGGAACTGATGCTATAGCTAGGGCTATGGCAGAGTCAGATGCTATAACTATAGTTGGAGGAGGAGATTCTGCATCAGCTGTGGAAAAGGCAGGCTATGCAGATCAAATGACTCATATTTCAACTGGTGGTGGAGCTAGCCTAGAACTACTAGAGGGCAAGGTTTTACCTGGTATAGATGCTATTAGTGAAAAATAAGGAGGACTATATAGATGCGTAAGCCAATTATTGCTGGAAACTGGAAGATGAATAAAACTGTTAGGGAAGCGGAAGAGCTAATAAATGAGATTAAAAAAGCTGACCTATCAGAAGATGTGGAAAAGTTAATATGTGTTCCTTTTATAGCCTTAGATAGGGCTGTAAGTTTGACAGAAGGAACAGATATTAAGGTTGGGGCTCAAAATATGTACTTTGAAGAAAGTGGAGCCTATACAGGTGAAATTTCACCACTTATGTTAAAGGACCTAGGAGTTGAATACACTATAATAGGTCATTCAGAGAGAAGACAATATTTTGGTGACACAGATGAGGTTGTTAATAAAAAAATCAAGGCTAGTATAGCTCATGGAATCAAGCCTATAATCTGTGTTGGAGAATCTCTAGAAGAAAGAGAAGAAAACAAGGAAGAAGATGTAGTAAAAAATCAACTAGTAGAGGGATTAAAGGGTATAAGTGAAGAGGAGCTTAAGGATCTTGTTATAGCCTATGAACCAATTTGGGCTATAGGAACAGGAAAGACAGCTTCCAGCGATGATGCAAACCAAATGTGTGAATTTATTAGGAAGACTATAGCTAAGATGTACTCAGAAGATTTGGCTAAAAAGCTTAGAATCCAATATGGAGGTAGTGTAAAACCTGCTACTATAAAGGAATTAATGGAGAAGGAAGATGTAGACGGAGCTCTAGTTGGAGGAGCAAGCCTAGTAGCTGAAGATTTTGTGAGTCTTGTAAATTTCAAGTAGGTGATTAATATGAAAAAGAGCCCATTAATGTTGATAGTTTTAGACGGATGGGGAAAGGGTATAGACTACGAGGGTAACTCAGTGGTACTAGCTGACACACCAAATTTCAATACCCTGATGAAAACAGCTTCTACAACAACTTTAGAGGCAAGTGGTATATCTGTTGGACTACCAGAGGGACAAATGGGTAACTCAGAGGTAGGCCATTTAAATATAGGTTCTGGTAGGATCATATACCAGGAGCTAACAAAAATTGGAAAATCCATAGAAGATGGGGACTTTTTCCATATTCCAGAATTTTTAGAGGCCATAGACCAGGCCAAGGAAAATAAGAAGAAGCTTCACCTTTTGGGCCTAATGTCTGATGGAGGAGTTCACAGCCACAACACCCACCTTTATGGTCTTCTAAGTCTTTGCAAGCTAAGGGGCCTAGAAGAAGTCTATGTTCATGTATTCTTAGATGGCAGGGACGTGGCACCAACTGTAGGCAAGAAACAGGTAAAAGAGCTTGAGGATAAAATGAAGGAACTTGGTGTAGGTAAGATAGCCAGTGTATCTGGTAGGTACTATTCTATGGACAGGGATAAGAGATGGGATAGGACCAAGCTTGCCTATGACGCTATAGTTAGGGGTCTTGGAAAAATGGAAGGCCAGGCTCTAGAGGCTATTGAAAAGTCCTATAAGGAAGGAATTAATGATGAGTTTGTTATTCCTGTGGTAATAGGAGAGGACTTAAAACCAAGAGCCACTATAGATGATGGTGACTCAGTAATATTCTATAACTTTAGACCAGATAGGGCCAGACAGCTAACCCGTGCCATAGTTGATGAGGACTTTGATGGTTTTGAAAGGGAAAAGAAGGTCAGAACAAACTTTGTAACCATGACTCAATACGATAAGACTATAGAAAATGTTAAGGTTGCCTTTAAGCCTAAGTCACCAAGGAATACCCTAGGTGAATATATAAGCAGCCTAGGCCTAAATCAACTTAGAATAGCTGAAACAGAAAAATATGCCCATGTAACATTTTTCTTTAATGGTGGTAGGGAGGAGCCTTATGAAAATGAAGATAGGGTTTTAGTGCCTTCACCAAAGGTAGCTACCTATGATTTGGCACCAGAAATGAGTGCCGAAGAGGTGAAAAACCAAGTTATAGAAAGATTGAATATGGACAAGTATGACCTGATAGTCCTAAACTTTGCCAATCCAGACATGGTGGGACATACAGGAGTAATACCAGCAGCAATAAAGGCTGTTGAAACAGTAGATAGGTGTTTAGGTGAGATCTTGGAAGTGTTAAAGGAAAAAAATGGTAGGGCCCTTATAACAGCTGACCATGGTAATGCAGAAATGCTTTTAAACTATGAGGATGGATCAGTAGTTACAGCCCACACAACCAACAGTGTGCCCCTAATACTATTTAATGAAGACAAGAAGCTGAAAAATGGAATACTTGCAGACTTGGCAGCAACTGTACTGGATCTTATGGAGCTAGAGCAGCCAGAGGAAATGACAGGCCAGTCTTTAATTATAGAAGATTAATTTAAGGAGGAATTTAAGATGAGTATGATAGATTATGTTTACGCTAGAGAGGTTTTAGACTCAAGAGGAAACCCAACTGTTGAGGTTGAAGTTTACACAGAAGCAGGAGGATTTGGTAGAGCCCTAGTACCTTCAGGAGCTAGTACTGGTGCCCATGAAGCTGTTGAATTAAGAGATGGGGACAAGGAAAGATATCTTGGAAAAGGTGTTTTAAATGCAGTAGACAATGTTAATGACCTTATAGCACCTGAACTAGAAGGCTTTTACGATGTATTTGATCAACTAGGTGTTGACTCACTACTACTAGAGCTAGACGGAACAGACAATAAGGCAAAGCTAGGAGCCAATGCTATACTAGGAGTTTCCTTGGCTGTAGCTAGAGCAGCAGCTGACGAAATGGGAATGCCTCTATATAACTATATAGGTGGAGTAAATGCAAAAGTACTTCCAGTTCCTATGATGAACATCTTAAATGGTGGAGAGCATGCAGACAATAACGTTGATATTCAAGAGTTTATGGTTATGCCAGTAGGTGCAGAAAGCTTTAAGGAAGCTATAAGAATGGGTGCTGAAATATTCCACAGTCTAAGATCTGTTTTAAAAGCTAAGGGCTTAAATACATCAGTAGGTGATGAGGGTGGATTTGCTCCAAACCTTTCAAGTAATGAGGAGGCCCTAAGTACAATAGTAGAGGCCATAGAAAAAGCAGGCTATAAGCCAGGAGAAGAAGTAAAACTAGCTCTAGACGTAGCAGCTACAGAAATGTACAATGAGGAAGAGAAGGTTTACTTCCTAGCTGGAGAGGATAGAAAATTAACTTGTGATCAAATGATAGATTTCTATGAAGACCTAGTGGAAAAATATCCAATAGTTTCTATAGAAGATGGTTTATCAGAAGATGACTGGGATGGTTGGAAGAAACTAACTGAGAGATTGGGAGAGAAGGTTCAGTTAGTAGGAGATGACCTATTTGTAACTAATACAGAAAGATTAAAAGAAGGTATTGAAAGAGGTATATCAAACTCTGTTCTAGTTAAGCTTAACCAGATTGGTACCTTAACTGAAACATTAGAAACTATAGAGATGGCTAAGCTAGCTGGATTTACAGCTGTTGTTTCCCATAGATCAGGAGAGACAGAAGATACTACAATAGCAGATCTAGTAGTGGCTACAAATGCAGGTCAGATAAAGACAGGCGCTCCATCAAGAACTGATAGGGTTGCTAAATACAATCAATTAATGAGAATAGAAGATGAATTAGGAGCATATGCTGAATATAAGGGTATGAAGGCCTTCTACAACATTAAAAAATAGAAAATTAAGGGCTCTGGTTACCAGTGGCCCTTTTTTATGTCTAGGGATTTTAAGGGTCCTTTATTTTAGCTTAACCAGGACAGTTTCCTTTGATTTTAGCTGGGATTTATGATAAAATACTAGTGTTAAGTATGATTAGGATAAGAATCCACTAATACAGGAGGTGTGAATATGGTTACAGTATTTTCAATATTATTATTAGTATCAGCTATAACTTTAATAGTTACTGTTTTGATGCAAGAAAGCAGCTCAGAGGGTATGGGAGCTATTGCTGGAGGAGCAGAAACTATATGGGGAAAAAATAAATCTAATAGTAAGGATGCTATGTTAGCAAGATTAACAACTATAGCTGCTGTTATATTTATGGTTTCAGCTGTTGCTATAGCTGCTATTCAATAGGAATTATTATTAAAATAATATTTACACTTATGAAAAGTGGAGTTAATAGATATAGAACCCCTCAGCTAGAGGGGTTTTATTATTATATTTCAAGAAAAATGGGGTAGATATACCTTATGAAAGGAGGAAGGAAGATGGGAATAAAAGAAGCCATATTAAAATTAATGGAAGAGGAAAACTATATAGCACAGGACCTGGACTCTCTTTTAAAGATCTTTGGATTTACCAGCAAGGGTGATAAAAAAGCCTTTAAAGAAGTTATAAGAGATATGGAAAAAGAGTATGCCATAGTTAAGGGACCTACAGGTAAATACGACTTGTTGGATCCATCCCAATATATAATGGGAGAACTACAGGGTCATGAAAAGGGCTTTGGTTTTTTAATACCAGATGACAAGGAAATAAGAGATATATTTATACCTATAGACTATATGTTAGATGCCTTTAGTGGAGATAGGGTAATGGCAGAAGTCACCAAGGAAAGACAGGATGACAGAAGTGCTGAAGGTAGGATCTTAAAGGTTCTTGAAAGAAAAAATGATACCATAGTAGGAACCTTTCAAAAAAGCAAGAATTTTGGTTTTGTAGTACCAGATAATAAGAAGATAAACTATGATGTCTTTATACCTAAGTCAGAGATGAAGAAGGCCAAGGAAGGCCAGAAGGTAGTGGCTAAGATTGATGTTTGGCCTAGGGCTGGAAAAAATCCTGAAGGAAAGATACTGGAGGTTTTAGGTTATCCTAGTGACAAGGGAGTAGACATACTTTCAATAGTGAAGGATATGAGACTGCCTTATATCTTCCCAGAGGAAGTTAAGAGAGAGATAAAGTCTATACCTGAGGAAGTTAAGGAGGATGACTTAAGGGACAGGGAAGACCTAAGGGACTTAAAGACCTTTACCATAGATGGCATAGACGCCAAGGACTTGGATGATGCTATTTCCATAGAGCTAAATGACGCTGGAAACTACCTGTTGGGAGTTCATATAGCAGATGTTAGCCACTATGTGACAAATAAGACAGCTATTGACGATGAAGCCTATATAAGGGGTAACTCAGTTTATCTAATAGATAGGGTTATACCTATGCTACCAAGGGAGCTGTCAAATGGTATATGTAGTTTAAATGAGGGAGTGGACAGGCTTACCCTATCAGTTTTTATGGAGATAGACAGGAATGGTAGTGTAAAGTACCACAAGATAACAGAGGGAGTTATAAGAAGCCAGAGAAGATTGGTTTATGACCATGTATCAGACTTTTTAGAAGGCAAGGGCAGCCACCCAAGTCTTATAGATCTAGAGGAAGAAATAGAAAACCTAAGGGATCTGGCAGATATCTTAAGAGAGAAAAGAAGAAAACGTGGCAGCATAGACTTTGATATACCAGAAACAGAAATAAAATTAGATGACACGGGCTATCCAGTCCACATAGGACCTAGGGATAGGAGGGTGGCAGATAAGATTATTGAAGAGTGTATGCTAGTTTGCAACGAAACAGTAGCAGAGGACATGTATTGGTCTGAACTACCCTTCCTATATAGGATTCACGAAGAACCTGATATGGATAGAATAGCTACCTTTAACAAGTTTATCCATAACTTTGGCTACAAGTTAAAGGCAACCCAGGAGGTTCATCCTAAGGAGCTGCAAAAGCTAACAGATGAGGTTAAGGGCAAGAAGGAAGAGGCTCTTATAAATACTCTTATGTTAAGATCCCTTAAAAAAGCTATCTACACTCCAGAGGATGACATGCACTTTGGACTAGCAGCCCAGTACTACACACACTTTACAGCACCTATAAGAAGATATGCAGACCTAATAGTTCACAGGATAGTAAAGGACTATGTAAAGGGCAAGCTATCAGCTAGAAAACAGGAAAGTCTAGAGGAAAGGCTGCCTAAGATAGGGGACCATGTTTCAAAGACAGAGAGAAAGGCTGAGGAAGCAGAAAGAGCTGTAGAAGACTTAAAGATGGCAGAGTATATGTTGGATAAAATAGGCCAGGAGTATGAGGGAATAGTATCATCCCTAACTAATTTTGGAATCTTTGTTCAGCTGGAAAATACCATAGAGGGTCTTATTAGATATGAGTTTTTAAGGGATGACTACTATGTCTTTGATGAGGATAAATATATAGTATATGGTGAGAGAAGTGGCAAGGAATATAGGCTTGGAGATAGGGCAAAAATCAGAGTTGTAAATGCAGATTTAAATAAGAGAACTATAGATTTTATGTTTGTTAAAGAGGAGGAATAGTATGTCAGCTGGAAGAAAGATCATAGCTAGTAATAGAAAGGCTAGACATGAATTCTTTATAGAGGAAACACTGGAGGCAGGAATAGTTCTAAAGGGGACAGAGGTAAAATCCATAAGACAGGGCAGGGTTAACATAAAGGAAGCCTATGCTGTTGTAGAGTCTGGTGAGATTTTCATATACAATATGCACATAAGTCCCTATGATCATGGAAACATTCAAAATGTGGATCCTATAAGGAAGAGAAAGCTTCTTTTAAACAAGAGAGAAATTGGGAAACTAGCAGGTTTGGTTTCCCAAAAGGGAAAGACCCTAGTACCTCTTAGCATATATTTAAAAAATGGTTTGGTTAAGGTGGAACTTTCAGTAGCCCAGGGTAAGAAGCTTCATGACAAGAGGGAAACCATAGCCAAGAAAGAAGCTGAAAGAAGGATAGAAAGAGAAGTCAGAGGCAAGTATTAAACTTGACAAAATCCCAAAAGCTTGGTATTATTAATAGCTGAAGGATTAGATTAGGGGACGAAACTGGCTTCGACGGGGATTTTGAAGCAGGAGTAGCGGGCCGTTGGGTCAACAACGTTAAAAGGGCAAAACTAAATTAAACGCAGAAGATAATAATTTTGCATTAGCTGCTTAATCGCAGCTGATAGTTGCCTACAGACTGCCCACGGACTGTAATGCAACTTCAATTAAGTGGGGACCCGCGCTATGCAAAGCTTTGAGCATAGAACGGAACTTATGAAGCTACCGAAGATCAGATCCTGTTATTGGGAGCTGGTCCTAGGGAATAAAAAAACAATAACTGCGCTCGGAGAGACTCCTGTGAATAGGTTCTCGGACGTGGGTTCGACTCCCACCGTCTCCACCATACATACACTAGCCTAGACTAGTGTTTTTTTTATTTATAAGTAAATGGAGGAATTAAAGTGGACATAAGGGATATACATAAAGATATATTTGAGTATCTTTACATACTAAAAGATGATGGGCTTTTGTTTATGCCAAGATTGAGAAACAATCAAAATAGACTGGAAGAGGGTTACTACTTTATAGGAAATGAAGATTATTTACAGGTTAGTTTTTGGGATACAAGAGACCAGAAAGAAAAGGTTCATGCTATTGGCTTTATAGTAGATAAAGAGGGGAAATCTTCTATTCAATTGGCAGCTAGGGACCAGGAAGACAGAAGGCAGGCCTTTGAAGAGCTGGTAGAAGCCTTAAACCAGAAGTTCAAGCTTTCCTTTAAGTCTTCTAAGAAGGATGGTCTTTGGCTAGGGGAATTTGAATCCCTAGACTATCTAGACAATCTAGAATATTTTTTAAAGAACTACAAGCCTTTTATAGATGACTATTTAAAGGATGGGGACTTGGTTAAGTTTATAGACAAGGAAAAGTGCAATAAGGCAGTAGATAGGATCTACGGCATATATTCAGGTATTTAATTTATATTAAATACCTTTTTTATTGAAAAAATAGGAGGCTTATACTAGTATCTATACTAGAAAGGAGGAAGCTAGTTGAGAAAAAATAAATTAGCAGAAGAAAATGTAAAAAGACTGCTCTTTCTTTTGGCCCTACCCTCTATTGTTGGCCAATTAGTAAGCTTGGTCTATTCAATAGTAGATAGGATCTACATAGGTCATATAGAAGAAATAGGAGGAGACGCCCTAACTGGTGTAGGTGTGGCTACACCGCTTTTAATAAGCATCTCGGCCTTCGCCATATTAATAGGGATGGGAGCCTCTCCAAAGGCCAGTATAAAGCTGGGAGAAGGCAGGGAGGATGAGGCAGAGGAAATTCTTGGAAACTCCTTTGTATTACTGCTTATTCTATCTTTTTTTCTTAGTATTTTCTTCTACATATATAATGAAAGATTGCTACTGGCTTTTGGGGCTAGTTCAGTTACCCTAGAGTATGGCCTGGACTATATGTCTATCTACTCTTTGGGCATACCCTTTGTCCTTATATCCTTGGGTTTAAACCCCTTTATAAGTGGCCAGGGATTTTCAAAGGAAAGTATGTTTACCCTGGTTCTAGGGGCAGTTTTAAATCTTATTCTAGACCCTATATTTATATATGGTCTGGATCTAGGAGTAAAGGGAGCAGCTTTGGCAACCCTTATATCTCAGGGAGTTTCAGCTCTTTGGGTAGTCTACTTTTTAAGCTATGGCAAGAGTAACTTAAAAATAAAAAGAAAGTATTTTAAGCTTAAGAAAGACCTGGTTATATCTATTTTGGCCCTGGGAATGTCACCTTTTGTAATGCAGTTTACAGAAAGTTTTATAGCCATAGCCTTCAACAAAAGCCTTCAAAGCTATGGTGGCGATGTAGCTGTAGGGGCTATGACTATCTTAACTACAGCCATGCAGTTTACATTTTTGCCTCTGGCAGGTATAGCCTATGGAGCCCAGCCCATAATTAGCTATAACTATGGGGCCAGAAAAAAAGAAAGGGTAAGGGATGCCTTTAAGTATTTGATCATAGCTTCCATGGCCTATAGTAGCTTATTTTGGCTATTTCTAATGGTCTTCCCCAGAAGTTTTGTCTCCATATTTACTGATAATAGGGAGATAATAGAACTGGGGGTTAAGGGACTGAGAACCTACATGGCAGCTGGATTCTTACTAGGGGCCCAAGAAGCCTGTCAGCAAACCTTTATAGCTCTTGGAAATGCTAGGACATCCTTATTTTTAGCAGTTTTAAGGAAGCTTTTACTCCTACTACCATCTATACTGATCTTACCAAGACTCTTGGAAAATCAGCTGTTGGCTGTATTTTTGGCAGAGCCAATATCAGACCTAATAGCAGTAAGCACTACAGTAATACTTTTTACCAGCTACTTTAAAAGAGTCCTAAGGGACCTAAGCTTAGATTAAAAGAACCAATAGCTAGTTTAAAAGCCTCAGTCTTAGATTAGCTATTGGTTCTCATTTTTTGTAGTCTAGTCTAGCTTTCTTAGGTTATAGCTAAAGCCTACAATTTGATGGGTAAAGATAAGCATGTTTTTAAGTTTAAATTTCTCCTTGCCGCTATAGGGGCTTATAGTGGCATTTCTTACACTTATAAAGTCCCTGCCAGCCAGGTTTTCCTCAAAATTAAAGATAAAGTCAGGCATAAGATCATCAGTTAGCTCATGACAGTCTGTAGTCTTCCTTAAATCCCCCTTAAGATCATTGGTCTCCTGGCCATCTTCTATATAGATGTTGCCAGTTATTAAACCAAAATTAGTAACTATCATAAGTTCCTTTATATAGTTAGCCTCCAGATCAACTAGGGCATCATAGGACTTTAGTATAGTTTCCTTTAGATCAATTTGATTTCTATTCATAAAATCCCTCCTCTATAGTTTTATACCCTAAAGTTCCAGAAGATAAAAAATCCCTTTTTTTCCCTACTGGGCCTAGGCCCAGCTATATTTGTGGTAAACTATTAGTAGGAGGCTAGAGAAAGCTTTGTTTTTTACTCTATAAGCCAGATAAAAAAATAGGCTGAGACGGGAGATAGGTATTTTTTTATGGAAGTTTTTGTGCTATCATAGTATAGATATTTTAATAGGGAGTGATTTTATGGAAAAGATTATTGTGGCATTAGGCGGCAATGCACTAGGCAATGACCCTAAGGAACAAGAAGAACTTACAAGACAGACAGCAAGATCTATAGTGGATTTAGTTGAAGCAGGAAAAAAAGTAATTGTAAGCCATGGAAATGGTCCTCAGGTTGGAATGATCAATCAAGCTTTAGAAGAAAACAGCATACCCTTCCCAGAATGTATAGCCATGAGTCAAGGTTACATAGGCTATCACCTTCAAAAAGCAATACTAGAAGAGCTTAATTTAAGACAAATCAAGAAAAATGTTTCCACAGTAGTAACACAAGTTTTAATAGACCAAGAAGATCCATCACTTAAGGAACCTAAAAAACCTATAGGTGCTTTTTATAGTGAAGAGGAAGCTAAGAAAATAGCCAAGGAAAAATCTTACACTATGAAAAATGATTCAAATAGGGGCTGGAGAAGATTTATATCCTCACCTAAACCCTTGGATATAGTGGAAATAGACACTATAAGAGACCTATATGAAGAGGGACATATAGTTATAGCAGGTGGTGGCGGTGGAGTACCTGTAGTCCGTGAAGGCCAGAGGCTAAGGGGAGTATCAGGAGTTATAGACAAGGACTTTACAACGGCTTTAATAGGAGAGCTTTTAGGTGTAGATAGGGTCTTAATCTTAACTGCAGTTGAAAAGGTAGCCATAAACTTTGGCAAGGAAGACCAGGAAGACTTAAGTGAATTAAGGCTTGAAGATGCCAAGAAATATATAGAGGAAGGTCAGTTTGGCCTTGGTAGCATGCTACCAAAGATAGAGGCCAGCCTTAAGTTTATAGAGGCTAATCCAGGTAAGAAAGCAATAATAACAGATCTAGAAAATGCTAGAGAGGCCTTGGAAGGCAGAGCGGGAACAATAATTTATTAGGATGGTTTTATGGACAATATAGATTTAAAAAAACAAGTTAGGGCTATTATGCCCTGGATAGTAGAGGTAAGAAGGGATTTTCACAGAAATCCAGAACTGGGGACCCTTGAGAAAAGGACCCAGGCTAAGATAAAAGAATATTTAGACCAGATGGATATTGAGTATGAGACCTACTTTAATACAGGCCTAAAGGCTACTATAAGAGGTAGGGAAGGCTCAAAGACAATAGGCCTAAGGGCAGATATGGATGCCCTACCTATTGAGGACAAGAAGGAGCTTTCTTATAGTTCAACTAGGGAAGGGGTTATGCATGGCTGTGGCCATGATGCCCATATGGCCATACTACTGGGTGTGGCCAGGATCCTAGGGGAAAATAGGCATAGCTTAAGGGGAAATGTAGTTCTTATATTTCAACCAGCAGAGGAAACAGTAGGGGGAGCCAAGCCTATGATAGAAGAGGGAGTTTTAGAGGATCCCTATGTAGATATTATATATGGCCTCCATGTAGACAATAGTATTCCTGTTGGAAAATTTGGAATAAAGTATGGACAAATGAAGGCTGCATCTGATATGGTAGATATCGTTATAGAGGGTAAGAAATCTCATGGAGCCTACCCCCAAGATGGAGTAGATGCTATAGCCATAGCAGGTCAGATTATAGTTACCATTCAAAGTTTGGTAAGCAGGAGCCTAGATCCTAGGTCTTCTGGAGTGGTAAGTATAGGAAAAATCAAGGGTGGAGAAGCCAGAAATGTAATATGCGATAGGGTGGAGATGGAGGCTATAGTTAGGAGCCTTAATCCTAAGGATAGGAAAACTCTTCTTGAAGGACTGGAAAAAATAGTTTCTAATATAGCTAGTTCTATGGGAGGAAAGGGGTATATTATAAACAATGAGGGTTACACAGCCCTTATAAATAATGGACAGGCACTTGATCTAGCCTTGGAAAACATCAAGGATTTATTTGGAGAAGAAGCTATCTATAATATGCCCTATGTAAGTTTTGGAGTGGAGGACTTTGCTTTTTTCTCAGAAGCAAGGCCAGGAGCCTTTATAAATCTAGGAACAGGTAATGAGGAAAAAGAGATTAACTATCAGGGTCATACAGACTTGTTTGATATTGATGAAGAGGGCATCTACTATGGTGTACTTCTCCAACTTAAGAATGTTTTTAGTGTATTAAGTTAGGAGGAATAATATGGACTTTAAAGAGAAATATAATTATTGGTTAGAGGATGACTTTTTTGATGAGGAAACCAAGAAGGAGCTGGAATCTATTAAGGATGATCCTAAGGAAATCCAGGAAAGATTCTATCAGGATTTAACATTTGGTACTGCTGGACTAAGAGGAAAATTGGGAGCAGGAACAAATAGGATGAATAAATATACAGTAGCCCGTGCCAGCCAGGGACTAGCAGAAACTATAGTTAGTCATGGTAGTCATGCTATGGAAAAGGGTGTTGCTATAGCCTATGATGTAAGACATAGGTCCAAGGAATTTGCAGAAATAGCTAGTAGGGTTTTGGCTGCCAATGGAGTCAAGGTTTACCTTTTTGATGATATAAGACCGACCCCAGTTCTTTCATATACAGTAAGAAAGCTTTCAACTATGTCAGGTATTGTTGTAACTGCCAGCCATAATCCAAGAGACTACAATGGCTACAAGGTTTATTGGGAGGAAGGTTCACAGATTTTAGACAGTGTAGCAGATGATATACTTAAGAATATAAGTAAACTGGACTATAAGGACCTGAAGCTTGTAGACCTGGAAGAAGGCCTTTCTAGTGGAAGGATCCAGTATATATCCAGCGAGATAGACCAAGACTATATGGACGATATAGAGAGCTTAAGTATAAATGAAGATATAGACAAAGATATAAAAATAGTATATACTCCATTGAATGGAACAGGAAATAAGTTTGTAAGAGAGATCCTAAAAAGAAGGGGCTTTAATAAGGTCTATGTTGTAGAGGAACAGGAGAATCCTGATCCAGATTTTACTACAGTAGGCTACCCAAATCCAGAGGATGTAAAGGCCTTTGACTACTCTATTAGATTAGGTAAGAAGGTTAAGGGAGATATACTGATAGCTACAGACCCAGACTGTGATAGATTGGCCTGTATGATTAAAGATGCAGATGATGAATATGTATCCTTAAATGGTAATCAGGTGGGAGCACTTCTAGTTCACTATATACTATCTAGTAGGGATAAACTTGGTAGCCTGCCAGATAGGGGCGCTATTGTAAAAAGTATAGTAACAGGAGATCTTAGCAAGGCTATAGCCAAAAGGTATGGGGTTGAAACTATAGATACACTTACAGGATTTAAGCATATTTGCGGCAAGGCAAATGAATTTGAAAAGACCAAGGAATACAACTTTATCTTTGGTTACGAGGAGAGTATAGGATATAATTATGGAACATTTGTGAGAGATAAGGATGGAGTAGTCTCCAGTATGCTACTGGCAGAGATGGCAGGCTACTACAGTAGTCTAGACAAGACTATTTTAGATGTACTTGATGAAATATATGAAGAGTATGGTTATTATTTTGACGAATTAATGTCAATATCCCTAGTGGGAATAGAAGGCAAAAAGAGAATAGAAAGAATAATGGACAACTTTAGAAAAGAGCCTATAGAGGAAATTGCTGATATAAAGCTTGTTAAAACTATAGACTATTTACTAGATGAAACGGGAAATCCAAAGTCCAATGTATTGAAATATTACTTTGATGATGAATCATGGTATGCAGTCAGACCTTCAGGAACAGAACCAAAAATTAAGATATATATATATTCAAAAGACAAAGATGAAAAGGCATCCAGGGAAAAGATATCACAAATAAAAGCTTCAGTTCTAGCTAGAATTGAATCCATAAAGTAGATTATAGAAACTCTCCTTTGGAGAGTTTTTATTTTTTAAAATTAAAGGAGGCAATTTATGGTAAGGAGAATTAGAAGGAAGGATTTAGATCAAAATTTTTACAAGGCTATGTTGGCTATAGCACTGCCTATAGCCCTACAAAACCTAATAGCATCAAGTATAAACATGCTAGACACACTTATGATAACAAGTTTGGGAGAGGCAAGTTTAGCAGCAGTAGGCCTTGCCAATCAGGTATTTTTCTTTTATTCTGTAACTGTATTTGGAATAGCTACAGGTTCATCTGTATTTATAGCTCAGTTTTGGGGAAAGAGGGATAGGGAAAATATAAAAAGGGTTCTTGGAGTATCTCTAACAGTGGGACTTATTCTTGGAATTATATTTACCGTTGCAGCTATAGCTTTTCCAGAAAATATAATGAGGATCTTAAGTAAGGACAAGGAGGTTATAGAGTTAGGTGCAAGGTATTTAAGGCCAGTTTCCCTTAGCTATATAGTAACAGCTATAGCCTTTATATACGGAGTGTCATCCCGTGCCATAGGTCAGGCTAAAATGCCTATGCTTGTAAGTATTATTTCTTTTATAACCAATGCTTTTTTCAACTATGCCCTTATTTTTGGTAAGTTTGGATTTCCGGAATTGGGAATAGAGGGAGCAGCTATAGGAACTGTTATAGCAAGGGTTGTTGAGCTTGGAATAATACTTTATGTAATATATTCTTCAAGGCTTGAAAATCCATTGGCAGCTAACTTTAAGGAACTTTCAGACTGGAATCCTAACTTCCTTAAAAAGTACCTAAAGACAACATCACCAGTTATCTTAAACGAGGGACTGTGGGCCCTTGGAAATGTTCTTTACTCCATAGCCTATGCCAAGGCAGGAGTAGTGGCAGCAGCTGCAGTTCAAATCCTAACTACAGTGCAAAACATATTTATGGTAATGACCAGGGGTGTTGCCAATGCCTGTACCATAATGGTAGGAAATCAAATTGGGGCAGGAGATGAGGAAAAGGCCAAGATCTACGCTAGAAAATTCCTCATAATATCTGTAAGTCTGGGACTATTACTAGGCTTCCTCCTTTATGTAAGCCCTAATTATATCCTAAGATTATTTGGGGATATGACAGAGGAACTACACCAAACCAGCAGTAAGCTAATAAAGGTTCTAGGTATATTCTTTGTAGTAAAGGTCTTTAATGGAACAACAGTAGTTGGTATCCTAAGAGGGGGAGGAGACACTAAGTTTTCAGCCTACCTGGAAATCCTAGCAGTTTGGTTGGTAGGAGTGCCTATGGCCTATCTAGGGGTTCTAGTGTTTAAGCTACCAGTTCATCTGGTCTTTGCTTCTGTTTTTATGGAAGAGGTTGTAACCTCTATTATAGGTTTTAATAGGGTCAAGTCAGGCAAGTGGGTTAAGAATATAATTGACGATATAGAATAAATAAAAAATTAACAATAAAAAGCCAGATCCTTTACTTAAAGGGTATGGCTTTTCTTTTTTAGATACTTATCCTAGTAATTTGGTAAGGTTTTCACTGGGAAATATCTCTATATATAATGATTGAATTTGACCTTTTTTTGTGATATATTAAACACTGATAGCGGATATTTATATATAAAGATTATCTATAACAAATTCAAGATAAATATCAAAAAACCTAGTTAGAAGGAGGAAATACTAATGTACAAAATAGTTAAAAAAGAGTTGCTAGCACCAAATATATTCTCATTTGACGTGCATGCACCAAGAGTAGCTGAATCAGCACAGCCAGGACAATTCGTAATTGTTATCGCTGATGAAAAAGGTGAAAGAGTACCTTTAACAATTTGTGATTATGATCTAGAGAGAGGAACAGTAACTATAGTATTACAGGCTATGGGATGTTCAACTAAGAAAATGGCTGCTTTTGAAGAGGGCGAATACTTTAAAGACTTCGTTGGACCTTTAGGACAACCTTCAGAATACGTTAACGAAGATTTAGAAGAGCTTAAAAAACAAAGAATCCTGTTTGTAGCAGGTGGAGTTGGAGCAGCACCAGTTTATCCTCAAGTTAAGTGGTTCCATGACCATGGAATGGAAGTAGACGTAATAGTAGGAGCTAAAACAAAAGATCTTATAATCCTAAAAGAAAAGATCGAATCAGTAGGTAACTTATACATAGCGACAGATGATGGTAGCTACGGTTTCAATGGTATGGTAACAGGAAAAATTGAAGAACTAGTTAAAGAAGAAGGAATTAAATACGACAAGGTTATATCAGTTGGTCCTATGATCATGATGAAGTTCGTATGTAAGCTAACAGAACAGTTAGGAATTCCTACAGTAGTAAGCTTAAACCCTATAATGGTAGACGGTACAGGAATGTGCGGAGCTTGTAGGGTAACTATAGATGGAGAAACTAAGTTTGCTTGTGTTGACGGACCAGAGTTCGACGGACACAAGGTAGACTTTAACGAAGCACTACAAAGACAAGGACAATACAAGTCAGTAGAATGTAAGCAAGAGCCAGTTAATGCTCCAGGATGTAAAGTATCTGAAGCAGCTGAGGAAGCTGAAACAGATCTATCAAAATTAGATAGAATGACAAGAACTCCTATAGCAGAACAAGATCCTAAAGTTAGAGCTACTAACTTTGAAGAAGTTTGTTTAGGATATACAGAAGAAGAAGCTATGAGAGAAGCTAAGAGATGCTTAAACTGTAAGAACAAGCCATGTGTTGGTAACTGTCCAGTAAGCATTGATATACCAAGATTCATCCATCATATAGCAGAAGGTGAATTTGAGCAAGCTGCACATGTACTAGCAGAATACTCAGCACTTCCAGCAGTATGTGGTAGAGTTTGTCCACAAGAAGAGCAATGTGAACAAAAATGTGTACTTGGAATTAAGGGCGAAGCAGTTGCTATAGGTAAACTAGAAAGATTTGCAGCTGACTGGGCTAGAGAAAATGGTGTTAAAGTAGGAGAAAGAAAAGAAAGCAATGGTCACAAGGTAGCTGTTATAGGTTCAGGTCCAGCAGGAATCACTTGTGCAGGAGAACTTGCTAAAGAAGGATATGACGTAACAATGTTTGAAGCTCTACATGAGCCAGGTGGAGTATTAGTATATGGTATTCCAGAATTCAGACTTCCTAAGACAAAAGTTGTAAAACATGAAGTTGAAAACTTAAAGAACTTAGGCGTTAAAATAGAAACTAACGTAATAGTTGGTAGAACTATAAAAGTAGAAGATCTACTAAATAAAGAAGGATTCGAAGCTGTATTTATAGGATCAGGAGCAGGACTTCCTAAGTTTATGGGAATCCCAGGAGAAAACAGCAACGGTGTATTCTCAGCTAACGAATTCTTAACACGTAACAACCTTATGAAAGCTTTTGATGAGTCCACAGATACTCCAATCAAAGTTGGAGAAAAAGTAGCAGTTATCGGTGGAGGTAACGTAGCTATGGACGCAGCTAGAACAGCTTTAAGACTAGGTTCAGAAGTATATATAGTATACAGAAGAACTCAAGAAGAACTTCCAGCAAGAGTTGAAGAAGTTCATCATGCAATAGCAGAAGGAATCAAATTTGAATTCCTAACAAGCCCAGTAGAAATCCATGCAGGAGAAGATGGATGGGTAAACAATATCACTTGCCAAAGAATGGAATTAGGCGAGCCTGATGCATCAGGAAGAAGAAGACCTCAAGTAATTGAAGGTTCAGAATTTGATATTGAAGTAGATACTGTAATCATGGCTCTTGGTACATCACCAAACCCACTAATCCCAGCAACTACTGAAGGATTAGAGTTAAACCAATGGGATTGTATCGTAGCAGATGAAGAAACAGGAAAAACTTCAAAAGAAGCTGTATTCGCTGGTGGAGACGCTGTAACAGGAGCTGCTACAGTAATCCTAGCTATGGGTGCAGGTAAAGATGCTGCTAAGGGTATTGATAAATACATCAAAGAAAAGCACAGTAAATAATAAGATAATATATGCTAGTAAAAGACAGCAAATTTAATTTGCTGTCTTTGTTTTAATGTAAGGGGGTATTGGATGGAAGATAGGAATCTAACTATAAAAACAGTAATAAAGACGGCTTGGCCAGTACTGGTGGAGTTATTCTTGGGAACTCTTTTTGGTATGATAGATATGATGATGCTAGGTAGAATAGTAAATCCAAAGGAGGCTGCTGCAAGTATAGCCTCGGTGGGCATAACAAATCAGATGGTATTTATCACCTTATCTCTAGTTCAAGCCTTAAATGTTGGTGCCACAGCCATGGTAGCTAGGTATGTAGGAGGCAACAGAGAAGATGAGATAGAATCTGTTGTAAGGCATGTTCTCCTCCTAACCCAGGCTCTAATAGTATTACCTATGTTGATTCTTGGTCTAAGATATGGGGAGAATATAATGAAGTTTCTAGGAGCCCAGTCAGACACAATCCAGTATGGTTCCAGGTACTTTAGGATAATAGTAATAGGACTAGTTTTTCAAGCCTTTAACTTCTCTATGTATGCAGTTTTAAGAGGTTCTGGAGACACAAAAACTCCTATGAACATAAACTTAAGAGTTAACTTTTTAAATGTTATTGGAAATAGGATACTAATCTACGGCCTAGGATCTATTCCTAGACTGGGAGTATTTGGTGCAGGTCTATCCACAAGCTTTTCACAGCTAGTAGCCTCCCTACTATTAATAAAAAAAATATTGAAAAAAGAAACTATTATAAAAATCAATTTAAGGGAAAGATTCCGCTTTAATAAGAACATAATGTATAATCTGGTTAAAATAGGAATACCAGCATCCTTTGAACAAATAGTTATAAGGGTGGGGATTATAATATTCACAAGAATAGTATCCTCCCTAGGAACAGTAGCCTATGCAACCCATCAAATTTGTTTGAATATCCTAAGCCTATCATTTGTAACAGGACAGGCTCTAGGTATAGCCGCCTCCTCCCTAACAGGAAGAAGTCTAGGAGCTGGCAACAAGGATATGGCAGAAGAATACATAAAGGTATGTAATAGGATTGGTAGTGTCTTATCTGGTCTTATAGGTCTTATATTCTTTGTCTTTGGCAGCCAGATAATTGGCCTTTACACTAAGAATCCTGAGGTAATAGCCAGGGGAGCCAAGCTTTTAAAGATCATAGCTCTGGTTCAACCTTTCCAATCATCTCAGCTAGTTACAGCAGGAGGTCTAAGAGGGGCAGGAGATACGGTATGGCCTCTTATATCCATGATAGTGACCATCTTATTCCTAAGGGTATCAATGGCCAAGCTATTTGTGGAAAGGCTGGGAATGGGTCTTATAGGGGCCTGGTATGCCATCTTTATAGACCAATCAGTAAGGTGGGCAATTATAAAGTACAGGTTTAAGACCAATAAGTGGAAAAATGTAAAAATAAGATAGTTTAGTAAAGTAAAACACCTAGGCCAGGCCTAGGTGTTTTTATATGGTCTAATACTTTAAATACTTATCCTTTAGTTCTTGACCTGCCTCTGTAGCAGCCAAACCACCTAGGGCAGTTTCACGTAGGGCAGAAGGCATTGATTGGCCAACATTATACATACTTTCTACAACCTGGTCAAAGGGCACTAGGGACTTAACTCCAGCCAGGGCCATATCTGCAGAAATTAGGGCATTGTTTACACCAGATGCATTTCTTAGGGCACATGGAAACTCAACAAGTCCTGCAACTGGGTCGCATACTAGGCCCAAAATATTTATAAGGGCAAAACTAGCAGCATGTAGACACTGTTGAGGACTTCCTCCAAGCATTTCAACTATGGCAGAAGCAGCCATACTACTAGCAGCACCACACTCAGCCTGACAGCCACCCTCAGCACCTGAAATAGTAGCATTTTTTGCTATTATCTCTCCTATGGCAGCTGAATTTAAAAGACCATCAATTAGGGTATCACGATCAAGATCAAACCTATTTTTAACAGTCAGCATGGCACTTGGCATAATACCAGAAGCACCAGCAGTCGGAGCAGCTACTATCCTACCCATGGAAGCATTTACCTCAGATGTAGAAAAAGCCTTGGCCATAGCCTCAACTGATACATCTCCAGAAACAGTCTTGTTGTTTCTTCTGTACTCCTCCATTTTCCTAGCATTGCCACCAGTCATACCACTAAGGGAGATTATATCCTCCTCTAGTCCAGCTGTAGCAGATGTGAACATGGTCTCATATACTTCATATACCTGATCTCTTAAGTCCTCTAGGGCAATCTCTGTTTGGATAATCTCCCTTTCAGCAGCTATTTCAGAAATCTTTTTTCCTTTTTTATCACATAATTCTAAAAGCTCAGATGCCTTATTAAACATTCTAAGCACCTCCTTGTGTACTAATGGACATGATGTTTATAATATTAGGTAATTCCTTCATTTCCTCAATAGTCTTATCTTCAAAGTTACTATCAACCTCTATAATCATAGTAGCTATATTGTCATCTCTAGTAACCTTCATGTTACCTATGTTAATATCTGCATTTGAAACAATAGAGCTTATTCTACTTATAGCACCCTTAGAGTCCTTGTACTTAATAAGCACAGTAGGGTATTTTCCAGTAAATTCTATTTCAGCACCGTTAATATCACTAATAATTATGTTTCCGCCTCCAATAGACGAACCAATTATGTAGTAATCATCTCTGTCCTTGTATTCAAAAACCATTTTAACAGTATTAGGGTGAACATAGCCCAGATCAGCTTCTTTAAAGATCATGGTCAAACCCCTATCCTTTGCGATTTGCAGGGACTCAATAAGATCCTCATCATCTGGTTCCATCCCCAGAGCACCTGCAACCAAAGCTCTATCAGTACCGTGACCCCTATAGGTCTTGGCAAAAGAACCGTGTAGGTGAAAGGTTATCTTCTCAAATCCAGGTCTGGCTATTTCCTTAGCCACCTTTCCTAATCTTGCAGCACCAGCTGTATGGGAGCTTGATGGTCCAATCATAGTAGGTCCAAGAATATCAAAAATTCTATAGTCCTTCATTTTATACCTCCTTAGTTATTTTTTCTATCTTTTAATATTATATAAAAGCCTAACAATATGAGTAAAATAGGGCTTAAGCTAAAGATTTCCTTGAAAAAATATAGAACCTTAGGCCAAACTCTTCTAAATAGAGAGTAAAGACCAAATAAAATCAAAGCTAAGCCAATAAAAACTTTATTATTTGAGTTTCCCTTGTAGCTAAAATTGTCATAGTAATAATCCGATTCCTCTGGAAGAATTATAGAAGAAACTATATAAAGCAGCATTCCAGGACTTCCAGGTAATAGTATAAATAGAAGCCAAAAGAGTCTGATCATAGTAGGATCAACACCAAAAGCCTCCCCAATACCGCCGCAAACTCCAGCGATCATTCTATTACTTGTAGATCTATACAATTTTCTTTTCATTTCCAAGCCCCCTTTACTATATACATAGTATCAAAAACTAGACAGTTTTTAAATAAATAAATTTAAATTCGGGACCAAATAAGATTATACCCAAGATAGGAGAGGATTTAAAATAGAAACATCTTATAGGCATCTTCAGGCCTATAAAGCCTGTAGTAAATTTGTAACCAGCCATAATATTCACAAGGCCTATAGTTTGTGATAATATAGGTTAAAGGCCTAAAGGAGGTAGAAATGTTTAAATTATTATCAATAGCTTTCAAGTATATATTTATCTTCATTATATATGCCTTCTTATTAAGCATAATAAGATTAATATACTTAGATATAAATAATATAGGTAAGACCAATGATTCAAGGGTCTATTTGAAACTGCTAAATGTAAAGGAAGAACTGGGATTCAAGGTGTTTGAAAACTATCCATTGGGTCAGGAAGAAACCATAGGAAGAAGCTCTTCAAATACAATAGTAATAAGAGATCCCTTTATGTCGAAAAATCATTGCAAGATATATCTTGAGGACAGTAGATACCTTTTAGAAGATCTAAATAGTGCCAATGGTAGCTTCTTAAATGGAGCTAGACTAGAGGACAGGGAAGGCCTGGACAATGGGGATATAATAAGAATAGGACAAATGGAATTTGTCTTTGTAGAAAAGGATTAGTGGTAAAATGTTTAATATCTTAAGTGGAAAAGTAAACTACAAAAGGCCGAGAAATTTATTGTTTTTATTTCAAGTACTAGCCATGACCCTTTTATATACTTACGGTCAGGGAAGCGATCAACTAGATGAAAAAGCTTTAATAATGGGACTTAGTCTAATAGTCCTTATATACCTATCTAATTTCATAATAAACAAATTTTCCAAGGGCGACAGCTACATATTTCTAATAGTGGCCATGCTTCTAAGCATAGGTCTTATGATGATTTATAGGATTAATCCCAGCCTGGGCACAAGGCAGACCCTTTGGGCAATAATAGGTATAGTGGCATTTTTCACAACCTATTTTCTCTTAAAAAAACTTTACTTCTTAAAGGATCTAACTATATTTTACGGGGTTGTTTCCATAATACTATTTGTAATGACCCTTATATTGGCAGATAGAACCAAGGGATCTAAAAACTGGATCAGCATAATGGGCTTTAGGTTTCAGCCAACTGAAATAATAAAGCTAACTATGATCTTTATGATAGCTGGCTACTACTCCAATATAGAAAAATTCAAGGAATACAAGTATGCTTCCTACTATTTACTGGGAACCATATATGTTTTTATAGCATTTTTATTTCTCCAAAGAGACCTGGGAACAGTCTTGGTTTTTTATGGAATATTTCTCTTTCTGCAATTTATATACGAAGAAGACAGGAAGCTTATAGTTTGGAATATACTTCTATTCCTCTTAAGTGCAGTTCTGGGAATATTTTTGTTTAACCATGTTAGGGTAAGAATCCTTACCTGGCTGGACCCTTGGACCGATATAAACAACAAGGGCTACCAAATAACCCAATCTCTCTTTGCCATAGGCACAGGAGGATTTTTTGGTACAGGCTTAGGTCTGGGACATCCAGACTTTATACCAGAGGTCCACACAGACTTTATATTTTCTGCTATTTGTGAGGAAATGGGAGTCTTTACAGGTATGGGTGTTATAATGCTATTTTTAATCCTGGTCTATAGGGGTTTTAAGATAGCCATAAAGCAGGAGGATAAGTTTTTTAGAATAGTGGCCCTGGGCATAAGCAGTCTTTTTGCCATCCAGGCCTTTATAATACTGGGAGGGGTTATGAAGATGATTCCCTTAACTGGTATAACCATACCCTTTGTTAGCTATGGAGGAAGCTCTATGCTATCAAGCTTTATATCTCTGGGGATTCTACAAGCTACCAGTGAAAATCTAGACTTTCAGGAGGAAGGCCATGAATAAAGAAATCAAGAGGATAAAACTAGTGTTGTTCTTGATCTGCCTTATGTTCTTAAGCCTTGTTCTTTACCTAACCTACTTTCAGGGTTTTAAGGCAGATAAGATAAGTCAAAATAGCTACAATAAAAGACTTTGGATCAATGAGGAGAAAACCAGAAGGGGAAATATAGAAGATAGGAATGGCCTGGTTTTGGCCCATAGTGAAAAAGATGAAGACAGATACAGGAGGGTATATAATTTTGAAAACCTCTATAGCCATATAATAGGATATAGCTATAGGGAGTTTGGTAAGTCAGGTTTAGAGCTAAACTACAACAATACCCTTTTAAATATAAGTGAGAATTTATCCATAAATGAGATTAAAAATCTGGTAGATTCCAGTGGTACAGGTAATAACCTTAGGTTGACAATAGATCATGAAATTCAAAAATACACCAGGGAAAAACTAGAGGGTAGGAAGGGAGCCATAGTTGTCTCCAATCCTAAAACAGGGGAGATCTACTCTATGGTAAGTCTACCGGACTTTAATCCAGCCAAGCTTAAGGACAACTGGGGATCCATAATGGAAAATCCAGACAGTCCTTTTATAAACAGGGCCACCTCTGGTCTCTACCCACCAGGATCTAGCTTTAAGCTAGTAACCAGTCTGGGAATACTAGAAAATCCAGCCATAGATCAGAACTTTTCCTGTCAGGGAAGTGTTCTTGTAGATGGCTACAATTTAAAGGACTATAGTGGCAAGGCCCATGGAGACATTGACCTAGCTCAGGCCCTAACAAAATCATGTAACACCTACTTTGCCAGCAAGTCTCAGGATCTAGGCAAGGATAATTTTTATAAGCTGCTTTCAAGGGCTTATATAGGGAAGGAAATAGATTTTGACCTAGCTACAAAGCCCTCTAGAATAGAGGAGAAGTCCAAGATGGGCAAGACCAGTCTGGCAGCAGCCAGCATAGGTCAGGGCAAGCTTCTAGTAAGCCCCCTAAACATGAACCTAATAACTGCTGCCATAGCCAATGATGGAGTAATGATGAAGCCCATACTAGTAAAGAATGTTATTTCTCCAAGAAATAATGTAATAAAAACAAACAACCCATTGCCTATGTCCACCTTAACAGATAAGGACCTAGCCAATGAGCTTAAAGATATGATGGTAAGTGTAGTAAACAATGGTACAGGAAAAAATGCACAACTAGGAAACATTCAGGTAGCTGGTAAAACTGGTACTGCAGAAAATGCCTCTGGTAAGAGTCATGCCTGGTTTACAGGCTTTGCTCCAGCAGAGGACCCTCAAGTGGTAGTAACCGTTATTTTAGAAGAGGATGCTAGCACAGGAGGAAAGACTGCAGCACCAATTGCTAGAGATATAATCAAGTCAGTAATGGAAAAACATAATTAAGGGGGATTTTATATGTCTAAGGTACTATATGAAAAGAGAAGTGAAATACCTGAGGAATTTACTTGGGATCTTAGTCTTATGTATGCAGATGAAGAAGCTTGGAACAAAGACTATGAGAAAGTAATGAAATTAGCAGATGACTTAGAAGCTTACAAGGGAAGATTAGATGAATCCAGCCAAACTATGTTTAAGGCCTTGGAGGATAGCCAGGAAATCTATCGCTTGGTCAGCAAACTCTACTCCTATTCTAGTATGAACCTAGACCAGGACACTAGGGTGGCAGAATCTCAAGCCCTAAAGGACAAGGCTCTAAAGGCCTATGTTTATGTAGAAAACAAGCTGTCCTTCTTTAGCCCAGAAGTTCTTTCTATGGAAAAAGACAGGCTAGAAGGCTTTTTTGAGGAAAATGAAAAACTAGAGCTTTACAGACAGTCACTTAATAATTTAATAAGACAGAAGGATCATGTACTTTCACCAAGAGAGGAAAGTATACTAGCCCAAATGGGTGAGGTAGCAGAAGCATCACAGCAGACCTTTGGAATGTTAAACAATGCTGATATAAGCTTCCCTAGCATAAAAGATGAAAATGGAGAGGAAGTTAAGATTACTCATGGTAACTTTATACCTCTAATGAGAAGTGAAGATAGAAGGGTAAGGGAAGATGCCTTCAAGGCTCTTTATGGCAGCTATGACCAGTTTAAAAACACCTTTGCCCAAACCCTAAGTGGTAACAGTAAATACAATATATTTGAAGCTAAGATGAGAAACTTTGAAAGTGCCAGACAGGCTTCATTATTTAAGAACAATGTAGACACTAAGGTATATGACAATCTAATAGACTCAGTTCATGAGAACCTAGATGCCATGTATAAGTATATGGATATAAGAAAGAGGGCTCTTGGACTGGAAGAACTTCACATGTATGACATCTACACTCCAATGCTAAAGGACTATCAAATGGAAGTTGAGTATGAAAAAGCCAAGGACCTGATACTTAAGGGATTAAACCCACTGGGACAGGACTACCTTAAGATAGTAGAGGAAGGCTTTAACAATAGATGGATAGATGTTTATGAAAACACTGGAAAAAGATCAGGAGCCTATTCAGGTGGCTGCTATGACTCCAACCCATATATACTTTTAAACTACCAAAATGAGTTGGACAGTGTTTTTACTACAGCCCATGAAATGGGTCACTCAATCCACAGCTATTTAAGCCGTAAAAACCAAGCTCCAGTATACGGAGGCTACAGTATATTTGTAGCAGAGGTAGCTTCAACTACTAATGAGGCCCTACTTTTAGACTACCTACTGGAAAATGCAGAAAGTAAGGAAGAAAAACTTTATCTTTTAAACCACCATCTAGAACAGTTTAGAAGCACTGTATTTAGACAAACTATGTTTGCAGAATTTGAGAAGATAATATATGAACATGTTGAGGCAGGAGGAAGCTTGACAGCAGACTACCTATCAAAGGTTTACAAGGAATTAAATGAGCTTTACTATGGTCCAAATATGGTAGTAGATGAGGAAATAGCCTTAGAATGGGCTAGAATACCACATTTCTACTATAATTTCTATGTATTCCAATACGCAACAGGTTATTCAGCAGCCATGGCCTTCTCCCAGAAGATATTAAATGAGGGTCAGGAAGCAGTAGACAAGTATCTAGGATTCCTAAAGGCAGGTTCATCAGACTACCCTATAAATGTATTGAAAACAGCTGGTGTAGACATGAACACTAAGAAACCAGTAGATGATGCCCTTAAGATCTTTAGAAAGTTAGTAGATGAAATGGATAAGTTAATATAGGACTAGGGATTTTAAAAGCTAGCAAAAAAAGGACTGGATTCTAGAAAAACTAGAACCAGTCCTTTTTTAAGAATCCTAAAGAAACTTGCTCTTAAGATTCTGCCAGTACATATCCTTATTAAAGTTTAACCTAGATATAGTTTTCTTAGGTATAGAAAACTCTACCTTGGTAATATTATCATACTTAAACTCTATTCCATCAACTATAACTATAGTTGAGTTCTCATATCTTAACTCAGGCTCAACCCTAATCTTGATTTCTCCTGGCACTATAGCACTATTACCAAGGGACCTATAGGCCTTTGAATTTATAGGAGACAGGGGAGTAATCTGAAGAGTCTTCAGGGAAGGGTAGACAACAGAGCCACCACTGGAAAGATTATAGGCTGTACTACCAACTGGGGTAGATATAATCAAGCCATCACCAGAAAAGTTTTCTAGATGATTATTATCTATAAAAACCTTTAGGTGGACAACCTTAGACCTAATACCCTTTAAGACTATTTCATTTACACCATAAAGATTAAAGACCTTATTCTTTGTATGTACCTTGGCATTAACAAGGAAGATTTCCTCTACAGTATATTTTTTCTTCAAGTAATTATCAATAAACTCATCTATATTCTCAGGCAAGATCTCCTGGAAAAATCCTAAATGTCCTGTATTAATACCAATAAATGGTATATTGGTAAATCTATATCTGTGGACAGCCCTTAAAAAAGCTCCGTCCCCACCAACACAAATATTCAATTCCGCATTATTATCATACTTCTCAGGCAGGTAGAAGCCCTTTGCTTCAAATTTCTCCCTAAGTAATCCTGATGTATTTTGAGAAGGTTTATTATAGTTGGAAATAATATTTATGGTTCTCTTATTAGAGTTCAACATAACCCCTCCTAAGGTAAATTAATATACTATATATTATAACATTAAAAGTTAAATCTTTGTATCTGTATTGACAATTAGCTTGAACTTTGTAAAAAACTTGATGAAACTAGAAAAAAAGGGTATAATATAAATACAATCTACGGTGTACGTTATCTCAAATAATTCAACCGACACTTTTAATATACGGGAGTTCGATGTCTGTACTTTAAGAACATGCCTTAACTGGACGTTCAAGATTTATGGCGGAGCACCCACCTCTACATGAGGGTTTGAATTAGATGGGAGACGGCATTGTGGATCATACATACTAGAAGAATCCATTAATTTGGATTTTTTTTAAGCCCTATTTCCAGGAGGAAATAGGGCTTAATTTATCTTTTGAAATCTTCCTTATACTGTAGCTTATATAGGTTGTAGTAGATTCCCTGTTTTTGAAGAAGCTCTTGGTGGTTGCCAGCCTCCTCTATACGGCCCTTGTTTAAGACCATTATCTTGTCGGCACTCTGTATAGTAGAAAGCCTGTGGGCAACAGCTATACTGGTTCTCCCCTTGGTAAGCTTTCCTAGGGCATCCTGTATAAGAATCTCTGTCTCCGTATCTATGCTGGAAGTAGCCTCATCCAGTATCAATATACTAGGATCGAAGGCCAGGGTTCTAGCAAAGCTTAGAAGTTGCTTTTCACCACTGGAAAGGGTAGCACCTCTCTCCATAACTTCCTCATCATACTTCTTGGGAAGTCTATCTATAAAGTGATGGGCATTTACATACTTGGCTATAGTTTCTATCTCCTCATCGCTAATATCCTGGTTATTAAGTCTTATATTATCCTTGATGCTACCAGAGAACATAAAGACATCCTGAAGGACAACACCTATATTTTTCCTAAGGGAATACTTATCATAGTCCTTTATATTTACACCATCAATAAGGATCTCACCCTCTTGTATATCATAGAACCTAGTTATAAGGTTCATAATAGAGGATTTACCAGCCCCAGTAGCTCCAACAAAGGCCACCATCTCACCAGGTTCTATAGTAAAGTTCAAGTCCTTTAAAACCCAGTTCTCATCATCATAGGAAAACCAAACATTCTTAAACTCTATCTTCCCCTTAAAGGATTGGGCCACAATAGGATCCTCCCTATTCTCTATAAACTCATCATGATCCAAGATAGTAAAGATTTTTTCACTAGAGGCCATGGCAGACTGAAGAATATTATACTTTTCAGTTAGGTCCAGTATAGGCTCAAAAAATCTCTGTAAATAGTCTATAAAGGCAAAGAGTATACCAAAGGGAATAATCCCCCTTAAAACATCCCTACCACCTATAAAGAAAAGTGCAGCCATACCTGAAAACTTTATAATCTCTATTATAGGTCTAAAAACTGCATAGGTCTCCACCTCATCCATAGAGGTCTGAAGATACTCCCTGTTAATCTCATCAAATTCCCTAGAAATCTTATCCTCCTTCTTAAAGACCTGTATAACCCCCATACCACTAATATTCTCATTTAAAGTAGTATTAATCTTGGCCAGCTGGGTCCTTGACAGCCTGTAAACATTCCTTATTTTCTTCCTGAAAAGTATGGAAGTCAAGATTATAAAGGGCAGGAAGACAAGAGACACCAAGGTCAACTTTAGATTTAATCTAAACATTATTATAATAACCCCAATAAGAATAAAAACATCCTTAAAAAGATTAATAAGAACACCAGTATACATTTCATTTAGGGACTCTGTATCATTGGTAACCCTAGTAACCAGCTTTCCAATAGGGTTTTTGTCAAAGTATGATATGGAAAGATGCTGAATATGAGAGAAAATATCCTTCCTTATACTATAGATTATCTTTTGGCCAGTGTAGTTTAGGATAAACATCTGTATATAGTTAAATACAAAGACCAAGAAAACCGTTAGGAGGAAGATAAAACTTATTCTCTTTATTCCATCTATATCATACTGCCTAAAATTCCTGTAGTCCTCCTGACTAAGGTTTTCAGCCAGAGCCTTGTTATCTGGATCTAAAAGAAGGTAGCTTCCATCTTTTTTCTCCAAAACCTTCTTATTAAAGGAAGCATCTATGTCCACGCCCTCCTTTAAGAGATCCTTCTCCCTAATATAAAGCTTTCCCTTATAGGAAGTAGACCTTATGTCAGGGTAAGCACCAGCTTCAAATTCATACATAAGAGCCTTATCACCACTTATATAGTCATCTATACTGACCTTAATCAGATAGGGCCTAAGTAGTTCTAGACCAGTTACCACAGTCATTAGGACTATAGTTAGAAGAAGGTATTTCCAGTAGGGCCTAGCATAGCCTAGCAATCTTTTCATTAGTTTTATATCAAAACTCTTTTTATCTTCCATTTTAATCCTCCTCCCCAGAAGCCTTAACCATTTCCTCTAGAAGTTGTTCTTCATGAAGATAGTAGTAGAGACCCTCTTGGTCCCCTAAAAGCTCCTTGTGGTTGCCGGCCTGAATAATCTCCCCGTCATCTAAGACCAGGATAAGATCGGCATTTTTTATGGTTGAAATCCTATGACTTATTAGAAGCAGGGTCTTACCAGCCTCTATATTATCTATATTCTCCAAAATCTTTTCCTCTGTATTAGTATCTACACTGGAAAAACTATCATCAAAAATAATAATCTTTGAATCCTTTACAATTCCACGAGCTATAGACACCCTTTGCTTTTGACCACCAGAAAGGGTAACACCTCTTTCCCCTAAAACTGTATCAAAGCCCTCTGGAAAGTCCATAATATTATTATAGACCTCTGAAAACTTAGAAGCAGCCTCAACTTTTTCAAGCTCCATAGGCTGATCCTGGCTAAACTCAATATTTTCCTTTATAGTTCTTGAAAAAAGAAAGTTATCCTGGGGAACATAGCCTATATGATCCCTAAGACTCCTAAGGCTAAAATCCTTAATATCAATACCATCAATTAGGATTTGACCCTCATAGTCATCGTAAACCCTAAGAAGAAGTTTAACCAAACTTGTCTTACCACTACCAGTCCTTCCTATTATAGCCAGGGTCTTGTTGGCATCAATCTTAAAGTTAATATCTTTAAGAGCCTCTACTTCAGCCCTAGGATACTTAAAGGAAACATTTTTAAACTCTATGGAACCATCTATATGGTCTATATCTCTAGCATACTCTGTGTCAACTATATCTGGTTTAACATCAAGTATTTCATTTATTCTCTCAAGGGAGGCATTTCCCCTTTGAACTATATTTATAACCCAGCCAATAGCCATCATAGGCCATATTAGGACCCCTAGGTAGTTGTTAAAGGCTATAAAGTCACCTAGGCTTATTTCTTCTAAGATAACCATTTGGCTACCATAGATCATAACTATAAAGAAGGCTATGGAGGATATAAACTGAACTAGAGGAGGGAACATACCTGAAATCCTAACTAGCTCTAGGTTTTTACTTAGGTTGTCATCATTAACCTCTAGAAAGTTATCTATAACAAGATCCTCCTGAACAAAGGACTTTATAACTCTGGCTCCAGCAAAACTTTCCTGGGTAATATCTGTAAGCCTAGAAAATGACTCCTGTACAATTTTAAACCTCCTGTGTATTAACTTACTAAATCTCTTACCGATTATACTTATAAAAGGCAAAGACACCAGTGATATAAGGGTAAACTTAAGGTTGGTGGTTTTAACCATAAATATAAGGGTTAAAAGGGCTAGGAAGCTAGCATCGATAACCATCATAATTCCCTGGCCAAAAGTAACCCTAACAGCATTAATATCATTTGTGGCATGGGCCATTATATCTCCAGTTTTATTGGTATTGTAGAAATTAGGCGAAAGTGTTAGAAGGTGGTTAAAGAGCTTGTCCCTTAGGTGGTACTCAAGCCTTCTAGAACTTCCAAATAAGTAGACGCGCCAAAAATATCGGCCAACTGACATGATCAGGCCTAAAACTACTATAATCAGGCTATATTTTCCTAGATCCCTAAGGCTTATAGAGCCAGACTGTAGGGCATCTGTTCCCTTCCTAAGAACTTGGGGAACAAAAAGCTGGATAGTATCTACTACAATAAGGATTAAAATTCCAAGAATATAGTAGCCCTTGTTTTCCCGAAAAAAATCTTCAAGATACTTTAAGTTTTTTCTAAGTTGTCTCATATGATTCCTCCTTTATCTATCTAATCATTATATACAAAAAATTATGAAAACTCAAAATAATAAGGGAGAATGGAAAAGCTTTGGAAATCTTTGCAAATATTTACTAATACTGATTATAGCCAATAACATCGGGTATAAAAAGAATATGATAAAACTAATAGAGAGGAGTTTGGGGAAATGAATTTTATTAAAAATATTGAGAAAAAGAGAAAACAAAAGGAAATGAAGGACACAGTTAAGAAGGTAGGTGTAGGAGCAGCTATCGGTACAGCAGCAGGGGTTATAACAGGTTTACTCACCGCACCAAAATCAGGCAAAGAAACTAGAGAAGATATAGCCAAGGCAACAAAGGAAGCAACTGATTCAGCTAAGAAAACTTTAGATGAAACATCAGAAGCTATAAAGGATAAAACTGATGAGATATCTTCTAATGTAAAAGAGAAGACTGATAAAGTTAAAGATGCAGTTAGAGATAAAGTTGAAGATATGAAAAACAAGGATATGATAGAAGTAGATTTATCTAAAAAGGAAGAAGAAGCTAAGGAAGACAAGAAAGATGATAAGAAAGATGACAAGAGAGAAGTTAAAAAAGAGGATAAAAAATAATTAGTGGGTGATATGAATGTCTGCAACGCTAACTGTAGGTGAGCTTTTAACATTTATACTTTGCTTACTTGGTATAGTATTTTTGGGAACCCTAATAGTACTAGTTAGAAATGCCAGTAAACTAGTTACAGAGGCCAGAATAATGTTTGATACAAATAGGGAGAATCTAAATAGAAGTTTGGAAAATCTTCCGACTATAACCAGCAATGTAAATGGCATAACTGAAGATGTAAACAGTATTACTACAGATGTTAAGTTTATAATGGATAACAGTAGTGAAGATCTAACAGAGATAATAGATAATGTCAATTCATTTACCGAGGGCTTAGAACATTCTGGTGGAAATGTATTCAATGCTATAGATACAGTTTCAGATAGTGTGTCAGAATCAGCTAATGCCATAGAAAGTAGTGTAAAAGGAATGTCAGACTATATTGTCTTTGCTATGGATATAGTTGATATAATAAGAAATGGATTAAAAAAATAGAGAAAAGAACCTTGAAAAAGGTTCTTTTCTTAGTGTAAGGAGATAATTATGAAGATAATAAGTCATAGGGCCAAGGGCTTTGGACAAATGGAAAACAGCTTAGAGGCCTTTAAGGAAGTGGCAGGGTCAGATCTAGACGGAGTGGAACTGGATGTCCAGGCCCTAAAAACAGGAGAGCTAGTGGTTTTTCATGATGAGGATTTAAGGAGAATTTTTAAGCTGGATCTAAGGCTTAAGGACTTGAGTCTTAGGGACTTGGAAAACCTTTCCCTAAGCTATGAGTCAAAGGCAGTGTCTATAGCCAGGTTGGAAGATGTTTTACAAGTCTTTAGGGGCAGGGATAAACTTTTAAATATAGAAATAAAGAACAACCTAGAGGACTATCCCCATATAGAGGAGAAGGTCCTGGGGGCCATCTCAGACTTTAAGACGGAAAATATCCTCCTGTCCTCCTTTAATCACAATAGCCTAGATAGGTTAAGAAGACTGGAGCCTAGAGTAAGGACAGGGGCCCTCTACTTTTCAAATATCTATGACCTTTCTGGCTACCTAAATAAACTAGGGGCCTACAGTGCCAACCCCTACTACCTGGCCTTGAAAGATCAGGAGATAGAGGAACTTAAGAAGGCAAATATAAGAATATTCCCTTTTACAGTAAATAATTCAGCCTATATAAGAAAGTTCAAGGAAATTGGTCTAGATGGTATTATTACTGATAATTGGGAAAAAGTAAAGAAATTATAGTTAAAAAGGGTTATAATAGTTTTAATGTAGAAAATATATGGGAAAGGTTTTGGTAGTATGAAAAAGATAAAAATTATATCAAATCCATCATCAGGTAGACAGAACATACAGAGGGGACTGGATTACTTGGCAACACTCCTCCTAGATGACGGATATATACTGGGGAAATTTAATACAGCCAAGAAAGATGATGCCATGAATGAGACTATCAAGACATGCAAGGAAGATTGGGATATGATTATTGCCTGTGGAGGAGATGGTACAGTTAATGAGGTAGCTGCAGGTATAGCCCTAAGTGAAAGAAAGATACCAGTGGCCATACTATCAGCTGGAACAGTTAATGACTTTGCAACTCACATGAATCTTCCAACAGATATGGATGAGTTTCATCAGATGATCTTAAATGGCAAGACAACTGTAATAGACCTGGGAAAGGTTAATAATAAATACTTTGTAAACGTAGCAGCCAGTGGCCTTCTAACAGATGTTGGCTACAAGGTTCAGCCAGAGGCTAAGGCTATATTTGGCAGAATGGCCTACTATGTAGAGGGGTTAAAGGAAATACCTAGACAGACCCTAAAGCCTATAAGGATGAAGTTTGAATCAGAAGAATACACAAAGGAGGAGGAAGCTCTTTTATTTGTAGTCTCCAATAGTGCTTCTATTGGTGGCTTTAAGAAGCTAGCTCCAGATGCCAGTGTTTCAGATGGCTACCTAGATGTAGTTATAATAAAGAAGTCTGAGATAGTAGACCTGGCCCAAATCTTTGTAAATATATTGAAAGGGGATCATGTAAATCACCCCAATGTTGAATATTTTAAGACCAAGAGTTTAAAGGTTTGGTCAGAAAGAAATTTAACCATAGATATAGACGGGGAATATGGAGGAAAGCTCCCAGCAGAATTTATAGCTGTCCATCAATCTATGGAGATATTAGTACCTTAAGGAGGGATAAAATGACAGTGACCATAAAAGATGTAGCCAAGCTTGCAGGTGTTTCTATATCAACAGTATCAAGGGTAATAAATAGTTCAAAACCTGTAAGTAATGAAGCAAAACAAAGGGTCATTAAGGCAATAGAAGAGCTTGATTATAAACCAAATGAATTGGCAAGAAGTCTAGTTACTAAGAAATCTAACCTGATAGGTGTTATAGTAACAGATATAGGCAAGTCTTACATAGCTCAGGCAGTAAGAGGTATAGAGGAAGTGGGTAGGATGTATAAATATGATATTCTTCTTTCCAGCAGCTATGATGATATAAATACAGAGATGAAATATATAGACATTTTAAAGAATAAGCAGGTGGAAGGACTTATAATAATATCAGAAAGTTTTGACAAGAGGGTAATTGAAAAACTGGAAGACCTAAAAACACCCTACAGCTACCTTAATAGGTATATAAATGACAGTCAACACATAAAGGTCAGTATAGACTATGAGGACACCAGCTATAAGCTTAGCAATCTTTTGGTGGAAAATAAGTATAAAAAACCCCTCTATATATATAACTCCAAGGAGGAAAATTCTGTTGAAAAAAATAAGATAAGAGGCTATAGAAAGGCCCTGTCATCTTATGACCTAGAGGCCAGCACTCTTTACATAGAGGGTAAAAAGTCCAAGGACATCTACGACCAAGGGGACTTTATAATGGAGAAGATTAAGGAAAAATCCATAGATTCCCTTTACTTCTGTCAGGATGAACTGGCCATAGGATTTTTAAACTACTGTTATGACAGGGGCATATCTGTACCAGAGGAAATTGGAGTAGTGGGATTTGGAGGGACAGACACCCATGACTACAGACCAAAGTTGACAACAATTATGTCACCTTTTTATGATATAGGGGCTGTAGCCATGAGAAAGATAGTAAAGGAAATAGACAGCCAGGAGATAAATCAGGATATAATAAAGCTGCCAGTACAGATAAAGGCAGGTCAAAGCATAAAAATAAGGTAAAAGAGGGATAAACTTGTTAGGGGAACTAGTAAAAGCATTTATTTTGATATTTGTAGCAGAAATGGGGGATAAGACCCAGATAATAGCCATGACCTTTGCCACCCAGTATTTGGTTAGGGAGGTACTTTTGGGAGTGGGTATAGGAGTATTTTTTAACCATGGACTGGCAATTCTTTTGGGAAGGTACTTAAATAGACTCTTTCCCTTGGATAAGATACAGCTAGCAGCAGGCCTACTTTTCTTGGCCTTTGGATTTCTAGCACTTAGGGATGAAGATGATGAGGAAGAGGGGGAAAGGAAGAAGTTTGGCCCCATACTTACAGTAGCACTGGCATTTTTTGTAGGGGAATTGGGAGATAAGACTCAGCTAACAGCTATGACACTTTCTGCTGAGGGAAACTATCCCCTATTTATACTTATAGGTACAACTCTAGGCATGATAGCCACCAGTAGTCTGGGTATATTTGTAGGCAAGAAGATAGGAGACAAGATACCAGATTTTTATGTAAAGATAGTATCCTCTATGGTCTTTGTATTCTTTGGTTCCTTGAAGATAATATCCCAACTACCAAAGGCCTATGTAAACAGCATAAGTATACTGGTCTATATCTTGGTAGTAGTAGGTCTAGAAGCCTACTTGATAATAAGACTTAAGAGATCAAGAACTGGTAAATCTCAAATTCAAAAGGCAGCAGAAAGACTATATCAGCAAACAGAGCTTATATCAAAAGCCCTGGAAGATATTTGCCTGGGAGAAGAGAGTTGTGGAAATTGTCAGGGAACTGGGTGTATAATAGGATATACAAAGTATATTCTGAAAAATGCCAGAGACAATGAAAATTACTTTGTAAAAAGACAGGCCATGGATTTTTCAAAGCTAGACAAGAAATCCTTTGATAGGAACAAACTTATAGATGCCCTGGTACTTATAGTAAGAGACTACAGTGAATATGGCCATGTGGAAGATGATAGCTTTATAGTAAATGATGTTAGGCACTATCTAGAGTACCTGCTCTTTAAGGAAGAGGTAGATTACAGGAATCTAGATGATTATATAGAAAAACTAGGCTCCCTTGATCAGGAGCTAGCAAGTATTATTAAGGCTAAAGTATATGATTAACATATATTTTAATATTCATAGGAGGAGATTCAATGACTGAAAAAAGTTTAAGCTTTAAAAGAAGAAATGTTTGGGAAGTAATTCCGGAAGAACATGATGAGATTTTTAAGTTAGGACAGGACTACAGAGATTTCTTGGACACAGGTAAAACTGAAAGACTGGCTGTTAAAGAAATAATCAAACGTGCTGAGGCAGTTGGATTCAAAAATATGGATGAGATTTTAAAGGCTAAAAAAACTCTTAGACCAGGAGATAAAGTTTATAAAGAAAACAAGGAAAAGGGTGTAGCTCTTTTTGTAATAGGTAAGAAGGACATTATAGATGGTATGCACATAGTAGGATCCCATGTGGACTCACCAAGATTGGACCTAAAGCAAGTACCTCTATATGAAGACAGTGACATGGCCTACCTAAAAACCCACTACTATGGTGGAATAGTTAAGTACCAATGGGTAGCCCTACCACTAGAAATGTATGGTGTTCTATACAAGAGAAATGGAGAAAGACTAGATATAGCTATAGGAGACAAGGAAGAAGATCCAGTATTCTATATAACAGACATTCTTCCACACCTAGGAAAAGATCAATACGCTAAAACAGCTAGGGAAGTTATCTCAGGAGAGGGACTAAACCTTCTAATAGGAACTATACCAGCAAAAGACGCAGAAGACGCTAAGGTAAAAGAAAATGTTCTTAAGATATTAAATGAAAAATATGGCATAGAAGAAGAGGACTTTGTATCAGCTGAAATTGAAATAGTACCAGCAGGAAAGTCAAGAGACGTAGGATTTGACAGAAGTATGATAGCAGGCTACGGCCATGACGACAGAGTATGTGCCTATGCGTCACTAAAGGCAGTTTTAGAAACAGAAAACCCTGAAACAACAGCCCTAGGACTTTTTGTAGACAAGGAAGAAATAGGTAACACAGGAAATTCAGGAATGAGCTCAAAATTCCTAAGAAATACAGTAATGGACCTAGTATATCTACTAAAACAAGAAGCAGACATGTATGTAGTAGACAAGTCACTAGCAAACTCAAAAGCTCTATCAGCAGACGTAGCAGCAGCATTTGATCCAGAATTTGCATCAGCATTTGAGAAAAACAACACATCAAAGCTAGGACACGGTCTAGCCCTTATAAAATACACAGGATCAGGCGGAAAGTATTCATGTAACGACGCCAACCCAGAATTTATAAGCTTTGTAAGAAATGTATTTAATGAAAACAATATAGTATGGCAAACAGGAGAACTTGGAAAGGTAGACCAAGGAGGCGGAGGAACTATAGCCTATATCCTAGCTCAATACGGCATGGAAGTAGTAGACTGTGGAGTACCGGTGCTAAGCATGCACGCAACCCACGAACTAGTAAGTAAAGCAGACGTTTACATGACCTACAAAGGCTACAAGGCTTTCTTTATGGCCTAAAAAAAAACCGATCATTTGGTCGGTTTTTTTTGTGTGGAAATATAAGGTAGCGGAGGCCTCTGTGCCTCCATGTCTTTGTTTTGGGCAAAAATAAAAGAACTTGAAAAAAGTTCTTTTCTATTCTTATATGTAGGCTGAAATCAATAAAATAAGACCAAGGCTTCTTTCTTTTCCTCGGTCCTATCTATGCAGACTTCAACGAAGCTATTTTATAATTATTTCATATAGATGATTTTTTGATATAGTCTAAGACAAAGTTTTTAAAGGTTTCATTTAATGGAGATAGTTGTCTTTTGTTGTGGTATACGAAATAAAATTGTCTGGCAAAATTAAAATCTTCAATGTAATAGGCCTTGTATCTTTCTAGTTTAATGTCTTCGTTTACTGCCTTTTCAGATATGAAGCTTACACCTGTACCAAGAGTTACTAGCTCTTTTATGGTTTCTGTATCTTCTATATAGGCTACTACATCTAGGTTTTTAATGGATATACCATTTTTAATCAACTCTTCTTCTAGTAGGTCTCTTGTACCGGATCCTTCTTCCCTTAGGATAAATCTGTCCTTAAGTACGCTACTTAATGATATAGTTGAAAAATTAGGCTTTGGATAGTTTGAGTTATTAGGAGTTATCAATAGAAGTCTGTCTTCCATTAGATTAATATAGTTTAAGTTGTTGGAACTATACTTTGCTCCTACTATACCAAAGTCAGTGTCTCCTTCTAGTATGCTGTTTGTTACATTTTTAGAGTCATTATCAGCTAATGTAAAGGATACATCAGGATAATTGTTTAAAAAGTTGTGCATAATATCAGGAAGAATGTACTTTCTAGGTACTGAACTTGAATAGATTGAAATATGTCCTTGAATTCTACCTTTATAGGATGCTAAGTCAAATTTAGCCATTTCGCAGGAGTTTACTATATTAATTGCATATCTGTAGAGTAGACTTCCAGCATCGGTAAGACTTATATTCTTCCCAGATCTGTTTATTAGTAGGGTTCCAAGTTCTCTTTCTAGATTTTGAATATGGTTGGTAACTGTTGGCTGTGTAATAAACAGTTTTTCTGCAGCTCTGGAGAAGCTTTTAGAGTTGGCAACTTGTATAAAGGTTTCTAGTTGTCTTAAATCCAAAAATATCACCACTTTCTTTATTAGTATGAAAGATTTCTTTCTTCCAGATTTATTCTATCAAATATATAAACAAATTTAAACACCTATTTAAATTTGTTTATAGTTGGGGACGGAGTTTAGGTGTTTTTCTAGGAAAACTTTGGATTATGGGGCCTAAAAGGATCTGCTTTATAAAAGCTTATATTACTATATAAGGTAGAGATTGGTAGGGAGAAAACATTTTTAAAAAATACTTTGAAAAGTGTTGACTTATTTTAAGGAATATATTATTATATTAAGAGTCAGCAGGAGACAAGTTCTTCAGAGGAAAAGTTACTAAAGAAATACTTTAAAAAACTTTTGGAAAAATGTTGACAAACAAGTCTTACTACTGTAAGATATAAAGAGTCAGCTGGAGACAGCGGACAAGAACCTAGATAACTAAACAGTATGAAATTACTTTGAGAAATAAAATTTTTAAGAGCTAGTATTTGTTTTAAATATGAGCCAACAAACTTTTTAATGAGAGTTTGATCCTGGCTCAGGACGAACGCTGGCGGCGTG